>DATAVE010000089.1:0-10688 GCA_036267875.1 Mycobacteriales bacterium
CACCCCGATCGCGCCGGTCAACACCCCGCACACCCTCGCCGACGACCCGCAGTTCGCGGACCGACTCGGCTGGATCCCTGCCTCTCAGCTGGGTGCAGACCAACTCGGCTTCCCGGTGCGGTTCGTGGGCGAGACTTTGCCTGTGCCGGACAAGGCGCCGACCAACGGTCAGCACACCGCCGACGTGCTGCGCGACGTCTGCGGGTACGACGACGAGCGAATCGCAACTCTGAAGGCGGGCGGCATCCTCGGTGAGTAGGTCCCTGAAATGAGGGGCGGCGTACCTCCGACCATTCCCCGTCTCGTCGAGACGGCCGCAGCGGCGTTCGGCGATGCCGAGGCTGTCGTCGATGGTGACCGGCGGGTGTCGTTCGCCGAGCTCGCCGATCTGGTTCACGCTACGGCGGGGGAGTGCATCCGGCTCGGCGTCGAGCCGGGTGACCGCGTCGGGATCTGGGCTCCGAACAGCCTGGAGTGGATCGTCGCCGCCCTCGGCGCGCTGACCGCCGGTGGCGTACTCGTTCCGCTGAACACTCGCTACAAGGGCGAGGAAGCCGCGTGGATTCTCGACCGCAGCGGCGCGAAGCTCTGCTTCATCTCGGCGCCCTTCCTCGGCAACGACTACCCAGCGATGCTGGCCGACTGGAACGGGCGAGCAGTCGTCCTCGGCCCGTCGTTGTGGGCAGGTGGACCGACGCATGACGTCTCGACCCGGATGGGCGGGGTCTATCCCGACGACACCGGCGACCTGATCTTCACGTCGGGGACGACTGGCAAGCCCAAGGGCGTCGTCACGACGCACGCCCAGACACTGCAGGTGTTCGATGCCTGGGCCCGGATCGTCGGGCTGCGTACCGGCGACCGCTACCTCGTCGTCAACCCCTTCTTTCACACGTTCGGCTACAAGGCCGGGATCATCGCTTGTCTGCTTCGCGGCGCCACGATCGTGCCGCAGCCGGTCTTCGACGTGCCTGCAGTGCTCGACCTGATCGAGCGCGAGCGGATCACAGTGCTTCCTGGCCCGCCGACCCTGCACCAGTCGATCCTCGATTCGCCCGACCGGGCGCAGCGCGACATCTCCTCGCTGCGGCTCGTCGTGACCGGCGCGGCCGTCGTACCCGTGGTGCTGGTCGAACGACTGCGCGACGAACTGACCGTCGAGACGGTGCTGACGGCGTACGGCCTGACCGAGGCGACCGGCACCGTGACGATGTGCCGGCAAGGTGATGACCCGGAGACGATCGCTACGACGTCCGGCCGCGCGATCCCCGACACCGAGGTACGCATCCTTCACGCCGATGGCTACGAGGTACCGATCGGCGAGCCGGGCGAGGTCGTCGTACGCGGCTACAACGTCATGAAGGGCTACTACCAGGACGCCGAGGCGACGGCGCAGGCGATCGATCCGGACGGCTGGCTGCACACCGGCGACATCGCGGTGATGGACGAGGCGGGCAACGTCCGGATCACCGACCGGCTCAAGGACATGTACGTCGTCGGCGGATTCAACGCCTACCCCGCAGAGGTGGAGCAGTTCATCGCCCGATACGACGGCGTCGCCGAGGTTGCGGTCGTCGGTATCCCGGACGAGCGACTCGGCGAGGTGGGGATCGCGTTCGTCGTGGAGCGGCCGGGCGCCAATGTGGACCCTGATGAGCTGGTCGCCTGGTGCCGGGAGCACATGGCCAACTTCAAGGCACCGCGTAGCGTCACCGTCGTGGAATCGTTGCCGCGCAATGCGTCGGGCAAGGTACTGAAGTTCGAGCTGCGCGAGTTCGCACTCGGCGCAACTGGCGACGCCTAATGACAGAAGCGATCGATCCCGGGCCGATCGACGCTCAGCCCATTGACCCCAAGCACTTCCGGCGGGTGCTCGGTCACTTCCCGACCGGGGTGGCAGTGATCACCGGTCTAGATGTCGACGGCAAGCCGGGAGGCCTCGCGATCGGTTCGTTCAGCTCGGTGTCGCTCGACCCGCCGCTCGTCGCGTTCATGCCCGACAAGAACTCCAGCAGCTGGCCCAAGATCCGCGACTACGGCCGCTTCTGCGTCAACATTCTCGGCTCCGATCAGGAGTCGGTCTGCCGGACGTTCGCAATCAGTGGTGGCGACAAGTTCGCAGACCTCTCCTGGCGGCCCGCAAGCTCGGGCTGCCCGATGCTCGACGGCAGCCTCGCCTGGATCGACTGCGACCTCGAGGTGGTCCACGAGGCCGGCGACCACTTCATCGTGATCGGCCGGGTACGCAACCTCGACGTCGTCGGCAACACGTTGCCGCTCGTCTTCTTTCAGGGTGGCTACGGCCGCTTCTCCTCGCTGTCGCTTGCCGCGTGGGAGTCCGACCTCGGCTTGCAGATGCGCTCGGCCGACCTCGCCCGCCCTTACATGGAGCGACTCGCGCAGGAGCTCGAGGTCGAGTGTGTCGCGAGCACGGTCGTCGGTGCCGACATGGTGCTGCTGGCTCGTGCCGGCCAGCTCGAGTCCGACTTCTCACTGCCGACGGCGGTTGGTCAGCGGATCCCGTTCGAGCCGCCCGTCGGCACGGCGTTCGTCGCGTGGGCACCGGAGTCTGCGCAGAAGGTCTGGTTCGACCGTCTCGACAAGTCCGCCCCGCCCGAGACGGTCGAGGCGCTACAGCGCACATTGGCTGAGGTCCGCGCGGCCGGCTACTCGGTCGGTCGAGGTCATCGCTGGCACCAGCAAGCCGCGCAGGTGATGTCGCGGCCGGACCCGACGCTGCACGCCGAGGAGACCACCGAGCAGCTGCACCAGCTGATCGGGATGCTGCCGCCGGACTACGAGTCGCCGATCGCCGACCCAGGCGATGAGCGGACGGTGTCCACTCCGGTATTCGGACCGGGCGGCTCGGTCGTCATGGTGCTGTCCGCAGTACTCACCGGTTCGGTCCGCCTCAGCGACGGTGACTCGCCGCTGTCGGATCTTCACTTCACTGTTGCCCGGCTGCGCGCCGCGGCCGCTGCCGTTACAGAGGCGCTGCACGGCGCCGCACCTGAGGGGGTTTGATGTACGCCTCGTTCCATGGCGTTGACTACGCAGCGCTGATCATTCGCGTCACGCTTGCCATCCCGATGTTCATGCACGGCTACAACCACCTGTTCGGTGGCGGCAAGCTGGCCGGCACCGGTCGGTGGTTCGAGTCGCTCGGGATGAAGCCCGGCTGGCTGCACGCGCGCTTCGCAACCTTCACCGAGCTTGGTGTCGCGCCGCTGCTGATCCTCGGCCTGCTGACCCCGCTCGCCGCGGCCGGCGTCATCGGCGTGATGCTTGTCGCGCTGATCACGAACCACTACAAGAACGGCTACTTCATCTTCCGGCCGGGCGAGGGCTACGAGTACGTCCTGTTCATCACCATGTCGTCGTTCGGGCTCGCCGCACTCGGCGGTGGCAAGTTCTCTCTCGACAACGCGTTCAACATCGGAAGCTGGATGTACGGCGGGAAAGGACTGCTGGTCTCGCTGCTCGGAGTCCTCGGCGCGATCGGCCTCCTGGCGGTCTTCTGGCGCCCGGTGAAGCCGGCAGAAGGCTCTTGATTCCTACATAACGTTATGCCATATAATGCAATTGCTCAGAGCCCAATAGGCTCTGCACCAAGGACCACGGGAGCAAGCTGATGGAGTTCGGCCTTTTCATTCAGAACTACGTGCCCAACAGCCGTCGTGAGGTCGATCCTGACGCCGAGCACCACGCGATCTTCGAGGATCTCGAGGCGGTCATCGCGGCAGACAAGGCGGGCTTCAAGTTCGTCTGGCTGACCGAGCACCACTTCCTCGACGAGTACTCGCACCTGTCCGCCAACGACGTCGTCGCCGGCTACCTCGCCGCGAAGACCGAGCGGATCCACATCGGTGGCGGCATCTTCAACCCGCTGCCCGCGGTGAACCACCCCGCGAAGCTCGCCGAGCGGATCAACTACATCGACCAGATCAGCAATGGCCGGGTCGAGTTCGGCACCGGCCGCGGCGCGGGAAGCCACGAGATCCTCGGCTTCCTCGACCACCTCGGTGTCACCGACACCAACCAGACGAAGGAGATCTGGGAGGACGTCATCCGGGAGTTCCCGAAGATGTTCACCCAGGAGACCTACGAGGGCTACAAGGGCAAGTACTGGTCGCTCCCGCCGCGCAAGATCCTGCCCCGTCCGTACGGCAAGGCGCACGCGCCGATGTGGTACGCCGCAGGCAACCCGCCGTCGTACGAGATGGCCGGTCGCATGGGTCTTGGCGTGCTCGGCTTCTCCCTCGACCGCTGGGACAAGGTCGACAAGCTGCGCAAGTCCTACAAGGACGGCATCGCCAACGCCGAGCCGATCGGCTCCTTCGTCAACGACAACATCATGTCGTGCATCGCGGCGTACGTTGCCGAGGACAAGCAGACGGCCTACCAGTCCTACGTCGACTCCAAGCCGAACTACCTCGTCTCCAACGTCTACCGCTACCACGACACGTTCCCCGCGCCTGAGTGGGTTCCGCCGTGGCCGCAGACGCTTCCCGAGCCGACGCTCGAGACCGCGAAGATGGCCTCGGACTTCGGCGGCATCGTGATGGGCGACCCGGACGACGCGCTCGCTCAGTGCAAGCGCTGGGAAGAGGCCGGCATCGACCAGCTGGTGTTCGGCATCGGTCCCGCGAAGATCGAGGACACGCTGCGCACCATCAAGCTGCTCGGTGAGCACGTCATCCCGAAGATCGACACCGACCCGGTCGTGTCGACCACGCGATACCGCGAGAGCGTCGGCTAGACCGAGTTCTTCGAACGGCAAAAACGCCGGGGGTCGCCCGAATGGGAGACGCCCGGCGTTTTCCGTTGCACACTTCACGCAGGCGGGCCAACAAAGGGGAGAGCAATGAGCGAGCAGCCACCAGGCGGCGAAGCACCAGAACAGCCCAGCGCACTTCCCGGATCGCCGCTTCCGGGGTCGATTCAGCCTGCAACTCCGTCGGAGCCGGTACCAGCAGTAGTGCCGCCATCGGCGGTACCGCCGCCGCCCGCACCGCCCGCACCGCCCGCGCCACTGTCGGCGATGCCACCCCCGCCACCTCCGCCGCCCCCGCCGATGCCGCCCCCGTCGATGCCGCCTCCGGCTCCACCTGCTCCATACGGCGCGCCGTCTGCCGGGATGACACCTCCAGGCTCGGGCAAGATCGTGCGCACCAGCGCGGAGAACGGTTGGTACACGTTCTTCTGCATCCTGTTCGGGGCCGGCTACATCGCGAAGGTGCCGTACAAGAAGGCACTCGCCAACCGGGGGCTCGCCGAGCAAACGGGCGCGGAGAAGGTCTGGTACGTCCTCCTCTGCATCTACATCGGTGCGGGCTATCTCGCGAAGGTGCCGATGTCGAAGGCACTCGAAGAGGCGGGCCTCGGCGAGATGACCAGTGGCGAGAAGACCTGGTACACGATCCTGTGCTGCCTGTTCGGCGCCGGCTACTTCGCCAAGGTTCCTGCGAAGAAGGCACTGAACGATGGCGGACTTGTTCAGCTGACCGGAGCCGAAGGCTTCTGGTACGTCCTGCAGTGCATTGCATACGGCAGTGGGTACTTCCAGAAGACCTTCCACAAGAAGGCCTTGAGCGAGTGCCCGCGCTTTAGCTAGTCGGTCGGTGAACCGCTGGATACAGCCCGCTGTACCCAGCGGTTCACGGATCGTTTTTGCTGCGGGTCTAGCGTGAGCTCATGGAGCTTGGCGTACACATCTCGCAGTTCACATTCCCCGCAGGTCCCCAGCAGCTGGCCGGCGACCTGACCACGATTGCCACCGAGGCCGAACAGCTTGGCTTCACGAAGCTTTCCGTGATGGACCATGTCTGGCAGATCGGCCACCTCGGCCCGCCCGAGGCCGAGATGCTCGAGGCCTACACCACCCTCGGCTATCTGGCCGCGCGGACGTCGCGCATCAAGTTGCTCGCCTGGGTGACCGGCGTCGTCTACCGCTCACCGGGTCTGCTCGCGAAGCAGGTGACGACTCTCGATGTCCTCTCGGAGGGTCGTGCCTACCTCGGCATCGGCGCAGCCTGGAACGAAGAGGAGTCGCGCGGTCTCGGCCTGTTCTTCCCGCCGACCGCGGAGCGGTTCGAGCGGCTCGAGGAGGCGCTGCAGATCTGTCTGCAGATGTGGAGTGACAACGATGGCGCGTTCGACGGCAAGCACTACCAGCTCGAGCGCACCCTGAACTCGCCCCAGTCGATCACCCGTCCGCACCCGCCGATCCTGATCGGCGGCGGTGGCGAGAAGAAGACGTTGCGGCTGGTCGCGCAGTACGCCGATGCGTGCAACCTCTTCGCCTACGACCCGTCCGAGGTTGCGCACAAGCTCGATGTCCTGCGCCAGCACTGCGAGGACGTCGGCCGCGACTACGACACCATCGAGAAGACCGTCATGGGCTCGATGGACCCAGGCCAGGACGGCGAGAACGTCGACGCGATGCTCGAGACGATGCGTTCGATGCACGAGCTCGGTGTCACACACTTCCACGGCACGGTGCCCAACGTTGCCTCGATCAGGCCGCTGGAGATCATCGCCGAGCGCGTGATGCCAGAGGCGGCCAAGCTCTAGCCCAAGGAACCGGCAAGCGTTCTGCGCCGTCCAATCCCCAAGACATCACTCGGGGAAAGGCACGGCCATGCGAAGCGTCAGAGGAACGACGATCGTTGCCGTCTCGCTTGCGGCGACAGCATTTGCGACAGGAGCCGCGACGGCGTCTGTGGCGTCGGCCGCGCTTACCGGGCATGGCCAAGGCGCGTGGCACGTGCTGGCCGGTAATCCCGACACCGGCACGCAGCGCGCCGTGGTCGGCACCGCGCATTTCTCGATCGGCGCTGCCAAGATCCGCGGTGACGTGACCTCTCCGGGGTTCATCGCGAATGGCGACTGCAGCGTGAGCGTTCGGCTCGTGACGGCGAAGGGCGCGATCACGGTCCTGGGTCACAGCCAGCGGACCCCCTCGTCGTACCCGACGTGTATCGGCCCGTTTCGCTTTGCGTTCCACACCACGAAGGCAACCGGCGATCTTGCCGGCGACGCGTTCAAGGGCGTCGGTCATCTGGACCTCGAGGACCAGTCCGTTAGCGCCACCGACAAGGGCACGTTCACGCTGACGCTCTCGCCGCTCAGCTCCTGAACCATCTCGCCCAACCGGACGGCGATGCACTGCGTCTGATCAGCATGGGGCGTGGTGGCTGGCTGGTCGCGGCCGTCTTGTCGCTGCCGCTCGCCGGCTGCTCTGCGGCTTCTTCTCCGCGAGCAAGCTCGAGCGGACAGTCTTCGTCTCCATCGGCTGTGGCCTCGATCGCGTCTGTTCGGGTCTCACCGGGTGCGGCTGCGCGGCGTGGCCCGGTTGCCGTGACCGGCTTGCGTTCGATCGAGGCGGTCGGTTCGGGCGACCTTGTCGGACTGTGGTCGTCACTTCCGGTCTCGCCTGGTCGCGGTTGGCTGGCGACCAGCACAGATGGCGGGCACACCTGGCACGAAGCCGGGACGATGCTGCCGGTCGGCCTTCGCGGCTACGCGATCCCATCCCTGGCGTTCGCCTCCCCACGGGTCGGTGCCGTGCTGGTCGCCGGCAAAGTGATCACCACCGACGACGGCGGCACGACCTGGCAGACCGTTGGGTTGCCGGGTCGAGTGCTCGAGCTGACCGTCAAGGACGAGATCGCCTGGGCGCTGAGTGAGTCGTGCCAAGGCAGTCAGTGCGTGCTGCTCGTGTCGACCAATGCCTTAGGTGGGGCGGACACCTGGACGCCAACCACGCCGCTGCCGTACGAGGTCAGCAGGTACTTCACGCCCACACTGGTCGCATCGTCTGGACAGACAGCCATGCTGGACCCGTCGGAAAGTGACGTGGACCAGCTCGCCGAGGTCACTGACGACGGCGGCAGGCATTGGCGGGTCGCCGGGCCGCCATGTGGGGCGAAGACGCCCGTACGCGTCCGCGGCCGCACTGTCGAGATGAGGTGGGAGGAGCTCGAGGCTCTCGCGTCGGATCTCGACGGACGCGCGCGCGAGTGGTGGGCGGTATGCGGGGGTGGCGCTGCAGCAGGGACCGAGACGAAGGGGATCGAGCTCTCGTCCGATGAGGGCGGCACCTGGTTTCAGGCCGCTGCCTTTCCATCGATTGCGCCGTACCGCAATCCCCAGGACTTGCCGGCCGGAGACTTCGAGGGGCTTACCGCGCTGCGGAATGGCCAACTGCTGATGGCGACGCCGAACGAGCTGGCGATCAGCTTGGATCGGGGCGCTTCGTGGCACGGCGCCGAAGGGGTCAACCTGGGCGGCGCTTCTGCGTCCATAACGGCTGACGCGCGAGGCACTGTCTGGGTGCTGGCACCCGGCGTCGGTCTGTGGCGAGGTCAAGGACCGTTGCAGACGTTCAAGCCTCTCTAGCTGGCTCCGAGGTTAATGCTCCACGGTCCTCGCGAGGATGCCGAGGGTGGCGCGCAATGCCGTCTCGGAGATCACCGGGAAGATGTTCATCTCGCGCCAGTTCTGCTCGATCGTCGACCAGTCGTAGTACTGGGTGACCAGCGTGCCGCCGTCCTTCGGCTCGAGCCGATAGCCGTAGACGTGGCCGAGGTTGAGCCGACCCGTCACTGTCCAGGCGATCTCGCGGTCCTGCTCATACGTCGTGATCAGGATCGTCACGTCGTACTTGCCCATGTCCGGGAAGTCGTTGAGTGACTCGCGGTCCATGTGAATGTCGAAGGTGTCGCCGACCGCCTTGGCGGGATCTCCGGTGAAGGACTGCAGCATGCCCGAGCTGTCGATCGCGACGTGCCCGGCAGGACTCGACAACAGCGCGAAGATCTTCTCCGGCGAGGCGTTGATCAGGCGTGAGACTTCGATGCGGTCTTCGCTCATTTGCTGGGGCACCACGGGTTCTTCGGGACGTCGGCGCACGGGTTCGGCATCGACTCGAGGTTCTTGGGCAGCGGGTGCATGACCACCTTCGTCTGTCGTGGGTAGTGGTCCGTCGGAAGGCACGGGATGCTGACGCCGGCGACCAGCGCAACCTGCGTGTTGCACAACACCTCGTCCAGGAACAGCGCGTTCAAGTTCGCCGGGACGTCCTTACCGGTGCACGACGGGTATGTGGTTTGCAGCATCGCCGAGCCTGAGCTCAGCTTCCCGCTGGCGTCGGTGTTGCCGCTGTAGCAGTTCGTCGGCTCGCCGCTCTCCAGGTTGAGCTGGTCGAAGTCACCGTTGGTCGGATTTCCGAAGAACCCGTTATTTACGTAGTGGTTTCCGACGAGGTTGTCGCCGAACTCGTCGTACAGGCAGCTGCCGGGTCCGGTGATCACGAAGTTCGGCGTGCCGCCCGTGCACGGGCCACCGCTGTCCGGGAAGGGCACGACGATGGTGCCCCAGGAGCCGTTGTTCTTGAACGTGTTGTCCATCACCGTGTCGTTGCGCGCGCCGGAGAACGATGCCCCAGTGCCGACAGGCCCCTGCGCTGCCTCGCCCGACTTCGGGACGTTGGGGTTGTTGTTGTCGGCGAACGTGTTCTTGTAGAGCACCCAGCAGGTCTTGGCACCCTTGATCGGCGGGGCGATCCCCTTCGGGCACGAGCCATCCTGCGGCGGCGGGTTGTCGCCGTTCTGGCTGTTGGTGTCGAAGCCGTCCTCGTTGTGGTCGAACAGGTTGTGCTCGATCAACATCGTGCCGCCGGAGTTGCTGCCGGAGTAGCCGAGCGCGTTGTACTCGGACTGGCTGTCCATGATGATCTGCGTGCACTTTTGATGGCAGGCGCCGATGTAGAAGCCGGCGTCGTCGAAGTTGCTGCCGTAGTCATGGGCGAACAGGCCGCCCTGCCAGGCGCTCGAGAACAAGCCGTACGCCGCGGCGTCCGAGACACCGCCGTAGAAGGTCGAGGTTGTCGACAGATAGGTCGCCAGGAAGCCCCAGCCGTGGATCTTGTTCTGGCTGTTGAGGCCGTCCCACCAGATCTCGTTCCCGGTGTCCCCGCCGGGGCCGCTCAGGAAGTTGCAGGTGGTCAGGTTCTCGACGTTCACGTCGTTGGCCTGGTAGACCACGATGCCGTTGAGGCCCACATGCTTCGGGCCGTAGTTTTGTGCTGCCGGTTTGCTGCTGCACTTGCTCGAGCCCGGCTTGGTCCCGTCCACGACCACCGAGTTGCGGTTCATCCCGCGGATGGTCAGGTCAGGGGTGGTGATGAGGACGCCGGACGGGATGTTTGGTGCGTCGGCCGGTGCCTTGCTCGAGCTCGTCTTGTAGTCGCCCGGCGCAACCAGGATCCAGTCACCGGGTCGAGCGGCGTCGACCGCCGCCTGGATCGTTGCGAACTGGCCTTTGATGCCGTGGTAGGTGCCGACGCGCAGGACTTTGCTGCCACTCGAGTCACCGGCCGGCGCGACTGCAGCCACGGCGGGCGCCTTGGCATTCGACACGTTCGCGCTGGCCGCGGTGCTCAGCCCGAAGCCGAGAACACAGCAGCTCGCGACGGACGCGTAACAGAGGGCCTTCAATCGACGTCCTTGCACGACTACTTGACCTCTCCACCGTTGGCGTTGAGTGCGTACCAAGAGCCGTGGAACTGACGGTTTCCGATGTTGAGCACGTCGCCCTTGCTGTTGTCGTGGATGTACGTGTGGAGCGGGTGCCCCTTGTAGGTGACCTCCCGCAGCTTGCCCTTGTAGGGAATCGTGCCGAGGAGC
>DATAVE010000090.1:0-5496 GCA_036267875.1 Mycobacteriales bacterium
CGCCTTGACCTTGCGAGTCCGGCGGATCGTCTTGCCGTAGAGCGGGTGCTGGACGCGGTCCTCGACCTCGACAGTGACCGTCTTGGTCATCTTGTCGCTGACGACGTAGCCCTCACGGGTCTTACGGAACCCGCGCTCCAGCGTCTCTGTATTGGTTGCTTCGCTCATCGCTTCCTCACTCAGCCACTAGCTCGCCGGCGGTCGGGGCATTGGTAAGCCCCAACTCGCGCTCGCGCATGACGGTGTAGATGCGCGCGATGTCGTGACGAACCGTCTGCAGGCGCTTGTTGTTGTCCAGCTGTCCGGTCGCCGACTGGAAGCGCAGGTTGAACAGCTCTTCCTTGGACTCCTTGAGCTTGGTGACCAGCTCGTCGTCCTCGAGACCACGCAACTCGACTGCCGCGATTCCGGCTGCCATCACGCCTCACCCACTTCGCGCATCACGATGCGGCACTTCATGGGCAGCTTGTGAATCGCTCGAGTGAGCGCCTCACGAGCGGTCTGCTCATTCGGGTAGGACAGCTCGAACATCACGCGACCCGGCTTGACGTTGGCGACCCACCACTCCGGCGAGCCCTTACCTGAACCCATGCGGGTCTCAGCGGGCTTCTTCGTCAGCGGACGGTCCGGGTAGATGTTGATCCAGACCTTGCCGCCACGACGGATGTGCCGGGTGATCGCGATACGCGCCGACTCGATCTGGCGGTTGGTGACGTACGCCGGCTCGAGCGCCTGGATGCCGTACTCGCCGAACGTCACGCGCGTGCCGCCCTTGGCCGCGCCGGAGCGGTTCGGGTGGTGCTGCTTGCGGTGCTTGACCCGCCGTGGAATCAACATGGCTCAGGCCTCTTCAGTCGTGGTCTCGGCCGCAGCCGCGGGAGCGGCTTCGACGGCAGCCTCGACCAACGCCTCGACGACTGCGTCGGCGACCGACTCGACCGGTGCCGCGTCATCCACGACAGCCGTCGCTGACGCGCCCGGGCCACCGTTAACAGCAGCGCTGGCTGCCGTCGAAGGCCGGTCACGCTTCTGCGGCCGACGGTTGCGCTGGTCACGGGCCCGCAGGGCGGCTGCCGCGGCAGCCTCTTCGCGGGTCATGACCTCGTCGCCGGTGTAGATCCAGACCTTCACGCCAATCCGGCCGAAGGTCGTACGCGCCTCGTAGAAGCCATAGTCGATGTTCGCGCGCAGCGTGTGCAGCGGCACCCGTCCTTCGCGGTAGAACTCCGAACGGCTCATCTCGGCGCCGCCGAGACGGCCACCGCACTGCACTCGGATGCCCTTGGCGCCGCTCTTCATCGCGGACTGCATCGCCTTGCGCATCGCGCGACGGAAGCTGACACGGCTCGAGAGCTGCTCAGCGACACCCTGCGCGACGAGCTGGGCGTCGACCTCGGGGTTCTTGACCTCGAGGATGTTGAGGTTCACGTGCTTGTTGGTGAGCTTCTCGAGGTCGCCACGAATCCGGTCGGCCTCCGCGCCGCGACGGCCGATGACTATGCCCGGCCGAGCAGTGTGGATGTCGACGTTGACGCGGTCACGGGTGCGCTCGATCTCGACGCGGCTGATCCCCGCGCGCTCCATGCCCTTGGTGAGCAGGCGACGGATCGCGACGTCCTCCGCGACGTAGTCGCGGTAGAGCTTGTCGGCGTACCAGCGGCTCTTGTGGCGGGTGGTGATACCCAGCCGGAAGCCGTTGGGGTTGACCTTCTGACCCATCAGCGTGCCTTCCTGTGGGGACCGCCCGGAAGGGCGGCCTCCGAGTCGTGAGGTGCAACGACGATCGTGATGTGCGAGGTCCGCTTGCGGATCCGGTACGCCCGGCCCTGTGCGCGCGGACGGAACCGCTTCAGCGTCGGACCCTCGTCGACGTAGGCCTCGACGATCATCAGGTCGTCAGGGTCGAGTCGCAGGTTGCGAACGTGCGCGAGGTGCTCGGCGTTCGCGATCGCAGAGTCGAGGACCTTGCCGATCGGCTCGGCCGCAGCGTGCGGGTCGAAGCGAACGATCGCCTGAGCGTCGGCCGCGGGCAGGCCGCGAACCAGGTCGATGACCCGACGCGCCTTCGTCGGCGACATCGACACGTGGCGAGCAGTCGCCTTGCCGATGACCTCGTCGTTGAGCGGCGTGGTGGTGTCAGACACGACGTGCCCTCCGCTCATCCTTCACGTGACCGCGGAAGGTACGCGTCGGGGCGAACTCGCCGAGCTTGTGCCCGACCATCGACTCGGTCACGAACACCGGGACGTGCTTGCGCCCGTCGTGCACCGCGATGGTGTGACCGAGCATCGTCGGCACGATCATCGAGCGACGCGACCACGTCTTGATCACGTTCTTGGTGCCCTTTTCGTTCTGCACGTCCACCTTCTTGGCGAGGTGGTCGTCGACGAAAGGACCCTTTTTAAGGCTGCGTGGCATCTGTGTCTGCTCCTAGCGCCGCTTCGTGGCCTTGCGGCGGCGGACGATCATGCGATCGCTTTCCTTGTTGGCCTGGCGGGTGCGACCTTCCGGCTTGCCCCACGGGCTGACCGGGTGACGGCCGCCGGACGTCTTGCCCTCGCCACCTCCGTGCGGGTGGTCGATCGGGTTCATGGCGACACCACGGACGGTCGGGCGCTTGCCCTTCCAGCGCATGCGGCCGGCCTTGCCCCAGTTGATGTTCGACTGCTCGGCGTTGCCGACCTCGCCGATGGTCGCGCGGCAGCGCGCGTCGACGTTGCGGATCTCACCCGACGGCATGCGCAGCTGGGCCAGGCCACCGTCCTTGGCGACGAGCTGGACGCTGGTGCCGGCGGAGCGAGCGATCTTCGCACCGCCGCCGGGCCGAAGCTCGATGGCGTGCACGACCGTGCCGACCGGGATGTTGCGCAGCGGCAGGTTGTTGCCCGGCTTGATGTCGGCCGACGCACCCGACTCGATGCGGTCACCCTGCGACAGCTTCGCCGGCGCGATGATGTAGCGCTTCTCGCCGTCTGCGTAGTGCAGCAGCGCGATGCGCGCCGTACGGTTCGGGTCGTACTCGATGTGCGCGACCTTGGCCGGCACGCCGTCCTTGTCGTGGCGACGGAAGTCGATCACGCGGTAGGCGCGCTTGTGTCCGCCACCCTGGTGACGAACCGTGACGCGGCCGTGGACGTTGCGGCCACCCTTGCTGTGCAGCGGGCGGACCAGCGACTTCTCGGGCTCGGTACGCGTGATCTCGACGAAGTCGGCGACGCTTGAACCGCGCCGACCCGGAGTTGTGGGCTTGTACTTGCGAACACCCATTTAGACCGGGCCTCCGAACAGATCGATGCGGTCGCCCGGCGCGAGCGCGACGATCGCGCGCTTGGTCGAGTTGCGCGTCGCGAAGCCGGCACGGATCCGCTTGCGCTTGCCCGGGCGGTTCAGCGTGTTGACCGAGAGAACACGGACGTTGAACACCTGCTCGACCGCGATGCGGATCTGGGTCTTGTTGGCGTCCTTGCTGACGAGGAAGGTGTACTTGCCGTCGTCGAGCAGGCCATAGCTCTTCTCGGAGATGACCGGTCCGCGCAAAATGTCGCGGGGGTCTGCGATGCGGCTCATGCGCTCTCCTCGCTGGCCTCAGTCGACTCAGCCTTGTCCGTGGCCTTACCGCCACCGTTGATGAACGCCTGGAGCGCGCCCTCGGTGAAGATCAGGTCGTCGGAGACGAGCACGTCGTAGGTGTTGAGCTGGTCGGGGGCGAGCAGGTGCACCGACTGAACGTTGCGCAGGCTCTTCCAGGTCAGCGTGTCGGTGCGCTCGACCACGACGAGCAGGTGGCGGCTCGTCGCGATCGTTGCGAGTGCGGTCGAGGCGGCCTTGGTCGACGGGGTGTCCCCTTCGACCAAGCCGGAGACGACGTGCAGCTTGCCGCCGCGAGCCCGGTCAGACAGTGCCGAGCGCAGCGCTGCGGCCTTCATCTTCTTGGGCGTGCGCTGGGCGTAGGACCGCGGCGTCGGGCCGTGGACCACGCCACCGCCGGCGAACTGCGGCGCGCGGGTCGAACCCTGACGGGCGCGACCGGTGCCCTTCTGGCGGTAGGGCTTGCGGCCACCGCCGCTGACCTCACCACGGGTCTTGGTGTCGTGCGTGCCCTGCCGTGCGGCAGCAAGCTGTGCGACGACGACCTGGTGCACGAGCGGGATGTTGACACCTACGTCGAACACCGCGTCGGGCAGCTCGACCGAGCCGGTCACCGAGCCAGTCGGCGACTTCACATCGACGGTGGCCATCAGATGGCACCTCCTGCCAGCGGAGCCTTCGCGGCGGTCCGGACCAGCACGAGCGAGCCCTTCGGGCCGGGGATGGCGCCCTTGATCAGCAACATCCCCTTCTCGGCGTCAACCGCGTGGACCTTCAGGTTCATCGTTGTGGTGCGAGCACCACCGTGACGACCGGCCATCTTCAGACCCTTGAACACGCGCGACGGAGTCGCGCAGGCGCCGATCGAGCCGGGCGAGCGGTGCTTGCGCTGAACGCCGTGACCAGCGCCCAGACCGGAGAAGCCGTGACGCTTCATGACACCGGTGAAGCCTTTGCCCTTGCTCGTCGACACGACGTCGACCAGTGCGCCGGCCTCGAACACCTCGGCCGTCACCTCCTGGCCAATCTCGTAGGTCGAGGCGTCCGTCGTGCGGATCTCGACCAGGTAGCGACGGGGGGGGACGCCAGCCTTCTCGTAGTGACCGGTCTCGGGCTTGTTGACCTTGCGTGGGTCAACCGCACCGAAGCCAAGCTGCACGGCGTCGTAACCGTCGCGCTCCGGCGTGCGGACCTGCGTGACAACGCAGGGTCCTGCCTTGACGACGGTCACCGGGACGAGCTGGTTCGCGGCGTCCCATACCTGGGTCATCCCGAGCTTCTCGCCCAGGATTCCCTTCTGCTCTCTCACACCCATGACGTCTTGCCCTTAGAGCTTGATCTCGATGTCGACACCGGCGGGGAGGTCGAGGCGCATCAGCGAGTCGACCGTCTTCGGCGTCGGGTCCAGGATGTCGATCAGGCGCTTGTGCGTGCGCATCTCGAAGTGCTCGCGCGAGTCCTTGTACTTGTGCGGCGAGCGGATCACGCAGTAGACGTTCTTCTCAGTCGGCAGCGGCACCGGACCCGCGACCTGCGCACCCGTACGAGTCACCGTCTCGACGATCTTGCGCGCCGAGGAGTCGATGATCTCGTGGTCGTAGGCCTTGAGCCGAATGCGGATCTTCTGTCCCGCCATGGCTTCTCTTCACATTCCTTCGGTTGTTGCCGCTGCTGCTGCTTTTTGGTGCTCTGCGCTGGTTGGTGGCGGCCGGTGGTTGAGGCCGGCCGCCCCCTCGTACGCCTAGTTACTCGTTGATCTTGGTGACCCGGCCCGCGCCGACGGTCCGGCCGCCCTCGCGGATCGCGAACCGCAGACCGTCTTCCATGGCGACCGGCTGGATCAGCTCGACCGACATCTCGGTGTTGTCGCCCGGCATGACCATCTCGGTGCCCTCAGGCAGCGTGACG
>DATAVE010000091.1:0-2786 GCA_036267875.1 Mycobacteriales bacterium
AACAAGACGGTCAACACCGCGTTGAAAGCGGTCGGCCTCCAGATCTATATCGCGCCTGCCACGAAGACCGTCCACGGCGCAGCGGTGACGCTGGACTCCGGCGATCTGATCATCAGCTTGAAGAAGCCTGGCTACCGCTCGTCGCTCAACGACACCGGCGTCCTGCTCGAGCTCGGCGGCGCGAGCATCACCGCAAACTCCTCGCCGGGCTACGTGGCACCCACGATCACCAACAGCCCGCCGACCACGAGCGCGTCCACGCCGCCAGCAGACAGCGGGATGCCGGGCGTGACTATCCCGCCCGTTACCCCCGGCACCGAGCAGACTGCGCCGGTGACGGCACCGCCTCCGGAACTCGCGCCATCGGCGTTGTCGCTGCCCAGCGCGCTGTCGTCGTGGTGGACTGTCGGCGGCATCCTGCTCGCGTTGCTCGCCGCTCTAGCGCTCGGGCTGTGGCCAGGAGCCGCACTTGCCGCCGGAGCCGAATGCAGTCTTGAGGAGGAGTCATGACGACCTCGGTCGAGACCCTGGGCGACCGGGGCGCTGCCTCGGGACGGATCAGTCGGCTCTCTGAGCAGGTTCGAGCGGTGCGTACTCGCTCGACGGGCTTCCGCTTCGACCGGCTGATGCTGATCGTCGGCGGCCTCATGATGCCGCTCGGGATCATCTTCATCATCCTGGGCTGGGCCGGCGCTGCCCGTACGCCACTGCCGTTCGAGCAGAACGACTACCTGATCTCCGGCGGCATCCTCGGCCTCGGCCTGATCTTCGCCGGCGGCTTCCTCTACTTCGGCTACTGGCAGACGGTTCGGATCAACGAGTCACGTGCCCAGACCCGACAGATCGCGAACTCGCTGGCTCGCGTCGAGGCATTGCTCGCTGGTGGCGCGAGTGTCGACGACCGCGGCAAGGCGGTCCCGGCTGCCAAGCGGTACGTCGCGACGCCGAGCGGCTCGATCTTCCATCTGCCGGACTGCGCTGCAGTCGCCGACCGTACCGATTTGCGTGAGGTCAACCCCGCACGTACGCAGCTCAAGCCCTGTCGCATCTGCAACCCGCTCAACGACTAGTGATCCCTGAGTCCTTCTTCGAACTCGCGAAGTCGGTCAACAACTGGGGACGATGGGGATCGGACGACGAGCGCGGCACGCTCAACCTGATCTCGTCTGCTGCCGTTCGTGACGCGGCTGCGTTGGTGCGCGACGGCAAGCACTTCTCGCTGGCGATCCCGATGTCGGTCGATGGCCCACAGCTCGGATTCGTCCCAGGCCGCGTCAACCCGACCCGATCGACGATCGCCCACTTCGAGCTGTACGGAAGCGACGAGGGCGGGATCCGGTTCAACGACGACGTCGTGACGATGGGGGTCCAGGCCGCGACGCACTGGGATGCCCTCGGCCATGCCAGCTACAGCAACCGCCTCTACAACGGCTTCCCCGTCGAGAGCATCACTGACGAGGGCGGCGCGAGTCGGCTCGGCGCTGACAAGCTCGGAGCGATCGCTGGCCGGGGGGTCCTGCTGGATGTCGCTCGGGCGCTCGGCGGCGAGATCGCACCTGGCGGCCACGCGATCACCGCGGCCGACCTCGATGCCGCTGAGGAGCTCGGCAAGCTCACGGTTGGCGAGGGCGACATTGTCTTGCTGCGCACCGGTCAGATGCAGCACCTGCATGCCGGAGACAAGATGGCGTACTGCATCTCGACGGCAGGCGCGTCGACTGGATCGGTGAAGTGGTTCTACGACCGCGGTGTGTCCGCAGTCGCTACCGACAACCTGTCGTTCGAGGTCTTCCCCGGCGAGGACGACAACGTGATGTTCCCTGTTCACATGCTCCACCTCGTCGAGATGGGAATGCCGCAAGGCCAGAACTTCGATCTCGAGGCGCTTGCGGCGGACTGTGCCGACGACGGTCGCTACGCGTTCCTGCTCTCAGCAACCCCGGAGCCGATAGTCGGAGCAACCGGAGCCCCGGTCACCCCTGTCGCCATCAAATAGTTGTCAGGCTCTCAGCGCGCTATAGCCGCATGAGGGTCTGACAAGTCGGCTAGACGGAGAGCAGGACGGACGAGCCGTGGCCGAACAGGCCCTGATTCGCCGTGATGCCGGACGTGGCGCCTTCGACTTGACGGGCTCCCGCCTGACCACGCAGCTGCCAGGTCAGCTCGCACACCTGCGCGAGCGCCTGGGCCGGCACCGCCTCGCCGAAGCAGGCCAGACCACCCGAGGCGTTGACCGGGATCCGGCCGCCGATCGTCGTGTCACCGTCGTGCAACAGCTTCTCGGCCTCGCCCGCCTTGCACAGGCCGATGTCCTCATACCAGTCGAGCTCGAGGGCGCTGGACAGGTCGTAGACCTCGGCGAGTGACAGGTCCTCCGGTCCGATGCCCGCCTCTTCGTACGCCGCTTTCGCGATCGCTGCCTTGAACGGCGTGACTGCGTCCGGCACGGCGACGCCGGAGTCGGTGGTGAAGTTCGGCATCTCGATCACGGTCTGCGGAAACGACGGCGTGACGGTCGAGATCGCGCGCACGGCGACGGGCTTGTCGATGCCGTTGCGCGCCGCCCAGTCGGCGCTGGTCAGGATGATCGCCGCACCGCCATCGCTGGTCGCGCAGATCTCGAGCAGCCGTAGCGGATCGGCGACCATCGCGGAGGCGAGGATCTCCTCGACGCTGAACGCCTTGCGGTATCGCGCGTTCGGGTTCTCCAGACCGTGCTTGCCGTTCTTCTCGCGCACCAGCGCGAAGTCGTGCTCGGTCGCGCCGTACAGCGCCATCCGGCGACG
>DATAVE010000092.1:0-11936 GCA_036267875.1 Mycobacteriales bacterium
CGCAGGAAGCCTGCGTTGTTCACGAGTACGTCGAGGGTGCCGAACTCCTCGATCGCGGTACGCACCAGCGACTCGGCGCCGTCCCAGTCGGCGATGTCGTCGGTGTTGGCGACTGCGCTGCCACCGGCCGAGCGGATCTCGTCGACGACCGACTGCGCGGGCCGGGCGGAGCTGCCCTCGCCTTCACGCGACGTACCGATGTCGTTGACGACAACGGCCGCGCCTTCGGCCGCGAATGCCAACGCGTGCGCACGGCCCAGGCCGCCGCCGGCACCGGTCACGATGACGACGCGGTCGTCGCAGATCCCCACTAGCTGTGCTCCTTATAGGTAGGACGAACTAACGGAGGTACGCCTGGCCGCCGTCGACCATCAAGGTCGAGCCGGTGACGTACGCCGAATCCTCACTGAGCAGGAAGGCGACTGCGCGGCCGACATCCTCTTCCAACCGGCCAACCCGGCCGAGAGGGATGGTGTTGACGAACTCCTCGTACTCCTTGGGCGCGAACTCCGACCACATCTCCAGGCCCGGCGACATCCCGTTCGGAATCATCGCGTTGACGCGGATGCCGTCCTTGCCCCACTCGATCGCGGCCATCCGCGTCATCGTCCGGATCATCTCTTTGGTGCCGGCATAGAGCGCGAAGCCCGGCAGGTCGTTGCGCAGCGCCGAGCCGGTGCCGAGATTGACGATCGAGCCCTTGGTCGCCTTCAGCGACTCGTACGCCGCCTGCATGAACCACAGCGACCCCAGGAAGCCGCTCTCCCAGGTACGTCGAGCGTCCTTCTCAGTGATCTCGAGAACCGGGCCGAGCGCGACCATCTGCGCGTTGTTGACCAGCCCATCGATCTGGCCGAACTTCTCCAGCGTCGCCGCAACAGTGGCGTTGACGTCGTCCTGCTTGCGAACATCGCACTTGAGAGCGAGCGACTTCACCCCACGCGCCTCGATGGCAGCCGCGGTGCGTTCGACCTTCTCCAGCGTCCGGCCCGCGCAGACGACGTGCGCACCCTCGGCAGCGGCCGCGAGCGCAATGCCCTCACCGATGCCTTGACCGGAGCCGGTGACAATGACGACCTTGTCGTCAAGCCTGCCCATCGGCACATCCTCAGTCGGTCGGGATTCATATCTGACGACCCGTCAGATTAGTCTTGCGGCCGTGGACCTGCGCGACTCGGACGCGGAGCGCGCCTTCCGCAGCGAGCTGCGCGACTGGCTCGCGACGACGCTTCCCACCCTCGGCACCAAGCCCCATCACACCGACTGGCCCGGCCGGCGCGAGTACGACACCGCGTGGCAGCGGCTGCTGTTCGACGCGGGCTATGCGGGCGTCAACTGGCCGACGGAGTACGGCGGCCGTGGCGCGACGCCAACCGAGCACCTGATCTTCCTCGAGGAGTCCGAGCGCGCCGGTGCGCCGTACGTCGGGGTCAACTTCGTCGGGCTGCTGCACGCCGGACCGACGATCGTCACCGAGGGAACGCCCGAGCAGCGCGCCGCACACCTGCCGAAGATCCTGTCCGGTGAGGAGATCTGGTGCCAGGGCTTCAGCGAGCCGAGCGCCGGATCGGACCTCGCGTCGATGCGCACGCGCGCGGTTCGCGACGGCGACTACTACGTCGTCAACGGCCACAAGATCTGGACCTCGCACGCCGAGGTCGCCGACTACTGCGAGCTGCTGGTCCGTACCGACCCGAACGCGCCCAAGCACAAGGGCATCAGCTGGCTGATGATGTCGATGGACTCCCCCGGACTGACGGTCCGGCCGCTCAAGACCTTGCTCGGTTCGAGTGAGTTCTCCGAGGTCTTCTTCGACGACGTGCGGATCCCGGTGTCCAACCGGATGGGTGAGGAGAACGACGGCTGGCGCGTGACGATGGTGACGCTGTCCTTCGAGCGCGGCACCGCGTGGGTCGACCAGATCGTCGACTCGGTGCGACTGGTCGGCGACCTCGCGGCCATCGCGAAGAAGGTGACATCCTCCTCGGGGGTCGCGTGGGAGGACCGCGGGCTGCGCCGCGACATCGGCCACCTCGCCGCGGAGTTCGACGGACTGTGGGCGCTCACCAAACGAGGCGTCACCGAGGCAGGCTCCGGGGTACCCGGCGTGAGCGCCTCGGTATTGAAGCTCCGCTACACCGAGGCGCGGCAGCGGCTGATGGACCTTGGCTCACGAGTGCTCGACCGCGCGTCGGTCTCACGCACCGACATCGCCGGCCTGCCGACCGGCGAGTGGACGACCGAGCGGCTGAACTCGCTGAACTACACCATCGCGGCCGGCACCTCGCAGATCCAGCGCAACATCATCGGCGAACGCATCCTCGGTCTTCCCAAGGAGCGCTGACCGCCGTGTATTTCTTGCCTACTGACGAGCAGCGCGAGCTGCAGCGAGGCGTTCGCGAGGTGCTCGACTCGGCGTTCCCCCTCGAGAAGCTCCCTGGCGGCTTCGACGTCGCGTTGTGGCGGACGCTCGTGGACACCGGCGTCTTCTCGCTGCGCACCGAACTCGAGCTCGGCATGGCGGAAGCCTCGATGGTCTTCGAGGAGCTCGGTCGGGCCGCCGTTCCGGGCCCGCTGGTCGGCACATTCCTCACCGCCGGTGCGACCGAAGGTCCGGTCACCGTCCTCGACCCGCGCCACTCGCCGATCGTGGTTGCTCACCTCGCGGTCGCCAAGTCGGTACTCATCCTCGACCCAGCCGGGCCACTGCTCGCCTCTCCCCCGAGTGGCACCGAGCTTCCCGAACCGCTCGACCCGCTCTCGCCAATGCACGAACTGGCCGCAGCGCCGATCGGGACGGCGTACGACGCGGCTGACTTCACGCAACTGTCGCTCGAAGGCGCGTTGCTGACATCGGCGCTGCAGGTCGGACTCGCCGCCCGCATGACCGAGCTCGCCGTCGACTACGCGAAGACCCGCGAGCAGTTCGACCGTCCGATCGGATCGTTCCAGGCCGTCAAGCACCTGTGCGCCGACATGCTCGTGCGCACCGAGCTCGCCCGGGCCTCACTCCACAGCGCGGCGGTAATGCTCGACGATCCCGGGATTGGTCACGCCGCGCGCGCCATCGCTGGAGCCAAGCAGCTCGCGGACGAGGCAGCGTGTGGCAATGCCCGATCGTGCGTGCAGGTGCACGGTGGGATGGGGTTCACCTGGGAGGTGCCGGTGCACTTCCTGCTCAAGCGCGCCTGGCTGCAGGCGACCGAGTTCGGTACGGCGGACGAGCACGCCGAAGACCTCGCCCAACTCCTCTAGCTGTGCAAGCTCTCGCTGCACTGTCCGGTGTCGAGGATGACTCGCGAATCGCGGTCGATGACGGTCACTGTCAGCTGACGTGGGCTGAGCTCGACGACGCCACCATTCGCTTCGGCAACGGCGTCGAGGCGCTCGGCGGTGTGCCCGGGAGCCATGTCGCGATTTGCGTCAGCAACCGAGTCGAGTTCGTCGTCGCGCTGATCGGCGCATGGCGGGCCGGCTGCGCCTACACGCCGCTCAAAACCGGATGGACGGCCGCTGAGATCGGCGCCGTCCTCGACGATGCCCACACCACCGTCGCAATCACCGATCGCGACGGCGCCCGTGACGCGGCACTCGTGCGCGGCATCGCCGTCATCGATATCGACATGGCGTACGACGCTTGGCTCGCGGACCAGCCCGACGTGCCACTCAGCGACGACCGCTGCGGCTACAAGATGCCCTACACGTCCGGCACCACGGGACGCCCGAAGGGCGTCGTGATGCGCGGCTCCGGATCGACGCCGTTCGCGACCGGCTGGGCCGGCATCGCGTACTGGGCCGAGGCCCTCGAGCTGCCTGGCGACGGCGCCCATTTGTTCTGCTCACGTCTGTTCAACGGTGCCCCACAGACCTTCGGCTTCGGCGCGATGGCGCGCGGCGCCACGCTGCGAGTAATGCGGCAATGGGAGCCGGCAGCCGCGCTCGACGAGCTGCGTCGACCGGACGTGACCTCGACGATCATGGTGCCGACCATGTTCCGCCAGATCCTCGCGCTGCGCCCCGAGGTTCGCGACTCAGGGCGACCCCGGTCGCTGCGCACCGTCCTGCACGGCGGCGAACCGTGCCCCATCCCGGTCAAGCAGGCAATCGCTGACGTGCTCGGAGACGTACTGGTCGAGTACTACGGCTTCACCGAGGGCGGCATGACCGTCGTACGACGCGACGAATGGCGCGACCGCCCCGGCACGGTCGGCCGACCGCTCCCCGGCATGGCGGTCGAGGTCCTCGACGACGCAGGCGACGAGGTAGCGACCGGCGTCGAGGGCACCGTCTACTTCGCTCCTAGCAAGGGTCGACTGTTCCACTACCAGGGCGACGACGACAAGACCGAAGGTGCGCACGTCGGAGACGCCTTCACCGTCGGCGACATCGGCCGGCTCGACGACGAGGGCTTCCTCTACCTGTGCGGACGGGCCGCCGAGGTCGTCGTGTCGGCGGGCGTCAACGTCTACCCGGCGGAGATCGACGAGGCGCTTTCCGATGTGCCTGGCATCGCCGACCTCGCCGCAGTTGGTGCACCGGACGACGAGCGAGGTGAGGTCGTGGCGTTGTTCGTTCAGCTGCTGCCGGACGCCGATGAACCGACCGTGCTGAACGACCTCGAGGCGACGGCCGCCGAGAGACTCGCGCCGTACAAGCGCCCTCGGTCGGTCGCGGTCATCGAGGAGATCCCGCGCGACCAGACCGGCAAGCTGTTGCGCCGAGTCCTCCGTGACCAGCTCTGGGCCGGCAAGTCGCAGTTCGCGAACGAATCAGCCGGCGCATGAAGGTTCTCGTGACCGGCGGGACCGGCTTCGTCGGCGCGCACGCCGTGGCCGCGCTGCTCGACGCCGGACATGAGATACGCGTCCTCGCCCGCCGCCCCGCGCGGGTCGCGACGACGCTCGGCGCACTCGGCGTCGACACGGCGGCGATAGACATTGCCGTCGGCGACATGGTCGACGCCGACGCGGTCGCCCGCGCCGTGAAAGGCATGGATGCGGTCATCCACTCGGCGGCCGTCGTCGAGGTGCTCGATCGCAAGCTCGCCGAGCAGACCGTCGACACCAATGTCAACGGAACCCGGACGGTGATCGACGCCGCGATCGCCGAGGGTTGCGATCCCGTCGTACATGTCTCGAGCATCGCGGCCCTCTTCACGCCGCAGCTCGACATCATCACCTCCGACCTGCGACCAGTGATCAATGCCACCAACCCGTACACCCGGTCCAAGGCCCTCGCCGACGAGCTGGCAAGAGAGCGGCAAGCCGCCGGCGCCCCGGTCACGATCGTCTATCCGGGCGGTGTCATCGGCCCGCCAGTCGGCGAGATGTGCGGTGACGCCACCGAAGGCTTCGGCTCGATCCTGCGCATCGGGTTCCTGGCAGTCACCGAAGGCGGCGTCAACGTGATTGACGCCCGCGATCTCGGCGCGGTGCTCGCCGCGACGCTTCAGGCTGGGCGAGGACCTCGCCGTTACGTGGTCGGCGGCACGTTGGTCCCGATGAGCGACCTCATCGGGATGTTCCGTCAGATTACCGGGCGGCGAATCATCACAGTGCCTTCACCCGGAAGCGTCTACCGCGGACTCGGCGCGATGCTCGATGCGATCCGCCGCGTGATCCCGTTCAACACGATCTTCACGGCCGAGGCTATGCAGCTACTGACTCGCGCCAAGGACACCGACGACTCTGCCGTGCACGACGACCTGGGCGTCAGCTACCGCCCGCCGATCGAGACCCTCACCGATGCCCTGCGTGGGCTCTACACCGCGGGCCACTTGACTGCGCGACAGGCCGGTCTCGTAGCACAATGAGCCGCGTGACCCGCGGCCTCGTGATCTGTGCCTTCCTGGCCGCGCTGGTCTCCGTCACGCCGGCGAGCGCGACGGCGCCTTCATCCGCATCGACTCCGCCGCAGCGTTGTCGACGCTGAGTTACCGGGCGAACACCTCGGCTGGACTGCGACGCCAAACTACCTCTCGGCACACCCACTCGCGTCGTGCCGGATCGGCGACGACCCGGCGACATCCGCCTGCGAGCCGTCACATCAGCTGCGCGGACATCCGGGCATCTACGTCACCGACGGTTCTTCGTACCGACATCGTTGTGTGTGAACCCGTCACTCACGATCGCCGCACGCGCCGAACGAGCGAGCCGCGGGACACTGAGACCCGGCGAGGCGCCGGTCGTCGAGCGTTACGGGCATGAGCCTTTCGGTGACCCGGACGACTGCGAGTCGTTCACCAGCGCATCGGCGTCCGTCGGGCCCGGCCGCTTCCGCGGAAGCGGTGCAGCTGACTCACGGTGGGATCTCACGTGGTCGGGCGAGCAGCGTCCGATGTGGACGTTGCCGCGACGGGTGTGGGAACGCGAGCTGCTCCCGTCGGCTCACGTCGTACTCGCACCTAAAGCTGCAATGCACGGCTCGATCACGGTCGCGGGAAGGCACCTCGAAGTCGTGTCTGCCGTTGCACGCCGGCCAGGGATGCGCGGACTGCCATCCCTCGGCTTCATTCAGTTGCGGCGAGGCGGCAAGGACTGGCCGGGCGATCCGCTGTTGACCGCGCCGTTGTTCCGAACCAGGCTGTCGTCGCCGACCTGGCGGGTGCGAGGCATCCTGGGCAGCAAGCGCCTGACCGTGACGGTCAACCAGCCAGACGATCGCTGCGTGCGCCTCGACAAGTGGCGAGGCCGTTGGATCACCGAAGCCGAGTGGTCACTCGAAGGCACAGCCCATGCCGAGCTCGGCACCCGCTGAGCGAGTGGGCATGCGGATCTCCGTTGTCGGGGCGGGTGTCGCCGGACTGACCGCGGCGGTTGCTCTGCAGCGCGACGGTCACGACGTCCGTGTCCACGAGCAGGCATCGGAGCTCCGGACGGGTGGCTTCGGCTTCAACCTATGGACCAACGCGGTGTCGCCGCTTCACGCGCTCGGTGTGGCTGTGCCCGGGGAGCCGTTCGACCACGTGAACTTCCGCACCGGAGGGCGTCACCGCGTCACCATGCGGATGACCTCTTCAGGTCAACCACACATGAACGTCGACCGGGGTGCGCTGCTTCGGTCGATCTACGACAACCTCGCGCCGGACACGGTGCGGTTCGACGAGCGGTTGGACGATGCGACCCAGTTGCTAGCCGAAGGCGCAGATCTCGTCGTCGCTGCGGATGGCGTCGGTTCGCGGTTGCGACCCGATGCGGCGCTACGCCGGAAGATCAGCAAGCCGTGGGCTGTCTGGCAGGCCGTCATCCCCGAGGGCGGTGCCCTCATCGAGGAGATGGGCGGCGCGATCGTCCTCGGCAAGGAGCGCTTCTACGGACTGTGGCGACACCCCAAGGGCGAGCTCTGCTGGTTCGTCGAAGCGCCGGCACTACCGACGGACACGACAGCCGACGAGCTGCTGGCCGGAGTCGCCGAGGACGAGGACCCGCTGGTCCGCAAGATCGCGGCGCTCACACCGGTCGATCGGCTCGGCCAATGGCTCGCGAGGGATCGACGACCGACACGACGCATCATCGGCGATCGAATCGTCGCAATCGGCGACGCGGCTCATCCGATGCTGCCGTGCATCGGACAGGGCGCCTGCACCTCCATCGAGGACGGCGTCGCACTCGCAGTCGCTCTACGTTCGACCTCTGTACAGGACGGGCTCGTTCGATACCGCCGCCGACGGCTGTCAGTGACGTCGACTCGCGTTGCGACCGCGCATCTCGCCTGCACATTGCGCCGACCGAGTCCCGCCGCGACGGCCGTCGCAGCAACTCCACTCGGCATCCCATTCGCATACGGCGCTGGCGCCTGGATGCGCGTCATCAATCGAGCCGACAGGCGCCTACTGCGGCAGCTTGCGCCCGATGAGCCGAACCAGCCGATGAACTGATGCGTCCAACCCACATGAGAGTTGGTCAGGGTCTAGGTCTTCTCGCGTCAGTGGTTCTGCTCGGCACCAGCTGCGCTACTGCCTCCGCGCAAACCATCTCCCAGCCGTCGATCCGAGGATCCGAGCTTTCGGGGTTCTCCTGCCATGGACACGTCATCGACTCGACTGACGCCGCGCCACCTCAGCAGGTGACGGCCTTCCGACTCTGCCCGCTCGAGTACCCAGGTCAGGCGGGTCGCACCGTGACCGTCAGGCCCGGCAACGCGCACTTCGCCCGACTGCGAACAGCGCTCGCCGCGCCCGACCAGCAGCCGAAGCGGGACCAGGTCTGCGCGATGTACGCCAACCTGCCACAACGAGTCCTCGCGCAGACGACGTCTGGGGTGGTGCTGGTCCACATCCCGACAGACAGCTGCGGCCACTACCAGTCGGCAGCAGCCCTGGCGCTGGCCGCGGCGCGCGAGTAGACCAACCGTGGGCGGCCGGTCACCGTCACAGACGCGTGACCATCCCGCTACGTCGCTGCCTCGTTGCGGTCGCCGCATTCGCCATCACGTCGTGCTCGTCGGCGACGGCGCCGATCATCCCCGCGCCGATATCGGCCAACCCCCGCGCTCACCCGGTAACGACGAGCCTTCGGCAACTGGCGCCGATCGCCTTCCGTCAGCCGGCGAGGTCCCGGCCGCCGGCGATGCCCGAGACCTTGCTCGGATTCGGCTTCAGCGGCTCAGGACTGGACCACGTGTTGGATACGGCGACCGGCGTCGTAGGAGTTCCCCGGCTGCCGCTGGGATACTCGGCGCAGCGTTACCGGCGCTGGGAGACCACGCCGTTCTACGGCGACGCGCTTCGAGTCGCGGATCGAGTGATCATCGGCGTGGGCCCAAAGGCCGGTGCAGCGCCGTGGCGCTTGTACTCGATCCCGTCCGACTTCGGTGCCGGCAAGATGCTGCGACTCCCAGCTGGCGACTACTTCGCGTCGAAGGACGGCGACAACGTCTGGATCACTTCGGAGGATCGCGGAGCGAGTCGAACAGCAATCGAGCGCAATCCCGACGACGGCGCGGTGGTGCGCGGGCCGATCACTCTGAAGTCACACCAGCAGCTCATCGCAGCGGTCGACAACGGCCTGCTCAGTGAGCGCGTCGACAAGTGGCCAGGCGCCGAGCTGGATCTCCTCGACCCGGCGACCGGAGCTGTCGAGCGCGTGATCACGCGAGCGGCGACAAGCGACCAGGCGGTGCTCGGCGCAGCGGGAGACCTCGTGGTCTGGCAGGGCCCAGCCGGCTGCGAGATATGCCAGATTCACATCTCCAACCTGCGCACCTTGCGTACCAGAGTGGTGAGCTGGCCGGCGCCGCAACGGCTCCTATGCGACAGCGCAGCCCTCTCGCCGGACACGCGGTGGCTCGCGGTCTCCTACGGCTGTCCCCGGCCGGACTTCAGCGGGCGAGCGCCGGTGGTCGTCGTCAACACGTCGACCGGCCGGGGCCACATCGTCCCAGGCTCTGCCGAAACCGGCGGTTCTGCGCCGATCTGGACGGCCGACAGCCGATGGCTGATCTGGCAGGACGATCGGGTTCTCGCGTACCGGATAGGTGCCCGCCGACCGCACCTCCTCGCCACGCCAGGCGGCGTAATGAGCGAGCTGCTCCAGGGATGGGCTAGCCGAGCCGGGTGACCGACAGGTTGTTGCCGTCGGGGCCTTCGTAGAGGAGCGGCTCGACGCCTGCTGCCCGCAGCGCGGTGACCGCCGTCACCGAAAGCGGCGCGCCGTTTGCGTCGAAGACACAGTGATGGGGCGACGACGTCGTGCACGGCAGACCGAGTCGCTCGAAGAACTCACGCGACCGGTCGAGGTCGGTCGACGGCAGGAATCCGACGTACTGGGCGTGCTCGAGCACCATCGCGGCATCGTCGCGTGCCGTCCGAATGCAGTGCCTGCGTCATCCTTGTCCGGTGACGACCGACGCAAGCAGTACGCCGCGGGTAGCGACACCCGCGGAGGTCCGGCAGACGTTCCGCGAGGATCTGCATCCGGGCGAGCGCGCCACCCTGACCTCGTGGCTGGCTTTCACCACCACGTTCGTCGGCATACGCGCCCTGACTCACAGTATCCGCGCCGGGCGCGGACCGTTCCGCAATCTCTCGGTCGGTGGTCAGCATCTGCACCACTACATGTGGGGCATCGGTCTGCTGGCTGGCGTCGGTGCAGTTGCCGTCAGCGGATCTGAGGAGCTGAAGCGACATCCGTCGCTCTCAGTCGCGTACGGCAGTGGGCTGGCGTTGATCGTCGACGAGTTCGCACTGCTCCTCGATCTCCGCGACGTGTACTGGGCGAAGGAAGGCCGCGTCTCGGTAGATGTAGGAGTTGGCGTCATCGCGGTCACCGGATCGGCGCTGGCATCGGTCCCGCTGTGGGCCCGCCTCCGCGAGCGCCGTCACAGCCGCTAGTCACACCACACCTGAGTGCGCCTAGCCTGAGGTTGTGACGAGCCTGCTCGTGTACGACGGCGACTGCGGCTTCTGCACGACGGCGGTCGGCATCGCCAAGCGGCGCATCGGATCAACCGCCGAGATGCAGCCGTGGCAGCGACTCGACCTCGACACCCTCGGGCTCACCCAGGCCCAATGCGAGCAAGCCGTGCAGTACCGCGACCGAAACGGGCATTGGACGTCGGCCGGTCACGCTGCCGCCGAGCTGCTCCGTGAGGCGCCACGGCCCTGGCCATGGCTCGGCGGCTTCTTGGAGCTGCCGGTCGCATCTTGGCTGACCGAGCGGATCTACGAGCTGGTCTCTGCCAACCGCCATCGCCTCCCTGGCGGCACCCCGGCCTGCCGCACCTGACCGGGCGGATGGCACATAGGTATCGCTATAGGGATACCTATGTGCCATAGGTACAGGTAGGGCAATACCTATGTGCCATTCGCTCTAGAGCTTGAGGTCATTGCCTACTGCGAAGCCGTGCCGGTTGCCGTCACCGAGGAACGCGCCGACGCTCTGCGAGAGCTCATCGACTGTCCAGGTCTCGCCCCCTGCTGCGAACGCCGCATCCAGCGATGGCGCCTTCATCACACCGACCTTGCCGCCGGAGACGACGAACACGTTGCCGGTGACGTGGTCCGCCCCGCGCGTGCCGAGCCAGACGACAACCGGCGACACGTGCTCGATCGCCCACGGGTCGATCTCGTCACCCTCGGGCGCGGCCGGGAACGTCGCCTCGGTCATCGCCGTCCGTGCTCGGGGCGCGATCGCGTTCGCCCGTACGCCGTACCGGGCACAACCGTTAGCAATCGACAACGTCAGCAGAGCGATCCCGGCCTTGGCCGCCGAGTAGTTCGGCTGACCGGCCGAGCCGAACAGGAACGCCTCCGAGGCGGTGTTGACCACGCGCGCCCAGACCGGTCCGTCTTCGGTCTTCGACTTGTCGCGCCAGTACGCCGTGGCCGCCTGACACGTCGCGGCGTGACCACGAAGGTGCACCCGAATGACGGTGTCCCACTCGTCGGCGGAGACGCCGAAGATCATCCGGTCGCGCAGCACGCCCGCGTTGTTCACGAGCACGTTGAGGTCGCCGTACTCATCGACCGCCCGGCGCACCAGCCCAGTAGCGAAGTCCCAGTCACCGATGTCACCTGGGACGCCGACGGCCTCGCCGCCTGCGGCACGGATCTCGGCGGCAACCGACTCAGCCGCCTCACCGATGTCGTTGACCACGACCTTCGCGCCAGCGGCGCCAAGCGCCAATGCCTCGGCACGACCAAGCCCGACGCCGGCCCCGGTGACAACCGCAACACCGCCGGCCAGCTCCTGGCCGGTGAACGACGGAACGAGTGCCTTGACCATCAGCGATCCACTCCCAGCATCACGGCCGACGTCGGTACGCCGGTGCCACCGGTCACGAGCACATGCTCAGCGCCGTCCACCTGGTTGACCGACGTGCCACGCACCTGACGCACACCTTCGGCGACACCGTTCATGCCGTGCAAGTAGGCCTCGCCGAGCTGCCCGCCGTGGGTATTGATCGGCAGCCGACCGCCCATCTCGATCGCGCCGTCG
>DATAVE010000093.1:0-31217 GCA_036267875.1 Mycobacteriales bacterium
GGGCGCTCACTTGACTGCTCCTTCACTGGCCGGGGAGGCCGACTTGGTCGGGTAGAACTCGTCGGGGAACCCGACGCTGCCCGCCGCCTTGGGGAGCTTGTTGAGGTTCGGCGGCAACGCGATCAGCTGCGGTGCGCCTCCGGCGATCAGAGCCTGCACGGCAAGCAGGATCGCCTTGTGCTGCGCCTCGACACCAGCAACACCGGCGAACATCTGCCGGAGGTCACCGGTCGAAACCAGCGAGACGTCCTTGGTGTAGGTCTGCGCCGCGACGTCCTCGAGGGCAATCGCCAGACCGACAACCGCACCAGCGTTGGTCAGCTTCGGCTTCTGCGAGTTGACGTACGCCAGGTACTTCGGGTCGGGGTTGTTCTGCGCCTTGCCACCCAGCTGGGTTGCGGCGGCGTTGAAGCCCTTCACGTGGTCCTGGTGCTGCTTGAGGGTCATCTGCGAGAACGCCTTGACGACGCCGTTCGCCTTGCTGCCACCGATGAACGGGAGCGTCAGGGCGAGGGTGTACGTCGCGATGGCAATGTTCTCGAGCGACGCGGCGGTCTGGAGGATCTTCACGTCGTTGTTGCCTGCGGCGAACGCGGGAACGGCGGAGCCGAGCAGGGCTGCACCGGCGACGCCGGCCACAACCGCGCCGGCACCGATGCCGCGCGAGTGCTCATACGACGACTCTTTGGCTGCTGCCACATAGTCGCCGAGCTGACGACGGCTGTCGCGCATCGCGTCCGCATGGGTGTCTTGCGACTCCTCCATGAGGTCACCGAGCGCAGCGCCGTCAAATGAATCTGACACCGTTGACTCCTTTTTCTCGATCGACAAGTGGTGCGATCAACGTGCGTTCGCAGCCCGCTGGCTGCTGGATCAACTCGTCACTGATTCGTGACGTCGTCGCCGAGCACGTGGTCGTTGATCAGCCGTCGCGGGTGCAGCGACGCGACATCGAGGTCGATGAACTCCGGACCCAGCTCGCTCTTCAGCTGCTCGGTCGCACCACGTGCCATCTGTCGCAGTTGGCGGATGAACCGGCCCGCGTCAGCGGCGGCCTTGGGTAGTCGTTCGGGTCCGAAGACGAGCATCCCCACGACCAACAGCACCAAGATCTCCGGCAACCCAAGGTTGCTGAGCATTGCGTCACACCCTCAGGTCGTCGTTGTCGGGAAGCCGCGACAGCTCGTCATCGCCGAGCAGCGCATCCGGCGAGGTGGCGAGGGCCTTCGCAACGCGGCGGTCGTGCACCGTGGCGATCAGGACTGCGATACCGAAGAGAAGGCACATCGGCCCAGCCAGAGCGGACATCGTGAAGGGGTCCTGGCTCGGCGTCGCCACCGCGGCGAAGACGAAGATCCCGAAGATGATGCCGCGGCTCCAGTGCCGCAGTCGTTGCGCAGACAGGACGCCAACCCGGTTGAGCATTACGACGATCAGTGGGAACTCGAAGGAGACCGCGAAGACCAGCACCATCGCGACAACGAAGGACAGGTAGCTCGAGAAGCTGAGCAAGGCGGTTACGCCACCGTGCGCGAAGCCGAGCAGGAAGTGCAGTCCCTTCCCGAGCGTCAGCCACGCGAAGGCGCCACCCAAAAGGAAGAGCGCGACTGACGACGCGACGAACGTGATTGCGTTGCGTCGCTCGTGGGCGTAGAGGCCCGGCGTGATGAACCGCCACAGCTGGAACAGCCAGACCGGCGAGGACAAGACGATGCCGGCGTAGAGCGACAGCTTGAGCGTCACTGTGAAGGCGTCGAGCACGCCGAAGGCGACCAGCGTGCATCGGTTGCCGACGAGACGGTCATTGGCCGGCAGGCCGCAGTACGGCCGCTCGAGCACGTGAAGGATCGTTCCGTGGAAGACGTACGCCACGGCCGTCGCGATGACGACCGCCGCGATCGAGATGAGCATTCGTCGCTGGAACTCGCGTAGGTGCTGCTCCAGGGACATCCGCCCGTCGGGGCTGGAAGCGACGCCAGCCCGCGCCGGGCGGGGCATTCTCACCTTCGGAAGCTCAGTGCGCGTCAGTAGCTGCGGCGGGGACTGCAACCGGCGCCGCGACCGGAGCGGGAGTCTCGTCGTGCAGCGAGTGGAGCTCGGTCTTCATGATGCGCGCGGACTTGCCGAGCGACCGAGCGGCTTCCGGCAGGCGCTTCGCGCCGAAGAGCAGGACGAACACACCCGCGACGATCAGCAGGTGCCAAGGACCGAACTCACCCATGGGGTACTCCCATCACTGGCCGCACAGGAGGCGCGGCACAACTGGTGTTCGTCGCTAACCCGCGCGTGGATCACTAAGGTCGGGATGCGATGACGACAGCCGCCCCGGGCGACGCGCCCCACCCGCTGGATCCCCTGACGGTCGAAGAGGTTCGGACCGCGACTGCCGTCTGGCGCGCCGACCCGCGCATCCCCGCCGACACGATCGTGCACGTTGCCGCGCTCTACGAGCCGAGCAAGATCGAGCTGACCGCGCATGTTGCCGGCGGGCCGGTCGATCGCCGCGTGCAATATCTACTGCGGTCACCGAGCAGCCGCGTCGCCTACGTCGTCGTGGTGTCGGCCACGCGTAGCGAGATCACCTCATATGAAGAGGTGCTCGACTCGCACCCGCCATACGGCGCGATGGAGCTCTACGCCGCAGGTGAAGCGACGCGCAAAGACCCTCGGTTCGTCGCTGGCTGCCTCGCGCGCGGGGTCGACGACATGAGCACGGTGCAGATCGACCCATGGCCGGCGGGACGGTTCGACGAGCCGTGGGAGGTGCTCGCCGATGGCACGACCCGCCGCATCGCACGCGCGGTGGGGTACTGGCGCGCAGATCGCACCGACAACGGCTACGCGCATCCGCTCGACGGGCTCGTCGCGACGATCGACCTCGACACCGGTGAGGTCATCGACGTACTCGACGTCGACGCTCGCCCGGTGCCGCGCTCGCCGAGCCGGTACGACGGCGAGCACGCACGTCCCTCACGCGGCACCGCGAAGCCGATCGAGATCACCCAGCCACAGGGCACGTCGTTCGCCCTCGCGTCCAATCACGTGTCGTGGGAGGGCTGGAGCTTTCGGTTCACGATGCATCCGGTGACCGGGCTGGTGATTCACAACGTCACCTACCGTGGCCGGTCGATCGCGCACCGGCTCTCGGTGTCGGAGATGGTCGTGCCATACGGCGGGCTGTCGCCGAGTACCCGCTGGAAGAACACCTTCGATGCCGGCGAGCTGTCGATGGGCAAGTTCGTCAACTCCCTCGAGCTGGGCTGCGACTGCATCGGCGACATCACCTACGCCGACATCGTGATGGCCGACGACTGGGGCAACCCCTACGTGCAGCGCAACGCGATCTGCCTGCACGAGGAGGACCACGGGCTGGCATGGAAGCACACCGACCTGCACTCCGGCGACGTGCAGTCGCGGCGCAGCAGGCGCTTCGTCGTCAACTGCGTCATCACCGCCGGCAACTACGAGTACGCCTTCCGCTGGTACTTCTACACCGACGCGAAGATCCAGCTCGAGGTGCAGCTGACCGGGATCATCCAAACGGAGCGGGCGCACGACGACGGCTCCGCGCCGGTCGGCACGCGGCTGGTAATGCCCGGACTCGCGGGTGCCCACCACCAGCACCTGTTCTGCGCGCGGCTCGACCTCGACATCGACGGCAACACCAACCGGGTCGTCGAGACCGAGGTCACGCCGACCGGTGCTCACGCGTGGGAGCTCGCCGAGACAGTCGTCGAGACCGAGGGGCCGCGCGACTCCGACACCGCGGGTGGCCGCCGCTGGAAGATCGTCAACCCGGCCGTGCTCAACGCGGTCGGTGAGCCCGTGGCCTACGAGCTCATCCCGTCGGCGACGCCGACGATGATCGCGGCCCCCGACAGCCACGTGGCACGACGCGCCGCGTTCGCAACGCATGCGGTCTGGGTGACGGCGTACAACGAGCGCGAACTTCACGCGGCGAGCGACTACGCGAACCTCAACCCCGGACACACCGGGTTGCCGACCTGGGTCAAGCAACAGCGACCCGTCGTCGACACAGACGTCGTGCTCTGGCACACCTTCGGGTCGACCCACGTCGTACGACCTGAGGACTTTCCGGTGATGCCGGTCGAGGTGACCGGCTTCACGTTGCGCCCGCACGGCTTCTTCAGTGAGAACCCCGCACTCGACATCGATCCTCCCGGCCACTGCCACCACTAGCAAGCACCGTGGTTCGATGGGCTCTCGACGAGACGGAGGCACTCATGGCGAGCGACGCAGACATCCTTGGCGTGATCAAGGCGCTAGTCGACGAGGAGCACTCTCTCTCCGGCGACGCTGACGCGCACGGGCGGCGTCAGCAGCTCGAGCACCAGCTCGACCAGTGCTGGGACCTGTTGCGTCAGCGCCAGGCTCGACGAGAGTTCGGCGAAGACCCTGACGGCGCGAAGGCCCGCCCGGTCAACGAGGTCGAGGGCTACCTGCAGTAGCGCAGGGCATCGCGCTGCTGCTCAGCGTGTAGTGGTGGAAGAAGTCCCAGGCGATCTGTGCGCCGCTGGGCGCGGTCGGGTCGGTGTAGCCCTTGTACGTCGGGTCGCTGGTGCCACCCGGCCAGGCGTGCGGCATGCCGTCGATGATCGTCTGCTGTCCGATCATGCAGCCGTTCGGATCGCGGAAGGTGCTGACCGTGTAGGTGCGTCCGCCCGGGACCTCTTCGTGGCGAACCGCAGCCGGCTGCAGTGAGATCGGGGCGGTCTGGCTCCCACCAATCACCAGGTTGTCGGTGCGCAGGCCTTGCTGGAGGGCCTTCTCCTCACAGGCCGCAGGGAAGGCGCGGTCGCCGTTGGACCCGATTACGAAGACCGGTACGACGCGGGCCCGCGGACCCATCGCGGTGTAGGCGAGCTGAGCACTCGCGATCGCAGGGACGCCGGTGCCCGTCCCGAGGCAGAACCCGTCGGCGTACCCGGCTGACTCGACGATCCCGAAGGCGGCGTAGAGGTCCGGATACGCACCCTCGGACGCGGAGGTCAGCAGGCCTCCGCCTGACACGCCCACGAGGTAGACGCGCTGCGGGTCGATGTCCAGCTCGGCCATCACGGTCCGCGTCATCTGCGCCACAGCGGCCGTGTCGGCGAACCCGCGGAAGTACATCTGCGGGTAGAAGAACTTGAAGCACTGCTTGATCGGGCCCGGCAGATGCTGGCTCAGCGAGTCATCCTCGGGATAGAGGACGACGAACCCCTTGCGGTCGGCCAGCTGGTCGAAGTTGGTCAGCGCCTCTTCCTGCGCCGCCGTCGTCTGGCACCCGTGCGCGACGACGACCAGCGGCGCCGGGGAGCCGGCTCGATACGACGAAGGTGTGTAGAGCCGATAGGGAAAGCGATCGCCCTTGAAGTTGGTGACGCCGAGTGTCGTCGTCCCTCGCGGCGCTGGCACGTGTGACGGCGCGGCGGCGCTCGCAACACATGGCGCTAGCGCAAGCACCAACGCAACGACGACCGACTGGGTAAGCCTTCGCATCTCAAAGACTTCGCCTAGACGAGTGGCTTTCCCTTGCGCTGACGGCGACGCATATCCCACAGCAGCGCACGGAATGGAAACACCTTCACGCTGGTCGGCAGCCGGCGGTCCATCCGGCCAAGCCGCTGAAGCCGCTTGGTGAACAACGCTTCCTCGTCGTCGGACCACGACCACTCCATCTGTTCACGGAACAGCGGTGGCAGGAAACCCTTGGTGAAGAACAGCGAACGCTCCGCGCCAAGCCGCTGCGCGGTTTTGGGGAGGTTCTCCATCATGGTGAGCGCGGTGAGGTACCGACGCATCGCATCGTCGATGGCAGCCCGCTTGACGCCGTCTTCCCAATACTCCGCGAAGGCGGCCCGATCCTTGGGCCACATGTTCTCGCGGACCTGGAGCGTCGTGCCGAACCGCGCAGCGTAGTTGTAGAAGCGATCGGACTCGGCCTCGTCGTTGATCGGGCCGTGCATGCGCTCGTAGAGATCGAGAGTGCCGTAGTAGAGGCATGCCGCGACCCAGAGCTGCAGCTCTGGGTTCAAGGCGTTGTACGTGACTGGGCTGGTCTCGAGCGAGCGGACCTGGGCGTGCTGCCCATTGACCGCTTTCGCGAAGCTCCGCCGGTCGTCGTCGTTGCCGAGCATCGCCACAGACAGATAGGTGAAGGTCGTCCGCGCTCTCTTGTACGGGTGCTTCATCGCGCTGCCCGACTCGACCCGGCTCTCCATCACGCCGTACCCGACCTCGGGCCAGCTCAGCTGCATGATCACGTTCGCCGGTCCCGGCAGGTCCCCCCCGATGCCGACGAGATAGCGCCGGATGTCGAACCCGGCCTCAGTCGAAGTGGTAGTCATTTCGCTCCTTTGGTCAAGGCGGGAGAAGCTTCGGTACCCAGGTAGCTGGCGATGACCGCCGGGTGCGACAGCACCTCGGCGGGAGTTCCGGTGGCGATGACACTGCCGAGCTCGAGTGCGATCAACCGGTCACAGATGCTGCTCAGCAGTGCCATGTCGTGCTCGACCACGAGCATCGCGCAGCCGGTCTCGGCGCGAAGCTTCAGCAGGAGCGGGCCCAACGCCTCGGTCTCCCGCTGCGCTACTCCGCCGGAGGGCTCATCGAGCAGCATCACCTGCGGCTCATGGGCCATGACAGAGGCAAGCTCGACGATCCGTCGGGTACCGGTCGAGAGACTGGCCGTCGGACGATGTCGGTACGCCGACAGTCCGAACTCCTCGATCAGCCGGTCGACACCGGCCGTGAGCGCTGCCTCGCTGGCGGCAGCAGCCGGCATCCGCAGCGCTGCGGCGAACGGGTCGCGATTGGCGAGGTGGCGCTCATAGGCAACGGCGAGCGTCTCGGCCACTGTCAGACTGCCGAACAACCGCGCGTCCTGGAACGACCGACCCAGCCCCACCGCAGAGCGACCCCAAGCCGGATAGGACGTGATCTCCTCGTCGCCGAGATAGATCCGACCGGCGTCGGCAGACAAGAAGCCGCACAACAGATCGAAGATCGTGGTCTTCCCAGCGCCGTTGTGACCGATCAGGCCGACGATCTCGCCCTTCGCAACCGCGAGGTCGACGTCATTGACCGCGACAATCCCGCCGAACGCCTTGCGGGCGCCGTAACACCGCAGCGCCGGCGTCTCGGTCGCCGCGAGCGCGGGCCGCTTGGTCGTCGCTCGCTTCGCGCGCTTCTTCACGGCCGGCTTGGTCGCCGTGCCGCCGATGAAGACCGCGCGCAGTAGCTCGTCGTGCGCGAGCAGGTCGCTTGCGGGACCTGCGAAGCGCACCTGTCCCTTCTCGAGGAACGTCGCCTGCTCAGCGAGCCGGATCGCGATGTCGACGGACTGTTCGACAAGTACGACGGTGACGCCGCTCGCGTTGATGCGCCGAACCGCATCAAGCAACAAGCCAACGATGGCTGGCGCGAGGCCGAGACTCAGCTCGTCGATGCAGAGCAGCCGTGGCTTGGTGAGGAACGCCATCGCGAGCGACAGCATCTGCTGGTTGCCACCCGACAAGTCGCCAGCGGGCGAGTCGGCGCGTTCGGCAAGGTTCGGGAACAGCTCGTAGACCTCTCCCAGACCAGCGCGAGTTGTCGCTTCGTCCTTGCGATGCACCCATCCGGCGATCCGCAGGTTTTCGGCAACCGTCAGTGACGGGAAGATTCCGCGGCCACCAGGCATCATCGTCAGCCCGCTGGAGGCAATCCGTTCGGTTGCCTCGGCCGTGATGTCCCGTCCGGCGAAGCGCACTGACCCCGACTGCGCCGGAAGCAAGCCGGTGATCGATCGCAACAGGCTCGACTTGCCGGCGCCGTTCGTGCCGAGCAACGCCACGATCTCGCCCTCGTAGACCGTGAGGTCGACCCCGAACAGGACCTGCATCGAGCCGTACGACGCGTTGACGGCCGAGCACTCGAGCAACGCCGGCCGTGCGTCGCGTTCGGCAATGGGCGACGGCACGGCCGCTGGCGCCGACTCGGTCGGCTCGACGGCGTCGTCTGCCCACACGCTGACGTCCCAGCCGCGGCGACGGGCGAGCAGGCTCAACAGCCGGTCGCGCACGCGCTCCGCAACACCTGCCAACCCCGACGGGATGACAACGAGAACGAGCAGTACACCAACACCGGTCAACAGCAGCTGCGACTTGGGAAACTCGATCGCGACGAACTGAATGAGCGCGACGCCGGCGAGCGAGCCACCGATCGATGCCGTACCGCCGATCACCACCATCGACAGCACGGTGACACTGTCGGCCGACGGGAAGGTCTGATAACCGACTCCGCCGAGCACCACGACGTAAAGGGCGCCGGCCATGCCGGCAATGACGCCCGACACAGTGAACGCCATCAGGCGAGTCCGCACGCTCGGGATCGACGCCGCCTCGGCACCCACACGGTTGTCCCGAACCGCGATGATCGCTCGGCCAGGACGGCCTTTACGCAGGCCGGTTAGCAGGACGACCCACAACACCAGAACGCCGAGGCACAGCAGGTAGAGGTCGCCTTGCCCGGTGAGCGCAAACCGCTTCCAGAGCACGGGCTTGACGATCGCGGCGGGGAGCTGGCCAGAGAAGTTGGACGGATTGAAGAAGAAGTCGTTGGCAGCAACAGCGAACGCCATCGTGGTGACGGCGAGATAGAGGCCCTGCACTCGAAGCGCGGGCAATCCCAGCAGCAACGATGCGATTCCGCCCGCGACTCCGGCAGCGAGGATCGCTTGGAACAGGTCAAGGTCGAGGTGCGCGACGAGATCGCCCGCCACGATCGAGCCGACGCCGACGAGAGCCATCTGACCGAGGCTGACGGTGCCGGCCCAGCCGGTGAGAACGACCAGGGAAAGCGCGGCCATCCCGAAGATGAGCGCGACAGTTATCTCATCGAGACGGGCGGCTGACAGCACGGACGGCAGCGACACCGCGAGCACTGCGATACCGGCGATCACCGCTATCCGCGTGAGCCGTACGACGGGAAGCCGCCGCAGCGTGGCAGGGAGCGGCTGCGTCGACCCGATCGACGCCCAAGAGCCGTCGTCCGAGTCGGCCGCTCGGCTCCTTCCGCCATGTTGGGCGAGCAACGCAAGCAGGATGATGACTAGGAAGATCGGCTCCTCCACCGACTGCTTCGACACGTCGAGGCGCACCACGGACTCGGTGACCCCGAGCCCGATTCCGGCGAGGAATGCGCCCGGCATCGACCGCATCCCCGCGACGATCGCCGCAGCAAGCGGGGCAAGCAGGATCGCCGGCCCGGCGGCGACATCGAGCGGAACCCCGGCCGATGGCGCCTGCAACGTCACGGCGAGCGCAGCGACGCCACCGGCGATCGCCCACACGAGGAGCATGAGTCGGCGGGCCGGCACTCCCGCGAGGCGGGCACGGTCCGGGTTGTCAGCGATCGCCCGAACGGCGCGCCCAGCATCGGTCCGGAGCAGGAACCAGGAGACGGCGGCGACCGCGGTCGGTACGACGATCAGCACGACGACGTCGTTGCCGTTGAACAGCACCGGGTTGATCTCGGTGTGCCAACTCGTCAGCCCGGTCGCAAAGCTCGGGATGAGCGCCGGGCCGTGGAACCACCGCGGCACGTAGATGGCGATGCCGCCGAGCAGCTGCGCCAGACCGATCGTCGCGACCGTGAGGATCAGTCGGGGCGACCGGCTGAACCGCCAGTTGACCAACGCTCCGGTGGCGAGCCCGACCAGCACTCCGAGCGCCAGGCTCAACGCCACGCACACCGCCCACGGCGTGTGGTGTGACAGATACAGCGATGCCGCAATACCGGCCGGCAGGCCACCCATCGCGCCGTACGCGAAGTTGAGTGAGCGGGTCACCCGGTAGAGCAGGACGAGTCCGACGGCGAGCAACCCGTTGAGGCTGCCGTAGAGCACGCCGTACAGCACCGTTCCCATCGGCACTTCGTGACTGTCGGCCTGGGTCAGGACGAGAATGACGACGACGGCCGCCGCGACAACAATCGGCAGCCCACGTCGGCCGACCAGAAGCTTGCTCACTGCGGACCGTTCGGGAAGACCGGCATGTATCGACCGGAGGACTGGTTCAAGCCGTACCAGCGCTTACCGACGACCCAGCTGCCCGGCTGGCCATTGAACGTCGACGAGGCCTTCGGGTTCCACCACTCGTCGCGGAACTCGTACTGCGGAGTCCAGATCCCGATGCCGTTCTGCTGGAACGACCAAGGCCCGTACTCGCCATCGCCACCTTGGTAGCTGAACAGCCCTCGTTGGAACGAGGCCGGCGTCAGATCAGGGCCGGCGAGGTCGATGCCCAACGCCAGGATGTAGAGGTCCTCATAGAAGATGTCGACCTCGTGAGCAGGCACGTGGGTCGGGTCGACCGACTTGGCGGCGAAGTAGCCGAGCGAGGAGCCGAACGGCGGCGTGGTGCCGTCGAAGGTCTCGCCGGCGGCGTGCGCCCATACGTCCTGGTCGAACAGCTGCGAGACGACGTCCTCGTCGGTGAACGCGCCGCCGCTGTTGAGGATCTCCGGCTCGTAGCTGGCGTTGTCGAAGTCGCCGGTCAGATAGACGAGAGTGATCGGGTCGCACGCGCAGATGATGGTCGTGATCTTGTCGTTGACGATCCGCTGCTCCATCGCGGCGGCTTCCTGCGACAGCTGAGAGAGATTCGCGGTGTAGGTCAGATCGTCGGTCGCGGGATGTCCGGCTTGCTTCATCGCTTGGTCGACGATGTTCATGCACGACTGGTAGATCGGGTTGTCGGGGGCGATCAGGGCGAAGCGGCGAGCCTCACCGTCCGAGACTCCCTTGCCCGCCCAGGTCACCTGCTGCGGCAGCAGCTGTCGGACGATGCCGGCCGCGCCACCCTGGGTGGCGGTCGTGCAGTTGGGGAAGAAGCTCCAGGCGTACGGCGAGTACTGCTGGTACCAGCCGAGTGACATGTACGGCGAGCCGATGTTGACCACGTGCTGCAGCGACAGCGCTTGCGCAAAGGGCTGCGAGAACGCCGACACGTCGGCGAATGCCTTCTCGGAGTCGGCGACCGTCAACGCGTCAGCGTTGGCCTGCGCCTGGCCGCCACCGGTGATCTCCGACGTCAGCGTTCCCTGACCACCGAAGAAGTGCAGGGAGAGCTTGCGGCCGTAGAACTGGAAGCTGTTGTTGAAGTACGTCACCAAGTCGGAGATCGTCCGCTTCACGTCGGTCTCGGTGTCGCTGAAGGCCGCGGTGTTGTACTTGCCCGCGAGCTGTTGCACCGCCTCGTCGATGCTGGACAGATCGTCGGCCGGGATCCGGAACGTGATGTTGATCTGCTTGTCGGTCACACCTCTCGTGGTAGCGCCACCGTTCGAGCCGTGGAAGGCGACGCACGGCGGCGAGTAGCCGTCGCCGTGGACCTGCGGACCCGTGCAGCCAGTCGTCGTACCGCCGGTCGTCTGCGATGCGACGCCGCCGCCACCGCCGGCCGCGCCACCCCCGTGGCCATTGCGCGACGGGGTCGCCGCACCTGGTCCAGTGCTCACCCCACCCGAAGGCACCGAACCGCTGCCACTCGCTGCGGCCTGGGTCGCGGAGTCCGCGACGCTCTGGTCGGGCGCGATCGACGGCACCAGCAGCGACATCAACAGAAACGCGACGACCAGGAAGATGCCCGGTCCGTATCCGCCCAGCAGATGGCGATCGGCATCAGGAAGGCGAAAGCGCGCCCCGTCACTCACTTGCCTCAGCACTCCTCGGGTTGGTACGCCGGCGGCGGGTCAGTGCGAAATCGGCAATCAGCAACGCCACGCCAACCCCAAGCGCGCCGGAGGCCGCGACGGTCGCCAGGCCGTGCCAGCAGCCGTGTGACTGCGACGGGCTCGTGCTCGTGCAACGCGACGCCGCGGCCGCAATCACCGGCTGGACCGCGGCTAGCGTGCCGCCGGCGACCGCGCCAGCACGGGGCGGTGCCGTAGTCGCCGGTCCTGCAACGGAAACGGGCGAGCCGGCTCCGCTGACTGGCTGCGAACCGGCGCCACCGACGCCGAACGGGTTGGTGAAGACCGCGGGATCGAGCGCGGCCGCGGCAACCCCGCCGAGCTGGATGTCGAGGGCGCCGGCACCCTGCGAGATGGCGAGGCCGACGTTGAGCAAGGTGTCGGCGTTGTTGCCGAGGTTGTCGATCAGCTCGCGAATGTCGGCGCAGTTGTCACCCGGCGCCCCGATCTGGCGGATCAGCTTTTCCAGCGAGATCGCACCGTTCACGGCGGGTCCGAGGACCGCGCGGTCGAGTACCGATCCGCTGAACCGCACGGTCAGCGGTCCGATCGCGACCGACCCGGTCTGCCGGTTGCCAGTGATCACCGGCTCACGCACGCTGAGCCCGAAGGCCGCCAACGTCTTGTTGATCGCGGCGATGACGGCGGCTGGCGCCGAGTCAGGCACGGTGAGCGGCTTCCCAGCGAGCTGCACCTGCCCGAAGGAGAAGCTCGTCGTGCGGGCCGACGTCGCTCCGCTCGTTCGCCGTGCGGTCCAGTGCATCCCTTCGATGCGCACCTTGCCGGCGAGAAGCGACACGTCCTCGGTGACGCTGCTCGTGGCGATCTGCTCGCGTCCGTCGACGTAGTGCACCTCGGCGTGTGACTCGCCACGGATCGTGAGCAGGCCGGGCAACGTCTGATCGACCGTCGTCGTGGTCGCACTCGCAGACTCGGGATTTGGATCTACCGAGACAGTCTCGGTCCCTAAGCCACCTGCGCCCTGAACGAGATGCCGCTTGCCGTCCTCGGAGTCGGCGGACAGCGCTTGCGGCTGTGCGCTGGACGGCAGCTCCGGTCGACCGCACAGCTGGCTCGTTGCCAGCACCAGCCCGAGCGAGCCGAGGTCGATCGTGCCTGACTTGGCCTGCGTCTCAGCGTGCTGATACGCGGCATTCGACTCACCGATCGTGGCGCTCAGCGTCAGCCCGGATACACCAGGGGTGATGCCGAGGACGTTGGCGGTCGCCGCCGCAGTGCCGGCCTCGACCATGTGCGCTCGCGCGGGAGCCGCCGGCGCGCTGACCGCGGGCGCGACAACGCTCAGCACCAGAGCACCGGCAGGCACGAGCGCCAGACCAGCCAGCCGAAGTCGAGGCATCACCGGCGTCCCTTTCGGCTCGCCAGCACACCGGGAAGCAGCTCATCGACCATGGCCGGAAGCGCACCGACGAGCAGCACCCGGGCCTGGGCCTTGGTCAGCCGACCGCGTTGCAGCCACTCTCTGGTGATCTCTTCGGCGAACCCGCCGAACCCGCGAACCAACGCGCGAACCTCGGGCGTCCGGCGCTCGTCGAGACCGAGAACCGTGATGACCTGGGTCGCCGTACGCTCCCGTGACTCGTCGAGAATGTCGTGCATCGCGCGGTCACGGCCGGTCTCGCCGGCGCTGATCGCCGAAAGCCAGGCCTCCTGGTTCGTCTCGACGACATCCATCCAAAGCGCAACGCTGTCTTCCCACGTCGGCATCGTGTCCGCGTCGGTTGGACCTGCCGTCAGCGCATTGAGCACACCGAGCACCGGTGAACCGACAAGCTCTTTGACCACCTCGAGATACAACGCGCGCTTGTTGCCGAAGTAGTGGTGGATCAGCCCCCGCGTTACTCCCGCAGCCTCGGCAATCTCGACGGTGGACACAGCGCCGTAGGGACGTTGGGTGAACAGCGTGCGAGCGGTGGCAAGGATCTGCTCGCGGCGCTCGTCGTGCTCGAGCCGACTCCACCGCGGGCCCGCCTTCGGGACAGTCACGAGCTTGTGAGCTCGCCTTTCGCGTACCGCGTGCGGAGCTCGTGCTTGAGCACCTTGCCCGACGCGTTGCGCGGTAGCGCCTCGACCAGAACGACGACCGTCGGCTTCTTGTACGACGCGAGCCGGTCGCGCGAGAACTCGACGATGTCCTCGAGCGTCGGAGCGGCGGACGCGTCGACGGCAACCACGACCGCAACCGGAGTCTCACCCCACTTGTCGTGTGGCGCGCCGATGATCGCGACCTCGGCGATCCCGGGATGCGACGCGAGGACGTTCTCGACCTCGGCACAGTAGATGTTCTCGCCGCCCGAGATGATCATGTCCTTCTTGCGATCGACGACGTAGAGGAAGCCATCCTCGTCCTCGCGGACCAGGTCGCCGGAGTGGAACCAGCCCCCGGCGTACGCCTCTGCCGTGGCCTCAGGAGCGTTCCAGTAGCCGACCATCAGCGTCGGACCGCGATAGACGATCTCGCCGACTTCGCCTGGCTTCACGTCGTTCATCTCGTCGTCGACGATCCGCGCGACGATCGTCGGGATCACCTTGCCGATCGAGCCGATCTTGCGCACTGCCTCGGCGCCCGGCAGCGACGTCGTGACCGGGGACATCTCGGTCTGGCCGAAGACCGAGATGATCTCGGTGTGCGGGAACACCCGCGCCATGTCCTCGAGCAGCTTCACCGAAGCCGGCGCGGCTCCCCATGCGATCGTCCGCAACGACGCGCAGCGACGCGTCGCGTCGGGATGCGCGCACATCACCTGCCACTGCGCCGGGACCAGGAACAGCGACGTGACCTTCTCGGTCTCGACCACCTCGAGAGTCGACTCCGCATCGAACAACCCGGTGGGCATTATCACGGTCTTGGCGCCGACGAGGAGCGATACCGGCATACCGCCGATCCCCGCGATATGGAACAGCGGGACGTTGCACAGCGTGACGACGTCGTCACCTTGGATTCGAGAGGTACGGATCGAGGTGATCGACTGCATCAGCAGGTTGAGATGGGTCAGCATCGCGCCCTTGGGTCGCCCGGTCGTGCCGGACGTGTACATGATCAGCGCGACGTCTCGCTCGTCGATGAACGCGGGCTCGTGGGGCTCGTCGGCGAGCAGTACGTCGTACGCGATCGCACCACCGTCGGCCGCCGAATCGAGACCGGCGACGACGAGCAGCGGCGGCTCCCCGAGCGACGCGATCGCAGCGGTGGCGAGCGGGTGAAGCAGCAGATCGGTGACCACCACGGTCGATCCACTGTCGCCCAGGATGTAGGCGACCTCCTCGGGTGCGAGCCGGAAGTTGAGCGGTACGCCGATGGCGCCGATCGCGTTCGCCGCAAGCGCGATTTCGACGAACTCGGGGCGGTTCGTCATCAGGATCGCGACCCGGTCACCCTTGCTGACACCACGCGATGCGAGACCCGCGGCTACACGATGCAGCCGGTCGTCGAGCTGCGCCCAGGTGATCGAGTCGCCGTTGAAGCGAATGGCCACGCCATCCGGCGTGGCAAACGCGTGCCGCCCTACGTGGTCGATCCAGTGGGCGCCGTCGAGTGGAAGCCGCATGCGCGGCACCCTAACTCGCTTACTGGCAGAGTGCCAATAGTGGTGCTAGGCGAGCGTCGCCTGATAAAGCGCGTCGACGACCCGGCTCACACGGACCGGACTTGTCAGACTCTCGGCACGCTCCAGCGTGCTCAGAGCCTGACAACTGGAACTCAAAGTCAAGTCGTAGGAGGCTGGTTCCACTCGATCCAGCCGAGACCGGTACGTCCATCGGAGGTGCTGAATCGCGCCGAGGCGCGCGGGAAGTAGCCGACCCGGCCGTCCGGGGCCGTCAGCAGGATCGGGCCGAACGCGATCGGCTCGATCTCGACAGCCAGGTCGTCATGCCAGACAGTCGCCGAGCGCGGCAGGGCACGATCGCCGAGGTCCTCCGACGCGTGTCCGTGTACGACGGGCTGCAGCTCGCCGCCGCGCTGCACGTATCCCGGGGCCAGCTCCATCCCGGGAATCCGCACGTCCGTCAGATGCGTATGGGTTCCGTCGTCGAGGTGACCTGAGGACCAGCACCATCCGAAGCTCCACCAGTCGCGCACGCCCCAGGAGTGGTCCCGCTGCCCCGGGCCGTCGAGCGGCAGCACCTCGTCGTCGACCTTCACCGATCCGGTCACAGTGCAGGGGATCTCATACCTCGGAGTGACGCCATAGTGAAACGGGATGCCACCGGTCTCCCAGGTGAGGGCGACGTCGATGCTGACCGGCTCGCCCGGCTTGCCGTCGTACACGTCGGTGGGCGAGTCGAGCCGCGCGCCTGTCATCGTGCCGCGGACCGAGAACAGCTCGAGATCGGCGTCGATCGTCAGCACGACATCGACACCATCAGCCTTCACCGCGATCCCGTCGGGCGGCACCGACAAGTCGGTGCGCTGGCAGACCACGAGCGGACGATCCGCTCCGACGACGGCGACGTGCCACCAGGTCGTCCCGAGATTCGGATAGAAGCCGAGCCGGACGTACGCCGCGACCGCTCCATCCGCGCTGACGACATCGGCGTACCAGGACTCGTTCCACAGCGGCTCGGTGTCGGGCGCATGGCGCCACTCCTCCGCGGGCGCAACAAAGTAGTCGGGAACGTCGGAAGTCAAGGCAGCAGCTCCTCCGCGTCAAGGTCGAGGACATGCTGCGCGTGCCGGCGGAACATCTCGGCGAACATCGCGTCGCCGCGGTCGGTCTGCACCACGAGGATCGCCGACGCAAACGCCATCACCACTCCGCCGAACGACGTCAGCCGCACGTCGTGTTCGAGCTGTTCCCGCGAGTACGACGTGACCCCTTCGGCGACGAGCGCCTGGTGGTATGTGTCGAGCAGCGACGCCGAGTGAGTACGCCGATCCTCGGTCGTGAGGCTGCCGCCGATGAGATAGGCCACGTCCATCGCTGGCGGCCCCCAAGACGCGGTCTGCCAGTCGACGATCATCGGCGTCGTCGAGCCGTCAGGGAACAACATGTTGTCCAAGCGGTAGTCGCCGTGCACCAGCGTGCGTGGGCCCTCGTAGTTGCCGATGATCCAAGCGATCTGCGGGACGAGGCGTTCGATCAGGCCGCTGTATTCCGGCGTCAGGTGGCTGTCGAACCGCTCGATGAACGACGGCGCCAGCATCGTGACGACGGCCGTCATCATCGCCGTGCTCTCCGGCGACGTGCGGTTCAGCCAGGACCGTGCCTCGTGCTCCGGGTTCTCCCAAGCGAAGGCATGGAGCTTCGCGAGTCGCTTCAATGCCTCTACCGCGACCTCCGGCGTACAGCCGGCGATGTCATCCCCCTGGCTGCACGGCGCAAGATCGGCGAGCACGACCGTGTAGGCGTCGGTGTCCGGGTTACGCACTGCGACGTAGTGCTCCGGTACGCCCGGGAGCGGCGCCAGCTCGGAGTAGATCGCGACCTCGATCTCGTAACAGCGAGCGATCTGGCCGGCCGCCCGGCTGTTCGGGTCGGATGACGCGAACTTCGCCACGACCGTCGCCGGCCCCGCTCCCGCCGGGTCGTAGTCGAGCGCGATCCTGACGGTGCCGGCCATCTGCCCGGTGCCCACCGGCGTCGCGGTGAAGCCGCTGACCTTGGCGCCGCCCGGCAGTGGCAGCGCATCGGTCAGCCACTCGTTGGTCAGGTCGGCTGGCGATTCCAATACGGGCGCGGTCACGCTCCGGTGTGTACCACGCGCGTGACGAAGTCCGCGACGTCGGTGACGGACTGCGGCACTTGATAGAGGAAGCCATGGCCGCCGTCGTAGACCTTCAAGATCGCGCCCGGGATCTGCGACGCGATCGCCTCGCTGTTGGACAGCGGCGCAATCCCGTCGTACCGACCGGCCGCGACCAGGACCGGAGTCGTGATCGACGACAGGCGGCCGAACGTGTCGTGAGTGCGTCGCGCTTCGAGCTGTGCGCGGTTGCCGGCGTCAGGAGCCGGCCGACGGGCGAGCAACTGCGTGAGCAGGTCGCGCAACGGGTCCTCGGTCGTGGGATCTGCCCAGCGCGTGTCCATGATCGGCAGGTACGTCGCGAGGTTGTCCTCGATCGGCAGGTCGGTGAGCTCGTGCAGCGGGTACGACGCCCCGCCTTCGCCACCGCTCGACGTGCAGACGAGCGCCGCGCTGTCGACCCGGCCGGGATGGCGGACCAACAGCTCCTGCGCGACCATGCCGCCGAACGAGACGCCGACGACTGCCCCGGTCTCCCAGCCCGCCCAGTCGAGGACGCATGCCGCGTCATCGGCGTAGTCCGCCATCGTCCAGGACTGCGCCGACGTCGGGCGGTCACTTCGGCCGAGACCACGCTGGTCGTAACAGACCATGTCGAAGCGCGACGCGAACGACAGATCGAAGCCACGCGGCGGAGCCGCCAGCGTTGCGCCGGTGCCGCTGATGAACAGCAGCGGCAATCCCTCGCCCTGGCGTTCGGCGTAGAGCCGCACGCCGGCTCCATCAATCAGCGGCACCGCGACTACGCGCCCGGTTCCGCACCGTCGGCAACGGTCACGACCACCTTGCCGTCCTCGATACGCGCTGGGTACGTCGTGAGTGGCGCCGGCTTGCGACCGAGCCCGATCACACGACGCGACCAACGAGGCACGGTCTGTCCCGCAAATCCGGTCACCCAGTCGAGGTTCTCGCCGGTCGCAACGTCGAAACGCGAGTTGTGCCACGGGCACTGCACGACGCCATCGAGGTACTTCAGGCCGCCCGGCCCTTTGGAGAGCGAGAAGCCGAGGTGCGGACAGCGGTCTGACGCAGCGCAGACACGTTCGCCGTCGCGGGCGACGACGATCGTCTTGCCAGCGGCATCGACTCGCACGAGCTCGCCGTCAGGAAAGTCAGCAACCGGTCCCACCGAGACGTCTGCCATAGCCCTCTCTATAGCGCGGTCTGCGGGTTGCCGCCAGCGTTTGACGAAGCGAACCCGCGCACCATGCCATCGACAGTGAACGATGCGAGCAGCTGGTCGCCCTCGTCGTGCACCCGGCACTCGGCATGCGTCATACCGTCGCCAGCGAAAGTGGACTCGTGGCGGTAGCGCAGCCACTGGTCGACCCGAACGTCGGAATGGATCGACAGCGAGATGGCATTGATCGCGGTCGACATCGTCTGATGCGCCGCGGCTTGTCCGACGCCGCCGTGTGGTCGCAGCGCCGCCGCGATCGACATATGGCCCATGAACTGCGCGAGCAGCCCGGCGTGCATCGCCGACGAGGCATCGGGCAATGCGCGATAGCGAACCCAAGCATCGATCACCGGCGGCCCGACTGGCGCCTCCGGGTCGCCCGTGTAGGCGTCGTCGGCGACCCGGATGTCGCGGCCGATCACGCCCATGTCGACCGGTGAGCAATCCTCCGGGGGAGGACACGATGGCGGCGCGGCGGAATGGCGAATCAGATCAGGCGCCATCACGTCGAGCAGCAGCACGCCGACGGCGCACAACCGCTCGTTCTGGCTCACCCGCACGACGAGGGAGCTGAAGCTCCGGCCGCCGAACGCCTCCTCGACGTCGAAAATCATCTCCTCGCGGGAGTCCGCGACCCGCATGAAGTTCATGTAGCCCGACACGACCCGCCGACCGGGAGCGATATCGCCGGCCGCAACGATCGCCTGGCCGAGCATCTGGCTGCCCTCGACGACCGGTCGACGCTCGTCACGTATATCGCGACCGACGAACTGGCGGTCACCGACGCGGCGCACCGCCATCACATCGAGCAGCAGCTGCGCGTCACCCCAGGGCTGAGCCGTCAAATCCATGTCCTTCGTCTAGCACCTCTTGCCTGGTCTGCTCGAATACAGGCATGCCTGACCATGTCATCTGCTCTCCATTGCGTACGCCGGTCGGCCGCTTCGGTGGCAGCCTTAAGCCGCTCGCGGCGCACGAGCTTGCCGCCCAGCTGTTGCGCGCGCTCATCGATCAGACCGGATTGCCCGGTGATCGGGTCGACGACGTCGTGTTCGCACAGTGCTACCCGTCAATGGAGGCACCTGCGGTGGGGCGCGTCGCCGCGCTCGACGCAGGTCTGCCGATCACGGTCGGCGGGATGCAGCTCGACCGTCGCTGCGGTAGTGGCCTGCAGGCCGTGATCCTTGCGGCGATGCAGGTGCAGACCGGTGCAGCCGATCTGGTGATCGCCGGGGGATGTGAGTCGATGAGCAACGCACACCTGTTCACCCACGATCGGTGGGGCGTCAGCGGCGAAGGGATGCTGCTCCACGACGCGCTCGCCCGCGGCCGGGTCACCGCAGGAGGCAAGAGCTTCCCGGTGCCCGGCGGGATGATCGAGACCGCCGAGAACCTCCGGCGGGAGTACACGATCGGCCGCGACGAGCAGGACGAGTTCGCGGCCCGATCTCACGCCCGAGCCGTGGCTGCTCAGGACGCTGGCCGCTTCGACGACGAGCTTGTCCCCGTCGTCGTACGAGGCCGCAAGGGCGAAGCGACCATCGACCAGGACGAGCACCCACGACGCGACACCACGACCGAAACGCTGTCGGGGCTCACCCCGATGCGGGTCAAGGTCGACGCGGACTCGACAGTGACGGCTGGCAACGCCAGCGGCCAGAACGACGGCGCCTCCGCGTGCATCGTCACCACGCCGGAACTGGCGACCGAGCTCGGACTGACGCCGATGGCGCGGATCGTGTCGTGGGCAACAGCCGGGGTCGAGCCGGCCCGGATGGGTATCGGCCCGGTGCCGAGTACGGAGAAGGCGCTCGGCCGTGCGGGTCTTTCACTCGACCAGATGGACCTGATCGAGCTGAACGAAGCCTTCGCCGCTCAGGTCCTCGCGTGTCTTCGCGAGTGGAAGCTGACGGACGCCGACATCGACGAGCGGCTCAACGTGAACGGCTCCGGCATCTCGCTCGGTCATCCGGTCGGCGCGACGGGCGGGCGAATCCTCGCGACCCTTCTGCACGAGATGAAGCGGCGTGGTTCGCGCTACGGCCTGGAGACGATGTGCATCGGCGGCGGCCAGGGCATCAGCGCTGTGCTCGAGAGCGTCTGAGTCGACCGCAATGAGCCAGCTGCCGCTCAGCGGTCGAACCGTCATCGAGATCGCATCATTTGTCGCGGGTCCCTCAGCCGGCATGACGCTCGCGCAGCTCGGCGCCGACGTGATTCGCGTAGACCCGCTCGGGGGCGCGGCCGACGTCAACCGATGGCCGATCACGGCGGACGGCACCAGCATCTACTGGACGTCACTGAATCGCGGCAAGCGCTCGGTCGAGCTCGACCTGCGGTCGGAAACTGGACGCGACCTGGTACGCCGGATGTTGACGAAGCCCGGACCTGGTCACGGAATCCTCATCGACAACCAGCCTGGGCAGGACTGGATGAGCTGGGAGGCACTCAGCGCTATCCGTCTTGATCTGATCCACGTGCACATCGAGGGTCACCGCGGCGGTCGTCCGGCGGTCGACTACACGGTCAACGCGGAGGTCGGCATTCCTCTTGTGACTGGTCCGGAAGGCATGACCGACCCGGTCAATCACGTGCTGCCCGCATGGGACCTGCTCTGCGGGATGACGGCGGTCTCCTCGGTCCTTGCAGCGCTGTTGCGACGTGACCAGACCGGCCAAGGATCGCGCATCGACATCGCACTAGGTGACGTCGCGCTCGCCAGCGTCGCCAACCTCGGCTGGCTGACGGAGGCTGCGGCCGGTGTTGAGCGGTCCCGCAACGGCAACTCGATCTATGGCAGCTATGGCGACAGCTTCGCCACCGCCGACGGTGGTCACGTCGTGGTGGTGGCACTCACACCCGCGCAGTGGCGATCACTCACCTCGATGACAGAGACCGTCGAGGCGACCGCCGCACTCGCCAAGACTCACGGCGTGGACTTCGAACACGACGAGGCTGCGAGGTATGAACATCGCCGCGCGCTCGCCGAGATCCTCGGGCCGTGGTTCGCGATCAGAGATCGCGCGGCGGTGGAAGCCGAACTGACCGCAGCGCGCGTGCTGTCCGCGCCGTACCGGGACTTCCGCGAGGCAGCCGCTCGAGGCGGCGGGCCGCTTGCCGAGCTCGATCAACCGGGCATCGGCCCGGTCATCAGCTCCGAGTCACCGATGCGCTGGCACGACCAGAGCCTTCGCAACGTTGCCGCAACCTCGCGAGGCATCAACACCGAAGCGGTACTACGCGAGCTCGCAGGCGTAACCGAAGTGGAATACGCATCACTGATCGCCGACGGTTTCGTCACTGCCCGATAACGTCGTGGGCAGCAGGAGATCGGTCGACCGCAGCCGGATCGACGACAGGCCGCTCACGGATTTCCGGAACGGTTGCGATCAGACATCGGCGTACACGCACGGGAACGTATCCGCCAACCACCGAAGCGCCGGTGAGACTCCCGCCACACCGTGGTGGATCTCCGAGCATGCCGAGCCGCAACCTGCGGCGAGCCCGACCCTTGGTACGTCGCTTCTGCTGACCTAGCTCCGAGACGTCCGGCCGAGCACCTAGGCGGTCTAGTGACCCAGCTCTTCGCTGGCCTGCATCGGCATGCGGAAGATCAGTAGGAAGGCCGCCACGAGCGGGACCAGACAGCACCACGCCGTCACCCGCAGCGCGTCGGACGGCAGATGGTGGCTGAAAACGGAGAAGAAAATGGTGCCGAGGACCGCGACGCCTAGTGAGGTCGACAGCTGCTGGACGGCTTCCATCACGCCGGAGGCGGAGCCCACCTCCTCCATGTTGACGCTGGTCAGCACGAACTGGAACAGCTGTCCGAAGCTTCCACCGAGCCCAACCCCGACGAAGAACAGACCAGGGACGAGGTCCCAGGTCGACGCGTTGCTCTCGGCGGTCAGCGTCAACGCCAGCGTCGCCGTTCCGACAGCGATCAGCGCGATCCCGATGTGCAGCAGATGCCGCCCGAGACGCTTGACCAGCGCGGTCGAGCCGACCATCCCGAACGTCATCCCGACGATCATCGGCGTCAGCGTCAGACCGGCATGGATCGGCGACCACCCCTCGCCGAGCTGGCCGTAGAGCGAGACGCAGAGCAGTAGCCCGCCGAAAGCGCCGAACAGTGCCAAGATCACGGCGATGCCGGAGAGGTAGGTGCGGTTCTTCAGCAGTGAGGGCTCTATCAGCGGGTCGCCGTTCGGGCGTCGTTCGTAGCGGATGAAGCCAAACAACAGGACGACGCCGACCGCGAGCAGGACGAAGCACCAGGCCGGCCAGCCGTCGGTCCGGCCCTGGATCAGCGGGAAGATGATCGACACCAGCGCGAGGCCGATCAGCGATACCCCACCGAAGTCGATCTTGTTGTCGGGATGCGTGACGCCGCCCGGCAACGAGCGCAGGGCCAGTGGCAGCGAGACGGCGCCGATCGGGACGTTGATCAGGAACACAAGCCGCCACCCGATGCCCCAGAGATTCGCGTCGATGAGTGCGCCGGCGACGATCGGCGCCGCGAGCATCGGGAGGCCGGTCGCGGGACCGAAGAAGCCCATCGCCTTGCCGAGCTCTTCGTCGTCGAAAACCTGCTTCATCAGGCCGAAGCCTTGCGGGATCATCAGCGCGCCGAAGGCGCCTTGCAGCGCCCGAAAGGCGATGAGTACGCCGATCCCCGGCGCGACGGCGCACGCGGTCGAGAACAACGTGAACCCGAACAGCCCGAGCAAGAACAACCGACGCCGGCCGTAGATGTCGCCCAGCCTGGCGCCCGCTATCAGGAATACGGCGAAGGTCAGCGTGTAGCCGGCGCTCAGCCACTGGATCGTGTCGGCACCGCCGCCCAGGTCACGGTGGATCGACGGCGCCGCGACGTTGACGATCGTCGCGTCCAGTACATCGATGAGGTTCGCCGCGAGCACCACCGCCGCGACCAGCCAGCGGAGCCGGTAGGGCTCCGCAGCCCCGGTAGTCGTGCCCGGGGAGGTTGCGACTGGCATGGTGTCCACCTCGCTAGTCTCCGCCGAGGAGATACGGCAGCTAGCGAGAGGTGCGCGAGATGGGAATCTGCGACGGTCGGATCGTGGTCGTCACCGGCGCCGGAAACGGCATCGGACGTGAGCACGCGCTGCTGTTCGGCCGCGAGGGCGCCAAGGTCGTCGTCAACGACCTGGGTGGCGCGCGCGATGGTGCCGGAAGCGACGCGGGCGCCGCGCAGACAGTCGTCGAGATGATCGTCGCCGAGGGCGGCGAGGCAGTTGCCAACACCGACAACGTGGCGACCCACGCCGGTGCCAAGGCGATGATCGACCAGGCGGTCGAGACCTTTGGGGACCTTCACGCGGTCGTCAACAACGCGGGCATTCTTCGCGACCGGATGCTCGTGAACATGAGCGAAGACGAGTGGGACGCCGTCATCGCAGTGCACCTCAAGGGCACCTACGGCCTGATGCACCATGCCGCGGCGTACTGGCGCGACCAGTCCAAGGCCGGCAAGCAGCCCGATGCCCGCATCATCAACACGTCGTCCGCTTCGGGTGTCTTCGGCAACATCGGGCAGTCAAACTACGGCGCAGCGAAGGCGGGCATCGCGGCGATGACGATCATCGCTTCCGGCGAGCTTGCGCGGTACGGCATCACCGTCAACGCGATCTCGCCTACAGCGCTCACCCGCATGACGGAGGACCTCGATCGGTTCAAGCAGGAAGGTACCGAGAAGGAGCTTCCCCCAGCCGCGATCTCGCCGCTGGTCGTTTGGCTCGCAAGTGTTGCGTCAGCCGAGGTCACCGGTCGCGTCTTCGGCGTACGCGGCGGTCGGATCACCGTGTTCGAGGGATGGGTGAACGGCCCGTTCGCCGAGACCGACGGAATCTGGGATGCGGCTGCGTTGTCGGAGGTCGTCCCCGGCCTCGTCGCCGAAGCGGCGACGAACGCAGGAATGGACGGCGTACGCCGCCCCTAACCGATCAGGAGGCGTAGCGCTCAGCAGCTCGGGCGCGCGCCTTGGCCGCCTCGACCTCACGGTCCTTCGGCGGCGCAGTGGTCGTCAGCTCGGCGAGCAGGCGACGGGTCATCGCCGCGACGTCCTCGACCGCGCGGTCGAACACAGCCGCGTTGGCCTGCGAGGGCTTCGCGGTTCCGCTGATCTTCCGCACGTACTGGAGCGCGGCGGCGTGGGCCTCTTCATCGGTCGCCGGTGGCTCAAAGTTGTGCAGTGGTTTGATGCTGCGGCACATACGTCGAGGGTAGGCACACCGAGCGCGTAGGAGCAGTAGATGTGGCACACGGTCATTGGGATCGCCATTCTGATCGCGCTGGTCATCGCCGGCATCCCACTGGCTCGGCGCAACAAGCGAGCGTTCAAGGCCCACAACGACGAGATGCAGTCCTGGGCGCGGACGCACGGCTACAACTACGCATTCGAGGACGGCAGCCAGTGTGACGGCCTGTCGTTCTATCCGTTCGGACAATCCTCACCGCAGTACGCCCATCGAGTGATCACCGGCAAGTACGACGAACGCACGATTGCCGCCTATGACTTCTATTTCTCAACTGGCGGCAGCACTACCGGCGGAGGTGGCGACACGTACTTCGCGATGATCGTCATGCAGCTGCCGGCAGAGGTGCCGTGGCTGCATGTGACTGAGCGCAAGAACCTGGGCCGCCACGCCGACGAGAACCCAGTCATTACGGGCGACGAGGCTTTCGACAGCGTCTACGCGGTCTTCGCCGGCGATCCGGCATACGCCAAGTCCGCGGTGTCAGCGTCCGTCAGGTCGGGCCTACCCGCGCAGTCCCTGAGCGGAATGCATGTCGTCGACAGCCGGCTCTTCTTCTGGCAGACGCGTCGAAAGCACGACGTTGCACTGCTTGACGACCGCCTGCGGTTCGCGGCCACAGTGGCAGCTGAGCTTCCCGCGACGCACTAGCCACGTCGCTGATCGAACTCGGCCCGCAATGAACTCGGCGCCTTCAGCGGGCTGGTACGGCTTCGACCTTGGTGACCAGTTCACAGATCGGTTGAGAACGGTTGGCGCTCGACAAATGTCCCGCTACCGGACCTGGCCGGAGTAGAAGCCGTAGCGGGCGAGCGGTGCGAGAAGTTGGGACTCTTCGTAGGCAAGGTGCGACAGCAGAGTCCTGGCGAGGGCATCAGCAGCCTGGTCGATCAGCGAGACATCGGTCGGGTCGAGCAGATGACCCACGAGGGCGGCATCAACACTTTCGAGAATGCCGTGGATCACCAGATGTTCCTCGGCGAGACGGTCCAGCACCGGAGCCAGGCCAGGCTCGCTCGACCGCAGATGCGGGAAGATCGCCGAGTCCTCCATCCCGTGGTGCTGGGTGAGCATCCGGCAGTACGACGCGCAGTAAGCCCCGACCGTCCAACTGTTCTGTCGAATCGTCATCCCAGCGATGAAGGACCGCGCCTGGCCACCGCCGATCAGACCGCCACGCAACTGCTCCAACAGGTCAAGCAGTTGGTTCAGCTCGCTGCGAAAGTGGTCGTGCACGTCGACAAGGTGCTGGGCAACGTCACGGCCGAGAACGGAATAGGTCACCGCGGACGGCGACGGCCCTACCGTCGGCCGCTGGGACTCGTCCCACCACTGCGCGGTTGCTTCTGGCTCGAATGGTGCGGGTGTCGGGTCAACGCCACAACCTTCGGGGTCGTCCGCGGACGGCACAAGCGACATGACCCGACCCTAGGTGAGCGCGGTTGGTGGGCCGTGTGGGACTCGAACCAACAACCTACGGATTAAAAGGGCCTTTCGGGGACGTCCACTGCGAGCCGTAAAGATGCATTGCCGGAGGTCAGACCGTTTTGGCCGTCCGCTGCCGGTCGCTCGAATCCGCAAAAGTCCATCCACGTGGCTGCCACCGCGGCTGCCCGGTTCCTAATGGCTAGAAGAATGACCCACGTGCTTCGGGACTTATCTGGACTGCTCAGGGCCAGCGATCGACATCTGCGTCACGGCTAATGGTCCGTGACCTGGTTTCTTCGTGATGTCGCCTGACCAACCTCTGGCTTCAGGGCCCTTGGTCACCGACTACGACTCCTAGCTCGTCGAAGCCACCTGCTGCTCGGATGCCGCTGGTACGACGCGAAGCACCTCACGCCGCTCTTCCCGTTCGGCTTCGGTCTCACCTACGGCGGGTCGTTCGCGACGTCGTCGCCTGCCGTCCGTGCCAAGCAGGTCCTCGCACCAACGAAGATCTCGAGCAACCACAAGGTCGCGACCATTTCGTTCACCGTCACCAACCACGGCGACCGCAGAGCCGCGGCGATTCCACAGGCGTACGTCGGCTTCCCGGCATCGATCGGCGAACCGCCACTTCGCCTCTTCGGCTGGCAAAAGATCTGGCTCCGGCCCGGGCAGAGCAAGCGCGTCACCCTTCCGAATCTCAGCTGATCCGCGAGCTGCCCGCTACCGGAGCGGCGCTGACGAGAGCCGTTCGGCTTCGTCGGGGTCGACACCGAAGCTCAGAAGAACGGCGTACGCCAACGTGACGTCGGCGTCGGAGTCGAGGTGCCCGTCAAGGATGCGGCGGATGACCGCCAGCGCGCCGGCGACCGTGAACGTGACGGCAAGATCGACGTCGGCGATGTGAAGGGCGCCGGCGCTGACCGCGCGCTCGAGTGCGGCATGGGCGTACGGACGTATGGCGAATACGAAGATCTCCTCGCTGCGGCTGAGGTTCACGAGCAGGCGGCAGAACGCAGGATCCTCGTAGGCGAGGCGGACGAATCTGCGCAAGGCGACGATCGGGGCCGCCGCCGGATCGTTATCGTCGGCCGCGGGTCCCTCGACGATCTGTGCCGCCAGCGTCTGGACCGCCTCCACGATCACTGCCTCGACGAGCTCGTCCTTAGACGCGAAGTGATTTTGAAACGAGCCGAGCGCGACACCCGCTCGCCCGGTGATGTCGGCGAGCTTGAGTCCGGCGACTCCGCGCTCTGCGATCAGCTGCCCGCCGGCATCAAGCAGGAGGCGCCGGGTGCGTATCGGTCGGGGGTCGGCCATGGGTGAACACATCATGCCGCGCCACCACGGCTCTTGAAAACTATTTCAAGAAGTTATTGAAACTTATTTCAAGAAATGTCACGCTGCTGGAGGTCGCGCGCCACACCGGCGGCGCAGCCATCGAGCGAGGAGAAGCCGCGATGCGAGCACCGTACCGAGTCGCAGTCTGGGGGCCGGGCGATGTTGGGGCGATCTGCATCCGAGAGGCGATCCGGCTGCCGGAGCTGGAAGTAGTCGGTGCCCTCGCCTACAGCGAGGCCAAGATCGGGCGGGACATCGGAACGATTGTGGGCGTCGAGCCGATCGGCGTGCTCGCCACGGGCAATCTCGAGGAGTTCCTCGCACTCAACTGCGATGTCGTGCTGCACACGGCGCTCGACTACCCGGGCGCAGCCGTCCTGGACGACTACGTGTCACTGCTCGAGGCCGGCAAGAACGTGATCACGTCGCACCCCTACACCAATCTCAAGGCGCGCGACCCCGAGTTCGGGGCCCGGCTCACCGAGGCGGCCGAGCGCGGCGGCGGCACGTTCTACGCCGGCGGCGCAAACCCCGACTTCGCCGCGCACCGGCTGATGATGACCCTCACGGCGTTCTCCAACGACATCAAGGAGATCCGCATCGAGGAGTACTTCGACTGCGTCCAGCAGGCCAATCCCGGAGTCCTTGAAGTGATCGGCCTGGGCGGCGACCCCGCCCAGTCGATGGACGAGAACAGCGCCGCGCTCTGGTACCAAAAGCAGTACTGGTTCCAGATGATCGAGCACGTCGCCGATGAGATGGGCGTCGAGCTGTCCAGGATTGAGGCAACCGCGCACTCCGTTGCCGCGCCCCACCGCCTCGAATCGCCGATCCTCACGATCGAAGCCGGCCGGACCGGCAACGTCTCGTACGAGTCCATCGGCTACGTCGGCGACAAGCCGTTCATCCGCATGAAGGTCGGCTGGTACCTCACTGAGGCGATGCGCCCCGAGCACGTCACCGCGTCCACGCAGTGGATCATCTCTATCGAGGGCCGACCGTCGTCCCAAACCGTGATGAGCGTCGAGCCCACGTTCTCCAATCTCGACAACATGGCGGGCGAATCGGGCGGGCCCGGTTACGTGGGATTCGCGATCACGCTCATCCAGGCGATCCCGTCTGTCGTGGCCGCACCGGCCGGCATCAAGCCGACCGACATCCCGCCGGTGCACTGGCGAAAGGACCTCCGGCTGGCTGAGACCGCTGCATCGGCGGGCGCCTCCCTGGACGCAACGTGACCTTGTGGGCCGTGTGGGACTCGAACCCACAACCTACGGATTAAAAGTCCGCAGCTCTGCCAATTGAGCTAACGGCCCCACACCCGAAGATTAGTGGCCGTCCTGCGTCAGGCGGTCGCGACGAACATGAAGCATCCATACGCGATGTTGCGGCTGTGCACCTCGACGACGCCAGGTGCCGCCAGTACCTCGGCGAGCGCAGCCGTCGGATCGGAGCCATCGTGAGTGGTGGTGGCGCCGCACAGCGGCGTCGATGGGCCGTATCCGAACAGAGATGGCGTTGGTCATGCCTCAACCATCGCGCCTCGCGCCAACCGTTACTCGCGGGATTCGGACATGGCACCGGCGGGCCTAGGCCTGACACGCTGTGCGGAGCACCTTGTGATGATGTGGTCCATCGTCTCGACTATCACCGGAGCAGCCCGATGAAAATCTCGACCACCCTCGACTACGCCGGCGGCGATATGGCCGCCGCTGCGCGCCGGATCACCGACCTCGAGCTCGCGGGCCTGGACACGGTGTGGGTGGCAGAGGCGTACGGCTTCGATGCGCCCACGCAGATGGGCTACCTCGCTGCAATCACGAAGACCGTGACGATCGGCTCGGCCATCCTGCCGATCTACACCCGTACGCCAACCCTGATCGCGATGACTGCGGCCAGCCTCGACGCACTCAGCGGAGGTCGTGCGGCGCTCGGTCTCGGCGCGTCCGGCCCGCAGGTCATCGAGGGCTTCCACGGCGTCCCTTACGACGCGCCGCTTGGCCGCACAAAGGAGATCATCGAGATCTGCCACAAGGTCTGGGCGCGTGAGCGAGTGGTCCACGAAGGCGCTCACTACACACTCCCGTTGCCGCCCGACCAGGGCACCGGTCTTGGCAAGCCGCTCAAGCTGATCAACAAGCCACTGCGGTCGCACATCCCGATCTGGGTCGCGGCGATCGGGCCGAAGAACGTGCAGCTGATGGCCGAGGCGGCTGACGGCTGGCTCCCGTTCTTCTTCCTGGCCGAGAAGGCCAAGGCAACCTGGGGTGCCGACCTCGACGCCGGCTTCGCCCGCCGTAACCCCGACCTCGGGCCATTGCAGATCTCGGCGACCGCGTTGGTCGCGATCGGCGAAGGTGATGAGATTCGCGACCTTCGCAATCTCGCACGACCGATGATGGCGCTCTACATCGGCGGCATGGGCGCTCGCGGCCGCAACTTCTACAACAACCTCGTTCGCAGCTACGGCTACGAGGCAGAGGCAGAACTGATCCAGGATCTCTACCTCGACGGCAAGAAGGACGAGGCAGCCGCCGCCGTCCCCGAGGCGCTGCTCGACGCAGTCTCGATCTGCGGTCCGCAGGGCTACGTCGCCGACCGGATCGCAGCGCTCGCCGAAGCCGGCGTCACCCAGCTCAACGTGAACCTTGCCCCCACGGGCGACCAGACCCCCGCGAGCCTGGTCGAGACGATCAAGAAGCTCAGTAGCTAGCGCCCTGCGCGCAGCGCCTGTCTGAGTCCGTGCAGCGCCGCAAGACCCTGCTGCGTGGTCGACGAGTGATGTTTCGTATGCAGGTAGATCGCAATCCCGACACCGATCACGATGAGCGCGCCGATCACCGCGAGCGCGATCTTGAGCTTGCTGTATGGGCGGTCACCGATGACCTCGGCAGTGTTCGCGTTGATCAGGACCTGGTAGGTCTTCCCGGCGTACACGTAGGACGCGATCCACAGCGGCAGCAGCATCAGCTTGAACATCATTGTCGCGTACTGAACCGACATCGACGACACCCGCTGCTCGTCACCTCCGATGTCGCTGCGGCAGTCACCGCTGATGACGTCCTGCATCTTGGCCTTCGCGGTGACCAGGCCGTTGTCGGGATCGACGTCATAACGCAGCGCGGTGTAGCCCGCGAGGTACTGCGGGTCGAACGCCTGCGCCTGGGCCAGCGTCCATGGCCCCATCTTGTCCAGCTTGGCTTGCGGAAGTACGCCGCTCGCCGGCACGACGACGTCGTCGAAGGCGCGCGACACGTGACCGGACGCGGGAGACCAACGCGTGTGCACCTGCTGGAACGTCTCGGTCCGCCCGTTCACGGTCCGCGTCTCGGTCGTGTAGTAGTGCACGCCGCGCTCGCCGGTGTAGTCAGTCGCGGTCTGCGCGTCGTACGTCCAGTGCGGGACGTACGTGCCCTTGAGCGCCTCGGTCGAGCCAACCTTCTTCAACGCGTTCGGCGCGAACCACCGCGACTTCACCCACTTGCTGA
>DATAVE010000094.1:0-7315 GCA_036267875.1 Mycobacteriales bacterium
GGGCCGGGTGCTTGCCGCGCGCCAGCGCACGGCGTCGGCGCCGTAGTTGTCGAGGATCTCGGTCGGCACCACGACGTTGCCCTTGGACTTGCTCATCTTCTTTCGGTCCGGGTCCACGACGAAGCCGGAGATCGCCGCGTGCGTCCAGGGCACTGTGCTGTGCTCGAGATGGCTGCGCACCATCGTCGAGAACAACCAGGTCCGGATGATGTCGTGCGCCTGCGGCCGCAGATCCATCGGGAAGACCCGGCCGAACAGGTCGTCGTCGCTGCCCCAGCCGCCCGCGATCTGCGGCGTCAGGGACGAGGTCGCCCAGGTGTCCATGACATCCGGGTCGCCGATGAAGCCGCCCGCGGCGCCGCGCTGTGACTCCTCGAAGCCTGGTGGGCAGTCGGTCGACGGATCGACGGGAAGTGTGGTCTCAGCCGCGGGCATCGGTGATGAGTAGTCGGGGTTGCCGTCGCTGCCCACCGGATACCAGACCGGGATCGGAACGCCGAAGAACCGCTGGCGACTGATCAGCCAGTCACCGGTCAGGCCGCCGACCCAGTTCTCGTAGCGGCTGTGCATGTACGCCGGATGCCAGTCGAGCTCCCGGCCGCGTTGCTGGAGCGCTTCTCGGAGGTCCTCGTCGCGGCCACCGTTGCGGATGTACCACTGGCGCGACGTCACGATCTCGAGCGGCTTGTCGCCCCTCTCGAAGAACTTCACCGGATGGGTGATCGGGCGCGGGTCACCGTCGAGTGCGCCGGACTCGTGCAGCATCTCGACCACTTCCTGCTGCGCGGAGAACATCGTCTTCCCGGCGATTCGCTCGTACGCCGCCGCGTCGACGCCGGCTGGTGGCGTCGCCACGATGCGGCCGTCGATGCCCACGATCGCCCGGGTCGGCAGCTGCAGGTCGCGCCACCAGATCACGTCGGTCAGGTCACCGAACGTGCAGATCATCGCGATGCCCGATCCCTTGTCGGGCGCGGCGAGGTGGTGGGCAACGATCGGCACCTCGACGCCGAACAGCGGCGTGCGCACCGACGTACCGAACAGCGGCTGGTAGCGCTCGTCATCGGGATGCGCCACCAGTGCGACGCAGGCCGCGAGCAGCTCGGGCCGCGTCGTCTCGATGTAGACCGGCTCGCCCGACGTCACGGAGGTGAACGCCACGCGGTGGTAGGCGCCGGGCCGGTCGCGGTCCTCGAGCTCGGCCTGCGCGACCGCCGTACGGAAGGTCACGTCCCACAACGTCGGTGCCTCGGCCTGGTAGGCCTCGCCGCGCGAGACGTTGCGCAGGAACGCTCGCTGAGCCACTGCTCGCGACCGGGGCTCGATTGTCGTGTACTGCAGCGACCAGTCGAGCGAGAGCCCGAGCCGGCGCCACAGCCCCTCGAACGCCTTCTCGTCTTCTCCGGTGAGGCGAACGCAGAGCTCGATGAAGTTGCCGCGCGAGATCGGTAGCTGCTCCTTGGCCGAGCCGCCTTCGCCCGGCGGGGTGAAGTCCGGGTCGTACGGCAGCGACGGGTCGCAGCGCACGCCGTAGTAGTTCTGCACCCGACGCTCGGTCGGCAGGCCGTTGTCGTCGAAGCCCATCGGGTAGAAGACCTCGCGGCCGCGCATCCGCTGGTAGCGGGCGATCAGGTCGGTATGCGTGTAGGAGAAGACGTGCCCGACGTGGAGCGAGCCGCTCACGGTCGGCGGCGGAGTGTCGATCGAGTAGATCTCACCGCGCGTCTTCGACCGGTCGAAGCGGTAGGTGCCGCCCGCCTCCCAGGCGTCGCCCCAACGTTGCTCGAGACCGTCGAGGGTCGGTTTCTCGGGGACGGTCACGAGAGGTGAGTCTAAGGATCATCAATACGCTGGGCCCGTGGATATCGGGGAGGACGAGGAGCCGGACGGGATCGAGGAGACGGCCGTCGAGCCCGACCCGGCTGACCTTGCCCGCGTCGATCGCGCCCTGGAGGACCGTTACCCGTCACGGATGGTCCCGGACCTGGACCGCATCGTCGATCTGCTCGACCTGCTCGGGCAGCCGCAGCGGGCGTACCCCTCGATCCACATCACCGGGACGAACGGCAAGACCTCGACTGCCCGGATGGCCGACCAGCTGCTGCGCGAGCTCGGGCTACGCACCGGCCGGCACACCTCGCCGCACCTGGAGCACGTCACCGAGCGGATCTGCGTCGATGGCGACCCACTGACCGCCGAGCGATTCGTCGAGCTCTACGACGAGATCGCGCCGTACGCCGAGGTCGTCGACGGGCGCCACCCGGACCGGGTCACCTTCTTCGAGCTGCTCACCGCGATGAGCTTCGCGGCGTTTGCCGACGCCCCGGTCGATGTTGCGGTCGTCGAGGTCGGCCTGGGCGGGCGCTGGGACGCGACCAACGTCATCAACGCGCCAGTCGCCATCGTCACCCCGATCAGCCTCGACCACATCGGGATCCTCGGCGACACCATCGAGGAGATCGCGGGGGAGAAGGCCGGGCTGATCCACCCCGGCGCGACCGTCATCTCGGCGCCGCAGCCAGACGTCGCGGCCCGAGTCCTCGCCGAGCGCGCGCAGGAAGTCGGCGCAACGATCCTGCGCGAAGGCGTCGACTTCGGGGTGCGCTCCCGCAACGTGGCGATCGGCGGCCAGGTGCTCGAGCTGCAGGGCCTCGCCGGCGTGTACGACGAGATCTTCCTGCCGCTCTACGGCGAGCACCAAGCGAGCAATGCGGCCTGCGCACTGGCTGCCGTCGAGGCGTTCCTCGGCGCTCGCGACCACGGTCCGCTGGATATCGACGCCGTGCAGGCCGCCTTCGCCGCCGTGCGCTCGCCCGGCCGCATGGAGGTGCTGCGACGCAGCCCGACCGTCCTGATCGACGGCGCGCACAACCCGGCGGGCGCCGCCGCGCTGGCGGCGGCGCTGGAGGACGCGTTCGGCTTCGACCGGATCGTCGCTGTGGTTGCGGTGCTCGGTGACAAGGACGCGCTCGGCCTGCTCGAGCAGCTCGAACCGGTCGTGAGCGAGGTCATCGTCACGACCAACAGCTCGCCCCGGACACTGTCGGTAGAGGATCTGATGGCGGTAGCGCTGGAGGTCTTCGGCGAAGATCGGGTGTCCGCCACAGTGCGCCTCGATGACGCGATCGAGGCAGCGATCGCTGCTGCCGAAGCCTCGGGCGAGCTTGGGGGCTCGGGCGTCCTGATCACCGGGTCGATCGTGACGGTCGGGGATGCCCGCCACCTCCTAGGTGCCCGATGACGGAGCGGGCCGCGCCGCGCGGGCTCTACGCGATCGGATCTGCCGGCCTGACGATGGAGGCGCTCGTCGTCCTGCTCGCCATTCCAGCGGTGACGACCGCGCAGCGCGGGCATGTCTCCGGCTTCGATGTCGGCTACCTCGCTGGACTCGTCGTACTCCTGATCCTCGCGACCGCCATGCTGCGCCGGCGGGGTGGCAAGGTCTTCTCCTCCGTCGTGCAGGTTCTCGCCGTCGGCGCCGGGATAGCCACCTGGCCGATGTACATCGTCGGTGCCGCGTTTGCCGGCATCTGGATCTATTGGCTCCGGCAGTGGCACTTGTGACCGGGGGCCATCTGCCGGCGTCCGGCTAACCTGTCGCGCGTGTCTGAGCGAACTCTTGTCCTTGTCAAGCCTGATGGCGTGCGGCGCGGCCTGATCGGCGAGATCGTCGGTCGCCTCGAGCGCAAGGGTCTGACGATCGTCGCCCTCGAGCTGCGCACGCTCGATCGTGCGACCGCCAGCCAGCACTACGGCGAGCACGAGGGCAAGCCGTTCTTCGGCGAACTGGTCGACTTCATCACCGGCGGTCCGCTGGTCGCGATCGTCGCAGAGGGTCACCGTGCCGTCGAGGCCGTCCGGGGCCTGATGGGGGTCACCGACCCGGTTGCCTCGACTCCCGGTTCGATCCGCGGCGACTTCGCCACCGAGATCGGGCAGAACCTCGTCCACGGCTCGGACTCGCCCGAGTCCGCTGCGCGAGAGGTTTCTCTGTTTTTCCCCAACCTGTAGCGCGCTTCGGTCGTCGCAATGACCGAAATCACCCATTTCGGTCGGGCAGGTATCGACGCTAGAGTGACGCCTGCCCCCGAGAGTTGCCGGATTTAACCCTGGCGCTCGCATTCCCCGATACGGAAGGCAAACGCCGTATGGCGCAGAACACCAGCGGGTTCCTCGGCCGTGACATGGCTGTCGACCTCGGCACGGCCAACACGCTCGTCTATGTGCGCGGCCGGGGGATCGTGCTCAACGAGCCCAGCGTCGTCGCGATCAACACCAACACTTCCGGGATCCTCGCGGTCGGCACCGAGGCGAAGCGGATGATCGGCCGCACGCCCGGCAACATCGTCGCGATCCGCCCGCTGAAGGACGGCGTCATCGCCGACTTCGAGACCACCGAGCGGATGCTGCGCTACTTCATTCAGAAGGTGCACAAGCGGCGTCGTACCGCGCGTCCGCGCCTCGTGATCTGCGTGCCGAGTGGCATCACCGGCGTCGAGCAGCGCGCGGTCAAGGACGCCGGCTACCAGGCCGGTGCCCGCAAGGTCTTCATCATCGAGGAGCCGATGGCCGCCGCGATCGGCGCCGGGCTGCCTGTCCATGAGCCGACCGGCAACATGGTCGTCGACATCGGCGGAGGCACGACCGAGGTCGCGGTGATCTCCCTCGGCGGCATCGTCACGAGCCAGTCGATCCGTACCGGTGGCGACGAGCTCGACGCCTCGATCATCGCGTACGTGAAGAAGGAATACAGCCTGATGCTCGGCGAGCGGACGGCTGAGGAGATCAAGATGGCGATCGGGTCGGCGTTCCCCGCGCCCGACGAGCCGCACGCCGAGATCCGCGGCCGCGACTTGGTGACCGGCCTGCCGAAGACGATCGTGGTCAGCGCGGACGAGATCCGCAAGGCGGTCGAGGAGCCGGTCAACGCGATCGTCGACGCCGTCAAGACGACGCTGGACAAGACGCCCCCGGAGCTCTCCGGCGACATCATGGACCGCGGCATCGTGCTCACCGGTGGTGGAGCCTTGCTGACCGGTCTCGACGAGCGGCTGCGTCACGAGACTGGCATGCCGATCCACGTGACCGACAACCCGCTGAACTCCGTCGCCATGGGCGCCGGCAAGTGCGTCGAGGAGTTCGAGGCGCTGCAGCAAGTACTCATCAGCGAGCCACGCCGCTAACGCGAGTGGCAGCGCTCCGCTGCCACTAACGTTGCGCTTCGCTATGAGAGCACTGTCCATTTGCGCGCGGGGCGCGACGCAGTGAGGAATGCGCGACGCGCGCGCTTGGTGCTGACGCTTCTGCTGCTGACGGCGCTCACGCTGATCACGCTCGACTACCGCTCGGGCTCTCTCGGTGGGGTGCGGAAGGTTGCCTCGACGATCTTCGGTCCGATCGAGACCGTGGTGGATGACGTCGTCCATCCGATCGGGTCGTGGTTCTCCGGGCTCGGTCACCTCGGCAGCTACAAGCACGAGAACGAGGACCTCCACAAGAAGGTCGCCGACCTCGAGACCCAACTGCGGATGACGGCGATCCAGCGCGAGGAGTACGACCAGGAGCGCCAGTTGCTCCACCTCGCCGGGCTCGCACAGTTCACGACGGTCGCGGCCCGCGTTACGGCGTACGGCGCCGCATTCGGCTTCGAGTCCACGGTCACGATCGACCGGGGCACCGCGAACGGGATCGCCAAGAACGAGACGGTCATCAGCGGTGCCGGTCTCGTCGGCCGCGTCGTCGGGGTAAGCCGGAACGACGCCACCGTCCAGCTGGCGAACGACTCGAACTTCACCGTCGGCGTACGGCTGTCGACCGGCACGCTCGCGGTGGGTTCGCTGCAGGGCAACGGTCGCGGCAAGGACATGAGCTTGCAGCTGCTCGACAACACGGTTCGACTGACCACGGGCCAGCAGCTCGTCAGCTTCGCCTCCGGCCCGGGTGGTCCGTTCGTGCCGGAGGTGCCCATCGGGACGGTGACCTCCGTCGCGCCGTCGACGGGCCAGCTCGCGCAGACAGCGACCGTTCATCCGTTCGTGTCGTTCGGCTCGCTAGACATCGTCGCAGTGGTAGTCAGCTCGCCAGCATCGATTCCGCACGACCTGCTGCTACCGAAATCGCCCACGCCCGCCCCCACGGTGACGGTGACGGTGACAGCCACGCCAGGGCAGCCGGGTACGACCCCCTCGACCACGCCGAGCCTGACTCCGTCGATCACGCCGACCAGCGGCGCTCCGAAGACGCCATGACCGCGTCACGGATTGCGCTTCGGATCGGCGTCGTCGTGACGGTGTTGATTCTGCAGGTCTGTGTGGTCAATCGGGTGCACCTGCCGCTCGGCACGCCGGATCTGCTCGTGGTGGTCGTCGTCGCGTTCGCCCTCGTCGGCGGCTCGCAGCGCGGCGCCGTACTCGGCTTCTCTGCCGGCCTGCTCGCTGACGTCATGCCACCCACCGACCACTACGCCGGCGAGCTCGCCTTCTCCTACGCCGTGATCGGCTATGTCGCGGGCATGCTCGAGGCGGGTGAGGAGAGCTCGGTCCCGACCATCATCGCGGTCGTTGCGGGCGCCTCGTTCGGCGTCGTTGCGCTCTACGCAGCGCTCGGTGACCTGCTCGGAAACGCTCACATCTCGGCGGGAATCGCGGCACACGCGCTATTGGCAACTGTTGTCTACGATGTGTTCTTGGCGCCGTTCGTGGTCCCCCTCGTCTCCGCCGCGGCTCGCCGGTTCGAGCCGGCCGGATCGCGATAGCGCCAAATGAGTTCTGCTTCACCCCGCATTCAGTCCTACCCGTGGATCGCCCGACCGGAAGCCTGCCTGCCACGTGCCTGACCGCTCGCGCCTTCGTCTCGTGGTGCTCGGCGTGCTCATCTTCTCCCTAGTCGCGACGTTGCTCGGCCGGCTCTGGTACCTCCAGGTGCTCGACGCGCCGACGCTCACACAGGAGGCGCTCAGCCAGCAGGTCCACGACGTCGTCACCCCGGCACCTCGCGGGGAGATCCTCGACGACACCGGCAAGCCGTTCGTCGACAACAAGCCTGCGCTGGTCGTCTCGGTCGACCGGACTGCGCTGGATCGGCTGCCGCAGGCGCAGGAGGACGCCGTCTTGCACCGGCTGGCCCGTCAGCTCAACCAGCCCTATTACCTGCTCAACGACGAGACGTCGCCGTGCACCTATCCGATCGTTCACACCAGCAAGGGCGATGAGACCCTCGCGGTGCCGGCGGGCACGCCCTGGTTTGCCGCGCCGTTCACCACGTGCAACAACGGCCTCGCCTACCAGCCGGTCCAGGTCAGCCAGCTGCGGCCGAC
>DATAVE010000095.1:0-24587 GCA_036267875.1 Mycobacteriales bacterium
CGCGTCTCCGCCACGGCGCTGAACGAAATCGCGAGCCTTGACGAAGTACTCCTGCTGGATGTCCAGGGCGCTGGCTTCGCGGCCGTTGGCGAGCTTGACCGTACGACGCCCGGTCACGTCGTGACTGACCTCGCGGATCGCGCGGATCGCGTTCTCCAGTGTGAGGTCGCGCATCACCACGCCGGCCTCGATCATCCGCAGCACGAGGTCCGTCGTACCGATCTTCAGCAGTGTCGTCGTCTCCGACATGTTGCTGTCGCCGACGATGACGTGCAGCCGGCGGAACCGCTCCGCGTCGGCGTGCGGCTCGTCGCGAGTGTTGATGATGGGGCGACTGCGCGTTGTCGCCGACGAGACCCCTTCCCAGATGTGCTCGGCGCGCTGGCTGACGCAGTAGACCGCGCCGCGCGGCGTGAGCAACACCTTGCCGGCGCCGCAGATGATCTGGCGCGTCACCAGGAACGGGATGAGTACGTCGGCGAGGCGACTGAACTCGCCGTGGCGCCCGACGAGGTAGTTCTCGTGGCAGCCGTAGGAGTTGCCGGCCGAGTCGGTGTTGTTCTTGAACAGGAAGATGTCGCCAGCGATGCCCTCCTCGCGCAGCCGCCGTTCGGCGTCCATCAGCAGGCCCTCGAGAGTCCGCTCCCCCGCCTTGTCGTGCGTGACGAGCTCGATGACGTCGTCGCACTCTGGTGTCGCGTACTCCGGATGGGAGCCGACATCGAGGTAGAGCCGGGCGCCGTTCTTCAGGAAGACGTTGCTGCTGCGACCCCATGAAACGACGCGCCGAAACAGGTATCGCGCGACCTCGTCCGGAGACAGACGGCGCTGACCGCGGAACGTGCACGTGACGCCGTACTCGTTCTCGAGGCCATAAATCCGCCGGTCCACGAGCCGAGCGTACGGCGCGCGGGCTTGACGCGGCGCCCGCCGGGCAGGATGTTGCCGAGGCGTAACGAAGTGTGACCTGAGTCACAAGCGTGGAGGTGTCTGTGAGGCCGCGGATTGTTCGCGTTGGAGTCGCCACGACGACTGCCGCTCTGCTCGGCCTGCCCGCGCTCGCGGGCTTGCCCGGAGCGACGGTCGCGGCCGCGACGACCAAGACCATCCACCCGGGCGGCGAGGTCAACTTTGGTGGGATCAGCTGCGAGATCGGCGCAGTCCTGCGACAGGGCCACGCGGTCTATCTCGCGGTGCCTGCATCGTGCGGCGGGATCGACCTCGGGAAGGTCCAGAACGGGTGCGTCGAACCCATCACACCGCTGGGCGTCCCTGCGTTCATCGGCGGTGCGAGGTACCGCGGCACGGTGGTCTACAACTCGTTCACCGAGATGCAGAAGACCGGTGTGCTGAACCAGAACCACTGCTACTACAACGATCTTGCGCTAGTCAGGGTCGATCGACGCGACCGGGTCCGCGTCACCTCGACAATCCCCGACACCGCGGGGCCGAAGGCAGTCCCGAGCTCGATGCCGTCTTCAGGCACGGCCCTGCGGCTGGGCTCGGCGACCGGGTCGGCCGGGGCGACCCACAACGCCGGTTGGGCTACCGAACTGACCTCGATGGCGATGTTGAAGACCGCAGATGCCGGAGCGCCCGTCACGGTCGGCAACAAGCTGTTCGGGATGCTGACGGTGCTGCCGGCAGGTCCGATCCCTGATGTGCCGTTGATGCAGACGCCCGGGCAGGTCTACAGCCTTGCCAAGGCGATCAAGCTGCTGCGCGCTGTCCCGAGGTTTCGCCACATCCGGCTGGTACGAGCGGGGCAGCAGGTCTAGCCCTCGGCCGAGCTACCCCGCGAGAATCTCGGCGACCGCCGCGTCGCGGAGACGACGGAACTTCCGGCGTGGTCGGCTTCGCTCCAGGATCGCAACCTCGAGCGCCTCAGCCGCGATCTCTCGCGGCTCGCTGTCCGCGGCCTTGAGGGCTCGTACCGCGAGCTTCACCGCCTCACTGAGGTCCATGTCCTCACGTCGGTCTTCGCGCAGCACAGCGCCGACCTCGTCAGCGGAGGCGCCCATGACGACGATGCCCTCTTCATCCGCGACGCTGCCGTCGTAGGTGAGGCGGTAGAGCTGGTCACTCACGGGTTCGTCGCCGACCTCCGCGACCGTGAGCTCGACCTCGAACGGCTTCTCGCCGCCGCTCGAGAAGATCGTGCCGAGAATCTGGGCGTAGGTGTTGGCAAGCGCCCGGCCGGTCACATCACGGCGGTCGTAGGAATAGCCGCGTAGGTCGGCCATGCGGACACCTGCGACTCGGAGATTCTCGAACTCGTTGTACTTGCCGACGGCTGCGAACCCGATTCGGTCGTAGATCTCGGAGATCTTGTGCAGCGCGCTGGAGGTGTTCTCGGTGACGAAGAGGATGCCGCCGCCGTAGCTCATGACAAGCACGGCGCGACCGCGGGCGATGCCCTTGCGGGCGTAGTCCGCGCGGTCCTTCATGACCTGCTCGGGTGAGACGTAGCCGAAGGGCATCGTCATCGCTGGTCGTGGTCCTCTCTAGTCCGGCTGTTGTCGATTACTGCGGAGACTGCCCTAGTGCAGAGGGGCTTGCGGGCCGCCGGGGCTGGTCATGCGTTCGGCGACCACCTGCTCGGTGATCGTGGCGACCTCGTGGTCGGGAAGCCGGCGGAAGCCGTCGGTGGTAACCGAGGTGATGACGGGATAGATCCGGCGGGTGAGGTCCGGCCCGCCGGTCGCAGAGTCCTCGTCGGCTGCGTCGTAGAGCGCGTGTACGACGGCAAGGACCGCGTCAGCCTCGGCGAAGTTGTCGCGGTAGAGCTTCTTCAACGCACCGCGCGCATAGACGCTGCCCGAGCCGACCGAGTGGAAGTTGCGCTCCTCGTAGCGGCCGCCAGTGACGTCATAGGAGAAGATCCGGCCGGCTGTCTCTGGGTTCGTGGACTCCAGGTCGTAGCCGGCGAACAGCGGCACGACCGCGAGGCCCTGCATCGCCATCGGCAGGTTGTTGCGGATCAGCAGCGAGAGTCGGTTGGCCTTGCCCTCAAGGCTCAGGACGACGCCTTCGAGCTTCTCGTAGTGCTCGAGCTCGACCTGGAAGAGGCGGACGAGCTCGATCGCGACACCTGCTGTGCCTGCAATCCCTACCGCCGAGAACTCGTCGGCCTGGAAAACCTTCTCCATGTCACGCTGGGCGATGACGTTGCCCATCGTTGCGCGACGGTCGCCGGCAAGGATCACGCCGGTCGAATGCGTGACCGCGACGATCGTGGTGCCGTGCGGGGCCTCGATCGGCGTCGCGTTGGCCATCAGCTGAGCGCGACGTCCCGGCAGCAGCTCAGGGGCATGCACGCCGAGGAAGTCACTGAATGACGACGAGCCGGGCTGGAAGAACGCGGCCGGAAGCGTCGTGCCGTCGGAGAGATCCACCGCGCCAGCCTGTCATGACACCGACCTGATCGCGCGGAAGGGTTCGCTCAGAGCACAGGCAGCTCGTCGAGGGCGCCGGGATGCGACGGCCCCACATACTCGATGACGACGTCCACCGGCGGGAGATAGGCCCGCTTCGGGACTCGGCGATAACCCGCAACCGCAAGGTAGTCGGCCAAGGACTCAAGGACCTGCGCCCTGTCGCGAACGTTGCCGAGCGCCTGGTTGCAGTTGAAGCAGAGAAGTCCGCGCCCCACCTCATTCGTCGCGTGGTCGTGATCGACGTGTTCCGGGTTCGGCTTCCCACACCCTGCACACCGCCCGCGCTGCGCGACGAGCATCCGATCGACCTCGGCCTGACCGATTCCGTAGCGCGCGCGTAGGTGGTATTCGCGCCCGCCGCCATACAGCCGGTCACGGGACTCGCGACCTCGGGCGTTGTGGCAAGGCTTGCAGTAGCTGGCGTAGCCATTGCGGCCCGAGCGATTTCGCGGAAACTCCGACAACGGCTTCAGCGACTGGCAGTCACAGCACCACGCGTGTCCGTCTGGCGCGACGCGAGGCTCGCGAACGGCCTCGCCACGAGCCGCCTTCCGCTTCCGGTACGAAGCCTTCGAACGCTCGCGCATACAGACCTTGCACTAGCTGCTCCGCGAGGCGATGCCTCGGGGCGCGTACGAGAAATCATCAAGCGACTTCAGCTCGCCACAGTCCCGACAACGCTTGGCTGGCCTTTCCAACGAAGAATCAGACGAAACGGACATTAGGGCCTATTCGCCCCCCTTCTGCACGTAGCCACGCACGAACTCCTCGGCATTTTGCTCTAAGACACTGTCGATCTCGTCGAGGATGGCGTCGACGTCATCGGTCAGCTCGGCGTGCCGTTCCTGCACATCCGAGGTGTCGATCTCCTCGACCTCAGCCACGTCTTCGGTCTTGCGTGACGCGCTCTTCTGGCCGCCGTCGTCGCGAGTCGTCATTGCAAGCCTCCTGAGTACTGGTCTGACCTCAAACGCTACTCGGCGGCTGTGACGAGACGGCTTAGCGTGGCGGCGTGGAAGCCACGGCCTGGCACCTTGCGCAGCTGAACGTCGGAGTCGTCCTCGCACCGGTTGACGACGAGCTGATGAGCGGCTTCGTCGAAGGGCTCGATCCGATCAACGCCATCGCCGACTCCGCGCCCGGCTTCGTCTGGCGACTGCAGGACGACTCTGGCGCCGCGACGTCGTTCCGAATCACCGACGACGACCGACTGCTCGTGAACATGTCCACTTGGGCATCAGCCGAGGCACTGCACGACTTCGTCTTCCGCACCGAGCACACCGACTATCTGCGGCGCCGGCGCGAGTGGTTCGAGGTCCCGACGCAGCCGACCACCGTCCTCTGGTGGGTGCCGGCCGGCCACCAGCCGAGCCTCGACGAGGCGGCCGATCGGCTGGCGACACTACGCGCGAACGGGCCGACTCCAGAGGCCTTCACGCTGCGTGATCAGTTCCCGCCTCAGTAGCCCTCAGCGAGTGCTGGTGATCTCGTCGACCAGCTGGGCGGCGGTGTCGCAGCGCGCGAGGAGCCCCTCGACGTGCGCCTTGGTGCCCCGCAACGGCTCCAACATCGGCACCCGCTGCAACGAATCGCGTCCGACGTCGAAGATGACCGAGTCCCACGACGCCGCCGCGACATCCACGGCGTACTTCGACAGGCATCGGCCGCGGAAGTAGGCGCGGGTGTCGGTCGGCGGCTCGAGGACGGCGCGAGAGATCTCCTCGTCACTCAGCAGCCGGCGCATCCGCCCACGCGCCACCAGCCGGTTGTAGAGGCCCTTGTCCTTCCGCACGTCGCTGTACTGAAGGTCGACCAGCTGAAGCTTGTGCGCGCTCCAGTCGAGCCCCTCGCGCTCTCGGTATCCCTCGAGCAACGAAAGCTTCGCGACCCAGTCGAGCTCTCCCGCAAGCGACATCGGATCGTCGGCAAGCCGGATCAGCACCTGCTCCCACTCGGCAAGCACGTCGAGCGTCTCCGCATCCGCATCGGCGCCGTACCGGGACGAGACGAACTTCCGTGCCTGCTCGAGGAACTCCGACTGCAGCTCCAGCGCGGTCACGGTGCGACCGTCCCGCAGCTTCACGCTGTGCTTCAGTGATGCATCGTGCGAGATCGCGCGGAGCGCCGCCACTGGTGAGTCGATCCCGAGGTCGACCCCGTTCTCGACGAACCAGCCCTCCTCGATCATCGAAAGCACGATCGACGTCATGCCGATCTTGAGGTAGATCGAAAGCTCGCTCATGTTCGCGTCGCCGATGATCACGTGCAGCCGGCGGTATCGCTCCGGGTCGGCATGCGGCTCGTCCCTGGTGTTGATGATCGGGCGCTTCAAGGTGGTCTCGAGTCCGACCTCGACTTCGAAGAAGTCCGCGCGCTGCGAGACCTGGAAGCCATGCCCGTGCCCGTCCTGACCGATCCCCACCCGCCCGGCGCCGCAGACGACCTGCCGCGTGACGAAGAACGGCGTGAGGTAGCGGACGATGTCGGCAAACGGCGTCTCGCGCCGCATCAGGTAGTTCTCGTGAGCGCCGTACGACGCGCCCTTGTTGTCGGTGTTGTTCTTGTACAGCTGGATCTGTCCAGCGCCCGGGATCCGTACGGCGTGCTCCGCCGCCCTCGCCATCACGAGCTCCCCCGCCTTGTCCCACACCACGGCATCCCGCGGATTGGTCACCTCTGGCGACGAGAACTCAGGATGCGCATGATCGACGTAAAGCCTCGCGCCGTTCGTCAGGATCGCGTTGGCGAGACCGACCTCGTCGTCGCCCAGCACGTCCGGCTCGCGGCTGGTCGCGCCGCCGGCGTCGAACCCGCGCGCATCCCGCAGCGGTGACTCCTCTTCGAAGTCCCACCGCGGATTGCGGTCACGCGAGCCGTGGTTGGTCGAGTTGAGATAGGCATTGACGATCTGGCTCGACGCCAGCATGTGGTTGGCAGGACCCTGCCCCGGCACCGCAATGCCGTACTCGGTCTCCGTGCCCATGACACGCTTGACCGCCATGCATCCAGGCTAGTCGCCAGCCGCGATTTGACCCGGTTCTTTAGAGGTACTGCCCCGTGTTCGCCACGGTGTCGATCGAGCGGCCGGACTCGTCGCCCTGCTTGCCGGTGACAAGCGTGCGGATGTAGACGATCCGCTCGCCCTTCTTGCCAGAGATCCGTGCCCAGTCGTCCGGGTTGGTGGTGTTCGGAAGGTCCTCGTTCTCCTTGAACTCATCGATGCAGGCCGACATCAGATGGTTGATCCGAAGGCCCTTCTGCCCGAACTCGAGGAAGTCCTTGATCGCCATCTTCTTGGCCCTGGCAACGATGTTCTCGATCATGGCGCCGGAGTTGAAGTCCTTGAAGTAGAGCTCTTCCTTGTCACCGTTGGCGTAGGTGACCTCGAGGAATCGGTTCTCCTCGCTCTCGGCGTACATCCGCTCGACGGTCCGCTGGATCATCGCGTCGATCGTTCCCTCGCGCGACCCATCGTTCTCGGACAGATCGTCGGAGTGCAGCGGCAGCTCGACGACGAGGTACTTCGAGAAGATGTCCCGCGCCGCCTCGGCGTCGGGCCGCTCGATCTTGATCTTCACGTCCAGTCGGCCCGGCCGAAGGATCGCCGGGTCGATCATGTCCTCGCGGTTGGAGGCACCGATGACGATGACGTTCTCGAGGCCTTCGACCCCGTCGATCTCGCTGAGCAGCTGGGGCACGATCGTGTTCTCGACGTCCGAGGACACGCCAGACCCACGGGTACGGAAGATCGAGTCCATCTCGTCGAAGAAGACGATGACGGGCGTACCTTCGCTGGCCTTCTCACGGGCGCGCTGGAACACGAGCCGAATGTGCCGCTCGGTCTCGCCGACGTACTTGTTGAGCAGCTCAGGACCCTTGATGTTGAGGAAGTACGACCGACCCTCGCCCTTGCCGGCCGCCGCGACCTTCTTCGCGAGCGAGTTCGCCACCGCCTTGGCGATCAGCGTCTTGCCACAGCCTGGAGGCCCGTAGAGCAGGATCCCCTTCGGTGGCCTGAGCTGGTGCTCGATGAACAGCTCCTTGTGCAGGAACGGCAGCTCGACGGCGTCGCGGATCATCTCGATCTGGTCGCGCAACCCACCAATGTCGAGATAGTCGATGTCCGGGACCTCTTCGAGGACCAGCTCCTCGACCTCGGACTTCGGGATCCGCTCGTAGGCATACCCGGACCGCGACTCCAACAGGAGCGAGTCACCTGCCCGCAGCGGCACGTCCTGCAGCGAGTCGGCCAGCATGACGACGCGCTCTTCGTCGGTGTGCCCGATCACCAGCGCACGGTCGCCGCCCTCGAGCAGCTCCTTGAGCATCACGATGTCGCCTTGGCGCTCGAACGACAGCGCCTCGACGACATTCATCGCCTCGTTGAGCATGACCTCTTGGCCACGACGTAGCTCTTCGGCCTCGAGCGAGGGCGACACCGCGACCCGCAACTTGCGACCACCGGTGAAGATGTCGACCGTGCCGTCGGAGTGCAGGCCGAGGAAGTAGCCGTAGCCCGATGGCGGCTGCGCCAGCCGGTCGACCTCTTCTTTCAGCGCGACGATCTGCTCGCGCGCTTCCTTGAGGGTGGTGACCAAAAGCTCGTTGCGACTCAGCGCGCCGGAGAGCTCGGCTTGCATCTGGGCGAGCCGCTCTTCGATCCCAAGACCGCCGCGCGGTACGACGGTCATTCGTCGGCGCAAGCTTGCGATCTCGGATTCCAGATACGCGACCTGGTCGGCGAGCTCCTGCGCCCGTCCCTCCGACTTCGCGGCCCGTGCCTCAGCGTCCTCGCGTGCAGGCACGGCCACCTCCTTGGTCGGTTCCGTTATCGGTCGAGTCGACCCTATAACTGAGCCAAACGACGGATGAGGGAAATAGTCGCCCCCCGCGAGTCGCCCAAATCCGCTCAATCAGGAGATCGCGGTCGCGCCTATCCCGGCGCGCCCTTCGAAGGACGCTTCCGACGGACCGGTGCGGTCACGCCTGGAGCCAGTCGCCGGGTGGTGACGAGGAAGCCGGTGTGACCGATCATCCGATGTTCCGGGCGGACGGCGAGACCGTCGACGTGCCAGCCGCGAACCATCGACTCCCAGGGCGCCGGCTCAGCGAATCCGCCGTGCGATCGCAGCGCCTCCACCGTCGCCGAGAGCTGGGTTGTGGTTGCGACGTAAGCACAGAACACGCCGCCAGGAACCAGTAGTCGTGCACCCGTCTCGACGATCTCCCACGGCGCGAGCATGTCCAACACCAGCCGGTCTGCGACGGCCTCCCCTGGTGCGTCGATGACGTCACCGACTTCGAGGGTCCAGGTCGACGGGACCTCGCCGAAGAACCGCTCGACGTTGGCCCGAGCGACGTCCGCAAACTCCGGACGCCGCTCGTACGACGTGACGGAGCCATCCGCGCCGACCGCGCGCAACAGGCTGCAGCTGAGCGCGCCCGACCCAGCTCCGGCCTCGATGACGTTGGCACCCGGGCAGATATCTGCCATACCGACGATCTGCGCGGCGTCCTTCGGGTAGACGATCGTCGCCCCACGCGGCATGGACAGCACGTAGTCGCTGAGCAGCGGTCGAAGGGCCAGGTAGTCCGTGCCGCCTGCCGAGCTGACGACGATGCCTTCAGGTTGTCCGATCAGCTCGTCGTGGCCGATCAGTCCTCGATGGGTGTGGAACTCCTTGCCGGGCGTCAGCTGGATCGTGTGCATCCGGCCCTTTGGATCGGTCAGCTGCACGAGGTCGCCGGCCGCCAGCGGACCAAGACCACGCCGCTTCGGGGTCGGGCTCACTCGTGGATGTCTACCGGATCGCGACAGCTGCTAGCGAACGCCAGAGGCGCGCAACAACGCGATCAGGTCAGCCCTGGCAAGGACTCCCTGCAACGCACCGCCGGACTCAGCCACGAGGTACTCGGTTGCCGGCGTCCGTTGCACCGCCGACATGAGGTCTTCGCCGCTGAGCGATGGCGAGAGCACGAGCCCGGCCTCGACCGGTCGGGCCAGGTCGCTTACCGACATCCACGGCTGACGCTCGGCCGGGGTCGCCTGCACCGCAGCCTCGGAAACGATCCCCGACCACCGGTCACGCGCATCGACGACGACCAGCGCACGAGCACCGATCGCCCGTGCGCGTCGTACCGCTTCGGCGAGTGGAAGCTGTGCCTCGACAGTCAGGGCCGGACGCAGCAATCGCGAAAGGTCCAATCGCGGGACCACCGCGCCGACGCGCGCCTGCGCGATCGAGATCGAAGCGTTCCACCAGATGAAGTAGGCGACGACCAGCAGGTAGAGCGAGCTCAGAGTGGATTCGCCGGAGTCGTAGCTCGACAGGGCGATCGCTGCGGCAGCGGTCGCGCCGGCCACACCCCGACCGACCCAGCTCGCGATCAGTAGGCCACGCATCTTGTCGCCGGTGACGTGCCAAAGCGCGGCGCGAAGCAGTCGCCCGCCGTCGAGCGGCATTCCTGGGAGCAGGTTGAAAGCCGCCACCACGCCGTTGATCGACGCCGTCGAGTTCGCCAGCAACCAGCCCACCGAGTGGTCCGGGAAAGATGCGCCAATCGCCGCTGCGATGCCTGCCAACAGCACCGACGTGAGCGGTCCCACCGCGGCGACCAGGTACTCGCGCCCAGGGGTCTGCGGCTCGTCGAGCACCTCGGAGACCGCGCCCAGCAGCTGCAGCACCACCCGCCCGACGCGCAGCCCAAGGGCCTTGGCAACGAGGACGTGACTTGCCTCGTGAGCAAGGACGGCGGCGTAGACCAGCAGGATCAAGGCGAGCGCGACAACGTAGCTGCCTGCGTTGCTCACCGCGATGTTGTCGCGGATCTCGCTCGGTCCGGCGAGGGTTCCGACAATCACCAGCAAGACCCACGCCGGCGAGATCACCAGGGGCACGCCGAAGATGCGTCCCGCCGGAATGCCCGCCGCGAGCCTTGATGGCTGCTGTGGCGACTGCTCGCTCACGGGCCAATCGTAGGCGCCTGTGACTGACGGGCTCCTCAGAATCGCGAGACCCGGCCATGGCGTACGCGAATCTGTCGGTCCGAACGTCTACGTTCCAGTCATGACCACATCGGACGTCGCCACTGCGCCCCTGTGGTCGCTGTCACCGTCGCGCGCGTTGGACTTCAAGAACTGCGCCCTGCTCTACCGCTTGCGTGTGATCGACAGACTCCCTGAACCCCCCAGCCTGGTCGCGGCGCGTGGCACCGTGATCCACGGGATCCTCGAGCGCATCTTCGATCTCCCAGCGGTCGATCGAACGGTCGAGGCGGCTGCTGCCGACGTGGAGCCGGGATGGCGCGCGCTGCTGGCTGAGGACGCTGAGCTCGCGGCTCTGGTGGCAGATGACGCCGGCGGGCTGACTGAGTTGATCACATCAACGCGGGCACTCCTCGACAGCTACTTCTCGCTCGAGGACCCACGGCGCCTCGAGCCAGCCGAACGCGAGGTACTGGTCGAGACGACGCTGCCATCCGGCGTACACCTCAAGGGCTTTGTCGACCGACTGGACCGGGCACCGTCAGGTGACCTGCGGGTAGTCGACTACAAGAGCGGCAAGTCGCCGCGTGAGGCCTTCGAGGGCAAGGCCTTGTTCCAGTTGCGCTTTTACGCATTCGTGCTGTGGCGAACGACCGGAGTCCTTCCGAAGCTGCTGCGCCTCTACTACCTCGCGGATCGCGAGATCCTCGACTACGCCCCAGACGCTGCCGACCTCGAGGCTCTCGAGCGACAGCTAGAGGCGATTGGCGCGGCGATCGAGAAGGCGCGAGAGACCGGCGACTGGCGCCACAAGCCGAGCAAGCTCTGCAGCTGGTGCTCGTTTCAGGAGTTCTGCCCCGAGTTCGGCGGGACGCCGCCTGAGCTGCCGACCGACAGTAGCCAGTCGGCCGTGATCTCGCTCAACGTCGCGACCACATAGCGGCCCGGAGCGGGGTCGATCGGAGCGATCCACGGCACGGCCACCACCTGGCACCCCGCTGCTTCTGCCGAGCGGACGCCGCTGATTGCGTCTTCGAGCACAACCGCTTCGCTCGGCTTCACGGCTAGCTGTTTGCAGGCCGTCAGGTAGGGCTCAGGGTCCGGCTTTCCTTGACCGACCTCATCGCCCGCGACGCTCGTGTCGAACCGGTCTGCACCGATCACGGCGAGCACGGCGTCGACAAGCACCCGATACGACGAGGAGACGAGCGCGGTCGCGGCGCCGGCAGCCCGCACGCTGTCGATCAGCTCGACGGCGCCCGGCATGAGCGGGAGGTCTCGTCGGTACAGCTCGACCATCCGGTCCAGCAAGAAGCCCATCGCAGACTCGACTTCTGCCTGACCCCGAGGTGCGTCGTACCACTCGAGGATGGTCGCGATCGCGGTGTCGAGTCGGGTGCCGATGATGGCGGCCTTGAGCTCGTCACTCCACGTGCCGCCAAGATGAGCGGCCAGCTCGATCTCACCAATGGTCCAGAGCGGCTCGCTGTCGACGAGCAACCCGTCCATGTCGAACAGGACGGCCCGCATTGCGTCCGATCCTAAGAGATGCGTCACATCCAGGCTCCGTGACTGTTCCCAGCGCCTCCGATACGGTGCGTGCGACCGTCAGCAAGCAGCGATTTGCAGCCAGGGGTGAGCGCGCGTGGCCAGCTACAAGAACATCCTCGTCGGGACTGACGGTTCAGCCTCGTCCTTCCGAGCTGTGGAGCGCGCCGCGGCTGTCGCATCCGACACCGGTGCCACGTTGATCATCGCTTCGGCGTACCAGCCGATCTCCGACCGCGACCGCAGTCGCGCGAGCCAGGAGCTGGGCGAGGCTGCGTACAAGGTGATGGGCGCCAACCCGGCGGAGGACGCGCTGTCCGACGCCAAGGAGATCGCGGCCAAGGCAGGGGCGAAGAAGGTCAAGACGATCGCGGAGGCCGGCGACCCGGTCGACGTGCTGGTGGCACTTGTCGAAGGTCATAAGGTCGACCTCTGCATCATCGGCAACCGTGGCCTGAACAGCCTCGCCGGACGCCTGCTCGGATCGGTTCCGGCCAACATCAGCCACCGTGCGGCTTGCGACGTGCTGATCGTCCACACGACCGGCGGCGGACGGGTCTAGCAACGCACCCTCGACGGTCGCCGGTCAGGCATACCCTGGCGAGGTGAGCGTCTCCCGCGGCTCCGGTCGTCGGCGAATGATGATCGCAGCGTTCGAGGGGTGGAACGATGCCGCCGATGCGGCCACGAACGCGATCGAGCACCTCGAGCAGGAGTGGAAGGCGAAGCCATTCGCTGCCATCGACCCCGAGGATTACTACGACTACCAGGTCAATCGTCCGACGGTTCGTCTCGTCGACGGCGTGACCCGTCAGATCGAGTGGCCGACCACCCGACTAGCCCTGGCAACCGTCGGTGACCAGGAAGTCGTGCTGCTGCGCGGTCTCGAGCCGAACATGCGCTGGCGTGCCTTCTGCGAGGAGCTGGTCGCGTATGCCGACGAGCTCGAGGTCGATCGAGTCGTCTGCCTCGCCGCGCTCCTGGCAGACGTCCCGCACACCCGGCCGATCGACGTCAACGGCTCTGCCTCCGATGATGCGCTCGCGACCACCCTCGGCCTCACCAAGTCGCGTTACGAGGGCCCGACCGGCGTAGTGAGCGTCTTCCATCAAGCGCTCGCTGACACTGGGCGCAGCGTCGTGACGTACTGGGCCAGCGTGCCGCACTACTTCGCCCAGCCCCCGTGCCCGAAGGCGACCCTCACCTTGCTCCACCGAGTCGAGGATGCGTTGGACATCACGATGCCGCTCGGCGAGCTCCCAGAGGCGTCGCAGATCTGGGAGAACGACGTCGACGCACTCGCTCAGGACGATGGAGAGATCGCCGACTACATCGCTTCGCTCGAGTTGAGGGACGACCAAGCCGCGCTTCCGGAAGCCTCCGGCGAGGCGATCGCGCGAGCCTTCGAGCGCTATCTCCGACGGCACGACTCAGCGGACTAGCTTTTGCGCCTGGGGCATCGACTAGACGATTCCTAGTAGTGCATCGATCGCGGCTTTGGCCATTCCTGGGGCCTCGGCGTCGTCTCCATCGCTTTCCATCCACTTGTCTGCCGCCGCCAGCGCTGCTGGGGTGTCCAGGCCGTTGCGTAGCGCGATGCGCATCGCGTCTACCAGCGGTCGCGCATTGGGGCCGGACGGGCGAGCGAGTGCCGAGCGCCACGCTGTCAGCCTCGCCATTGCGCGTTCGATCTCTTGGTCTTGGAACTCCCAGGCCTTCGTGTGGTGGTGCGCCAGGAGGGCCAGCCGGATTGCCATCGGGTCCACGCCTGCGGCACGCAGCTTGGAGACGAAGACCAGGTTGCCGCGTGACTTCGACATCTTCGCGCCGTCGTAGGACAGCAGTGCTTGGTGGACGTAGACGCTGGCGAAGCCTGGTGCGCCGTTGAGGGTGGCGGCTTCTGCCGCACTGAGCTCGTGATGCGGGAAGACGAGGTCCTCGCCGCCACCCTGGATGTCGATCGTCGGGCCGAGGTGGCGCCTCGCGATCGCCGCGCATTCGATGTGCCAGCCGGGCCGGCCCCGGCCAACGGCGGAGTCCCAGGCCGGATCGTTCGGTCGCTCGTGCTGCCAGAGCAGACAGTCGAGAGCGTCCTTCTTGCCGGCGCGGTCGGGGTCACCACCCCGCTCGGCGGATAGCCGCAGCATCTCGGCACCGTCGAAATGGCTCACGTCGCCGAAGCCGGGCGCGGCCGACACGGCGAAGTAGAGATCACCGTCGAGGTCGTATGCCGCACCGGCATCCCGGAGTCCGACGATGGCGTCGACCACATCTGGGATCGCCTCGACAGCGCCGATGTACTCAGCGGGCGCGAGGATCCGCAGGTTCGCCATGTCCTCGCGAAACAGCTCGATCTCCCGCTCGGCAAGTGCCCGCCAGTCCTCGCCTGTGGCGGCGGCGCGTTCGAGGAGCGGGTCGTCGACGTCGGTGACGTTCTGCACGTAGCGCACCGGAGTGCCGGCGTCGCGGCAGACTCGCTGCAGCTCGTCGAAGAGCAGATACGTCGCGGCATGCCCGAGATGTGTCGCGTCGTACGGCGTGATGCCGCAGACGTAGAGCGTGAGCTCGTCTTTGCCGAGGTCGAGTGACCGCAGCGTCGCAGTCGCAGTGTCGTGAACCTGGACCGGCGCATCGAGCGCTTCAATGCCGAGCCCGATCAGCACGGGTACGACGGGTGAGTCCCAGGAGCGCACGGATCGGAGCCTAGAGCCGCGACCTCTCAGAAGGGTGGCCAGGGCATCGGTGGCCAGTCCCCGCTTGGCTGCGGGTGCCGACCCGACTTCAGGAGTCGATTGACCCGCCTCCGGGTGGCCTCGACCTCGCGCAGCGTGAGCAGCTCTTCCAGCGTCTCGCCGAGCTCGCCCACCAGTTCGGCACGCAGTCCGGTCAGGACGCCCATTGCCTCATCCGTCAGCGGCTCGCCGCGCCAGCCCCACAACAGGGTTCGCAGCTTGTCGTCGGCCGAGAAACAGACGCCATGATCAATCCCGTAGACGTGGCCGTCCGCCACTGGCAGCAGGTGGCCACCCTTGCGGTCGGCGTTGTTGATGACCGCATCGAAAACCGCCATTCGGCGCAAGGGCTCGATCGGGCTGCGCACCAGTCTTTCGAGGTCGACCGAGGAGTCGGCATCGATCCAGAGCTGGCACATGCCCGGCCCGTAGGGCCCGTCGCGCATGACCGTGGGAGGGACGACGTCCCAGCCGCTCGCTACCGAGACGGCGTACGCCGCGACCTCTCGCCCCGCCAGCGTGCCGTCCGGAAAGTCCCACAGCGGCCGCTCGCCGGCGACGGGCTTGTAGACGCAGGTCGCGTGCACTGCATCGAGGGTGACCTCGCAGTACAGCGTGGCGTTCGAGGCATCGATCATCTGCCCCTCGACGGAGAGCTCGCCCTCGCGGAGCAACCGGAGCACCTCATCGGCGCCGAGCTCGGATGCGGGGGCGGTCATGTCTCCAGTGTCGCTGCGCTGCTCGGACAGATCATCCGGCGTGCAGGTGACCGTTCTGCCGAGGGCAGATGTGGCCCTCTGGGTCGAGCGGGTTCCCGCACAGTGGGCATGGTGGTCGGCCCGCTGCGACTACCCGCAGCGCGCGCTTCGCGAATGCACGCGCCACTCCTGGCGACAGGCGCACTCGCAGCATGTCGGCGTCGGTCTCGACGTCTGACGGAGAGGCCGCCTCGGGCTCAGCCACGGCGGACTGGGCCTCGATGACGACCAGACCGTCGTCCTCGTCCCAGGCCAAGGCCAGAGTGCCCACGCGGAACTCGTCCTCGATGGGCGAGTCGAGGGGTGCGACATCCTCGAGCTGCGAAGGAGCGACGGCCGGGACCACCGACTCGTCGCCTTGACGACGTCGTACCTCGTCGAGCAGGTCGTCGAGACGCTCGGCGAGCGCGGTGACCTGCATCTTCTCCAGAATGACCGAGACGACCTGGCCGCGACCGCTGGCCTGCAGATAGAACGTTCGCTGACCTGGCTGACCGACGGTACCCGCGACAAACCGCTCAGGCGGGTCGAAGGCGAATTCACGACCGGACATAGGGCTCACGATAGATGTTCTCGGCTGAGGCTTCCGCCGGACCACTAAGGGTGCGCGCCACCGGCGCCTCCGCCGACAGCAGCGTCTGAGGAACGTCGACGACTCTTCTTGGTCGGCGGGATCAGCCCGGCGAGATCGCCACCTATGTCGTTCATCCGTACGACGAACGGGCGCAGATCGGTGTAGGTCACGACCGACACCGAGGCCGGATCAACCACGATCCGCTGGAAGGCGTCGAGGTGCAGCCCCAGCGCGTCGGCCAGGATCGCCTTGATCACGTCGCCGTGGCTGACCGCAACCCAGGTGGCGTCGGCGCCCAGGCGCGCGTTGTGGTCGCGGATCGCCGCCACTGCGCGTGCCTGGGTGTCGCGTAGCGCCTCACCCCCCGGGAACGTCACCGCGCTCGGGTGTGACTGGACGACCTTCCACAACGGGTCTTTGGCCAGCGTCTTCAGCGGCTGTCCTTGCCAGTCGCCGTAACGGCACTCTCCCAGGCGGTCGTCGGTCTCGACCGACAGCCCGTCGCGCCCGCGTTGCAGGGCGGCGGCCGTCTCCTGGCACCTCTCGAGAGGGCTGCTGACGATCGCTGTCAGCGGCACCACCGCGAGCCGCTGACCCAGGGCCTCGACCTGGTCGCGACCCTTCGCCGCGAGATGCACCCCAGGTGTCCAGCCAGCGAGGGTCCCTCCGGTGTTGGCGTCGGTGAGACCGTGCCGAACCAGCAGGACGGTCGTCATGCGTGGAACCGCGAGCTAGTCACCGACGCCGGACTTGTCGAGGGCGTCTGCCAGCGAACGAAGCGTGGACAGCCGCTCGTCGAGACTGCCGCCATAGCTGCTGACGTTGACTGTGGTCACACCGGAGGCGGCCAACGCTTGCATGCGTTCGGCGATCCGGTCGACCGGACCGATCAGCGAGGTGCGGTCGATGAAGTCCAGCGGAACGGCCGCTGCGGCCTCGTCGTACTTCTTGTCCAGATACAGGTCCTGGATCTCGCCGGCTTCCTTTTCGAAGCCCATCCGGCAGGCGAGCCGGTTGTAGAAGTTCTGCTCGCGCGATCCCATGCCGCCGATGTATAGCGCGGCGTAGCCACGGATCGGCTCGGCGCATTCCTCGACGGAGTCGCCGATGATCACCGGCGTGGTCGGCATCACGTCGAACGGTGCGTCGGCACGACCCGCACGCTCCTTGCCTGCGTTCACCGACGCCAGCAGCTCGGGTGCGAACTCCGGGTCGTAGAAGATCGCGAGCCAGCCGTCGCACTTCTCCCCCGCCAGCTCGAGGTTCTTGGGCCCGATGGCCGCGAGATAGATCGGCAGGTACTCCCGGATCGGGTGAATGATCATCTTCAGTGCCTTGCCGGGACCGTCGGGCAGCGGCAGCACGTAGTGATCTCCGTCGTACTGCACCCGCTCGCGGGCGAGTGCCATCCTCACGATGTCGATGTACTCGCGGGTGCGCGCCACGGGCTTCTCGAACCGGACGCCGTGCCAGCCCTCCGAGACCTGTGGGCCGGAGACGCCGAGTCCGAGCCGGAACCGGCCGCCGGAGAGCGTGTCGATGGTCGCTGCCGTCATCGCCGCCATCGCAGGTGAGCGGCCGGGGATCTGGAAGATCCCGCTGCCGAGCTCGATCTTCGTGGTCTTCGCCGCAAGCCACGCCAGAACGGTGGCCGCGTCGTTGCCGTAGGCCTCGGCGGTCCAGACGCTGGTGTAGCCCAGCTTCTCCGCCTCGAGAATGATGGCGACGTTGTCGGTGTCGCTGGTCAGTCCCCAGTAACCCAGGTTCAGTGCAAGTCGCATTGGCGCAGCGTAGTGGGCCTACTACCCAGACCCAATCGGTGCGTCGCACCGTCGCGCCGCACCCTCGCCGATAGCCTCGCCCGTCATGAGGCAACGTCGACTTGGAACGACGGGTCTCTACGTGTCTCACCTCGCGCTCGGCACGATGGGCTGGGGCCGCGACACCGACACCGAAGACGCCGGCAACCAGCTTCGGGCGTTCCTGGACGCGGGTGGGAACCTGGTCGACACCGCCAACGTCTACGTCAACGGCGAGAGCGAGCGCGTACTCGGCAAGCTGCTCGGAACGGCGGTCAGGCGCGACGAGATCGTGCTCGCCACCAAGGCCGGTCTGCGGCGTGGCGAGGAACGCGACCGCGATGCCTCGCGCCGCCATCTCCTCGATGCGCTCGACGAGTCCTTGGAGCGACTCAACACCGACCACGTCGACGTCTGGCAACTGCACCAGTGGGACCCGCGTACGCCGTTGGAGGAGACCCTCGCCGCGCTCGACACCGCGGTCACGACCGGCCGCACCCGTTACGTCGGGATCAGCAACTACGCCGGCTGGCAGACCGCGAAGGCAGCGACGTGGCAGCGGGCGTGGCCCGGAAGAGCGCCGATCTGTTCCACGCAGGTGGAGTACTCCCTCCTGCAGCGAGGGGTTGAGCGGGAGGTCGTGCCCGCGGCACTCAGCCTCGGCATCGGCATTCTCGCCTGGTCGCCGCTTGGTCGTGGCGTCCTCACCGGCAAGTATCAGGCGGGGACGCCGGCCGACTCACGCGGCGCGTCACGCGACTACGGCAACTTCATCCGGCCCTACCTCGATGAACGGGCCTCACGGATCGTTGGCTCGGTGTTGACCGCGGCCGACGGACTGGGTGTGTCGCCTTTGGCGGTCTCGCTCGCTTGGGTACGTGACCAAACGGGTGTCACCGCACCGATCATCGGGGCCCGCACGACCGCCCAACTGCGTACCTCGCTCGAGGCTGATTCGATCGTCCTGCCGGACGAGATCCGCACCGCCCTCGATGACGTCTCGGCGCCGGATATCGGATACCCCGAGACACCCACGCCGCTGGACCGCTGAGCCGGTCGCGCGTCTAGTCGTCAGCACATCGATGGACACAGCATTCGAGGCGTTCTGCGAGGCCGGGCTGTGGCCGGGTCTCGGAGCTCTCGCCGCAGCACTCCCGGCGGCACGCATCAACTCCCCCGACGACGTCACTCCGGCGGCGCTGGCGACACTCGATGGCGTCAGCCAACTGCGTGGCGAGCAGCTTACGAAAGCCTTCTACAGCGCCGCCCCACGCCTGGCGGTTGCGGAGCTGTTGTTTGCGGCGAGCCTGACAGTGCGCCCCACGTTCGGTGCCGTCGAGATCTTCGGCGCGGAAGCGCCTCATTTGCTCCGCGAGGATCCGTGGCGGCTGCTCGAGGTTGCCGGCGTCGATATTCGTACGGCGGATCGCTTCGCCCTCGCGACCCTCGACGAGCGTCCGGACAAGAGCGATCCGCGTCGCGGTTGCGCTCAGGTCGTCTACGCGCTGAGCCGGGCCGCACGCGATGGCCACACTGTCCTACCGGAGCCGACCTTGAGCGCTGCCCTGTCGGGTCTGGACGCGCCCGATCCGGCCGGCGCGCTGACGGCCGCACTCGCCGACGGGCGCGTCCTGCGGTACGACGAGGCCGACGGCGGCCAGAGCTACGGGCTAGAGCGCTTTGCCATCGCCGAGGACGCGATCGCGGAGGGCATCGCGCGGTTGGTCGCTACGGCGTCGCCGGTATGCGCTCCGCAGGACGTCGCCCGGGAGAACGACCTGGACGAGGCTCAGCGAGCGGCCGTCCTCGCGTTGGCCGAGCACGGCGTCTCCGTCCTGCACGGCGGGCCCGGAACCGGCAAAAGTCGCACTGTCGCCGCCGTGGTCGAGCTTGCCGAACGACACGGCAAGCGGGTGGCGCTCGCGGCGCCGACCGGCCGCGCGGCGAAGCGGCTTGCGGCGCTGACCGATCACGAGGCGTCGACCCTCCATCGACTGCTGGGCGCGCAGGGCCGCTCTGGAGACTTCGTACGTGGTGAGACATGGCCGATCGACGCAGACGTCATCGTGGTCGACGAGACCTCGATGCTCGACGTCGAACTCGCAGCTGCGCTGCTCGAAGCGTGCGCCGATCAGACGCACCTCATGCTCGTTGGGGATCCTGCCCAGCTGCCCTCGATCGGCCCGGGCCGGGTGCTCGGCGACGTACTCGACTCGGCCTCCCTGCCGACGACCGAGCTGACCACGCTCTACCGGCAGGCCGAGGGCGGCTCGATCGCGAGGCTCGCGACCGCCGTCCGTCACGGCGAGCTGCCTGCCGTCGACGACCCCACCCGCGAGGTGGTCGTGATCGCCGCCGATGGGCCGGGCGACGCTGCACGCCGAGTCGCTCAGCTGGTCACCGACTCCATTCCGCGTGCTCTGGGCATCGAGCCGTCGGAGATCCAGGTGCTTACCCCGGTGCATCGCGGATCTGCCGGCACCCAGGCTCTCAACGCCGTACTGAAGGCAGCGCTCAATCCCGGCACCGGGTCTGTCCGCGGCTTCGGAGTCGGCGACCGGGTCGTCGCGACGGCAAACCACCTCGACGACGGCTTCGCCAACGGTGAGGTCGGAGTCGTTACCGATGACCGAGACAACCTGCTGACGGTCGACTTCGGCGCCGGCCCGGTCCCCGTACCGAGCAAGGCACTCCACGACATCGTCCACGGCTGGGCGATCACGGTGCACCGAGCCCAGGGCTCGGAGTGGCCTGCCGTGGTCGTGGTGCTGCCGCCGGAGGCGACCGGAATGCTCTCCCGCCCACTCGTCTACACCGCGCTGACTCGCGCGCAGCGCCACCTGTCGATCGTTCATGCCGCGGGTCCGGCTCTCGCCCGCGGCGTGCGTGATGTCGGTGCCCGGCCTCGGCGTACCCGGCTCTGCGGTCTGCTCCGAGACAGCCAGCAGGACTAGCCGCCTAGTCCTACGAGTGCGCGAGGAAGTTACGAGTGCGCGAGGAAGCGGCTCAACACCCGCGTGCCGAACTGCAGCCCGTCCACCGGCACTCGCTCGTCGACGCCGTGGAACATTCCGATGAAGTTGAGGTCCGGCGGAAGCCGAAGCGGCGAAAAGCCGAAGCAGCGCATGCCTAGCTCCGAAAAGGACTTCGCGTCGGTGCCGCCTGACAAGGCGTATGGAATCACCCGCGCACCGGGGTCTTCGTCGACGATGGCGGCAGTCATGGCAGCAACGAGGTCGCCGTCGAAGGTCGTCTCGTAGGCGATCTGGGTCTGGATCACCTCGATGGCGATATCGGGCCCGACGACCTCGGCGAGCTGCTGCCGGAAGCTCTCTTCGCCACCCGGCATGAATCGGCAGTCGAGGTAGGCGTGTGCCTCGCCGGGAATCACGTTCTGCTTGTATCCGGCTTCGAGCATCGTCGGGTTCGCGGTGTGTCGGACGGTCGCGCCGACCATCCGGGCGAGTGGACCGAGCTTCGCGAGTACGCCTTCGACGTCGTTGGGGTCGAAGGCGATGCCCAGCTCTTCGCAGATCGCCCGCAGGAACGTCTCAACGGTCGGACTGAGCTCGATCGGAAACGTGTGACGGCCGACGCGTGCGACCGCTTCGGCGAGTGCCGTGACGGCGTTGTCGTCGTTGAGCATCGAGCCGTGGCCGGCCAAGCCCTTCGCGACCAGCCGAAGCCAGGCGATGCCCTTCTCTGCGGTCTCGATCGCGTAGAGCCGCCGATCGCCGATTGTCATCGAGAAGCCGCCGACTTCACTGATCGCCTCGGTGCAGCCGTCGAACAGATCGGCGTGATGGTCGACGAGGTGATGCGCACCTTTGACCCCGCCGGCCTCCTCATCGGCCACGAAAGCGAGCACGACGTCACGTGGCGGCCGCTTGCCCTGACGGGTCCAGTCCGCGAGCAACGCCAGGACCATCGCGTCCATGTCCTTCATGTCGACGGCGCCGCGCCCCCACACGCAGCCGTCGCGCACCTCACCCGAGAACGGGTCGACCTGCCAGTCAGCCGCGTTCGCGGGGACGACGTCGAGGTGCCCGTGGATCAACAGAGCGTCGCGGTTGCTGTCCTCGCCTGACCAGCGCGCAACCACGCTTGCCCGGCCTGGCTCAGCCTCGAAGATCTCCGGCGTCAGGCCGCAATCGGTAAGACGGCCCGCTACCCACTCGGCGGCTGCGCGCTCGTTGCTCGTGGGGTTCGAGGAGTCGATCCGGATCAGATCGCGACAGATCTCCACGACCTCGTCGCCCGCGCGATCAGTGACGCCCGCCTCGGTCATCACGCCGTCCTCTCAACGCCTTGTCGTGACGGTACCCAAAGCGGGTGCCGGCACGACAAGGGTCGCAGGACGGTTAGAGGCCGCTCCCGCCGAGGCTGCCGAGGAGGCTGTCCAGCGTCGAGACGTCGACCGCGGTTGCACCGCTCGGCGCGCTGATCGTGGTACCGCCCTGCGCGATCGCAAGAGCAAGTGGCAACGTCAAAGAGCCATTCTTTGCGAGTTGGCCGAGGTCGAAGGTGAGTGCTGAGAGCGCGCCGTTGGTGACCGTCGCGTTGAGGGTGACGCTCTTGTCGGGCGCACTTGATGGCTTGATGCCGCCGAGGATGGAACCAGCCGAAGGAACCAGGGTGTCGAAGGTTGACGTGACGTCGCCCACCAGGGTGCGCGCGTTCGTCATCAAGGTGAGGTGGTCGGTGTCGCCCGAGCTGGTGCGGGTAACGGTGACGTCTTTGGTGAGCAGGCCTTCAACCGCAGCCAGGAACTGATGCGAGCTAGCGGCGGGTGTCGAGGTGGAGCCCGAAGCTCCCGAGCCAGTCAGTTGCTTCAGCGTCGAGACCGGCAACGACACCCACTTGTCCTCGACAAGCGCGCTGAGAAAGCCCGGGAATGAGCTGGCCGCCGCAGCCATCTGGCGATACGTCGATGCCTTGCCGATGTCGTTGAGAACGTCCTTGAGGTCGGCCTGCAGGTACAGCGTGCCGTTCACAAATCGGATGTCGAGGAGGGTCGTGCCGCCATCCACCACCGAGATGTTGGCGGCTGCGCCCGCTTCGGTCAGGCCGCTCAGCTGAGACAGCGTCTCGCCCTTGGGTGCCGCGACCTCGAAGTTGATCGAAACGCCCGCGATATCCGCGGCCTGGGCCGGGGTAAGTGAAACACCCTTCTTCTCCGCCTTGACGAAGGCCAGGACCTGCGAGCCCGTTCCGCCGAGCTTCACCGATGCGGTCAGGGTCGACGAGCTTGCGAGTGCCTGGACCGAGCTGACGAGCTCAGCCTGAGCGCTCTGGGATCCGCTGCCTTTATCGGTGGATCCGCCGCCCGAGCTCCCGCCGCCGCACGCAGCCAGCAGGCTGGCACTAGCCGTGAGGACGGCAACAGCGAGCGCGGTGCGGCGCATGAACTTCCCCCATGCAAGTCGGTAAGGGCGACGTCTGAACGTTACTCCGCAGCGGGCTTCAGCCGAACCCTCAATCCGCCGAATCGTCAACGTGGGGGTTCTCACAAGGCTTCGTCGCGCCCGTACGGGAGTTCGCCCCGTACCGGTGGCCCTGGCGCTTGCCCTCGTCGTCGCGCTGTCCCCGCTCGCCGTACCCTCCGCCCACGCGACAGCCGATCCGGGTACGCAGGCGAGCCAGTTGCTCGCAAAGGTGAACCAGCTGCAGAAGAAGGTCAATGCCGCCGAGCGCCGGTATTCCAAGTCCTTCACCAACGTGACACAGAGCGTCAGCCGGGCGATCAGCGCCGACCAGCAGAGCAGTCACGTTCAGGTGCTCGCGGCCAACGCACAGTCGGAGCTGGTCGACCGCGTCCGCGGTCTGTACGAGTCCGGCGGACCGCTCGCCGCCTACGCCCAGTTCCTCAGCACCGGCAATGTCACCGGTGCCGTCGATCGCGCGATGTTGGCGAGCAGGGTGGTCTCGGCGCAGGTCGCGGACGTGCGCGACGTGCAGCGCGAGGCCCAGCAAGCGCAGACCGCGGCAAACCGCGCCCAGCACACCGAGCACACCAAGATCGCGACGGTCGCGAGTATCAACGAGGCCGCCAGCAGGGTGGGCGCGCTGCTCGCCCAGCAGAAGTCACTCCTCGCAAGCGCTGACCAGGCGCTCGCCGCAGTACAGCAGGCCGAGTCGACCCTCAACCAGCAGACAGCGCACTTCACGTCGATCGGAACGACCGCCGCTGCGAACACGTCGGGGCTGCAGATCCTGGCGCCGTCGTCTGAGTTCCTCGCGCTCTACCAAAAAGCCGCGTCGTACTGCGCCGGGCTGTCATGGACGATCCTCGCCGCGATCGGACAGGTCGAGAGCGGCCATGGCCGCAACGACGGTCCGTCCTACGCGGGCGCAGAGGGGCCGATGCAGTTCGAGCCCTCGACGTTCGAGGCCTACGGCATCGACGCCGACGGCGACGGCGTGAAGAACATCGACGATCCGGCGGACGCGATCTACTCCGCGGCCAACTACCTGTGTGCCAACGGAGCCGGCGGCGGCGGCCAGGCTCTGTACAACGCGATCTGGCACTACAACCATGCTGACTGGTACGTGAACATGGTCGAGAAGCTCGCCAGCCTGTACGCCACTTCGTACTCCTGAGCCGCGCTGTCGGCTCTTGTAGACTCACCGAGCCGATCGCAGCACCCGCTTTAGAGCGGTCGGACCACGTCGGAGTGGCGGAATGGCAGACGCGCTAGCTTGAGGTGCTAGTGCCCTTTAACGGGCGTGGGGGTTCAAGTCCCCCCTCCGACAC
>DATAVE010000096.1:0-2771 GCA_036267875.1 Mycobacteriales bacterium
CGCACCGACCTTCTCGAGCCGCTGCTCCGGGGGAAGGTTGATCCCCTCGAGGGTGTCCTCGATGTAGACCCGGAACTTCGGCCCGTCCTCCTGCGGGAAGCCGAGCATCTGGGCGATCACCCGAGCCGGGATGTGCTGGGCGTACTGCGTCGCCGCGTCGACGACGTCGGCGTCGCCCATCTCGTCGATCAGGTGATGACAGAACGCCCGGGTCGCGGGTTCGAGCTTCGCGACCGCGTTGCGAGTGAACGCGGGAAGCAACAGCTTGCGGGCGTCGTGATGGAACGGCGGGTCGGAGGAGATCGGTGGGATGCCGCCGACCGGCGCGAGCTCGAGCGGCGGACGGAAGTTGCCGACGACCGGTGAGCGTGAGGAAAAACGGTCGGTGTCGTACGCGATCTCGGCGACGTCGTCGTGGCGTACCGGCAGCCAAGCGCCGCCGAAGCGGTCGGTGTGAGCGATCGGGCACCGCTCCCGGAGGTCGTCCTGGATCACGTACGGGTCGGCTGCCCACTCCTCTTCCATGTGGGAGAAGTCCGTGGCCCAGTCCGAGACCGGGCCGGTGACGATCTCGCTGCGAGTGCCGAAGTCCCGGTCCGATCGCAGCTCTTCGAAGGACTTTCCGAAGCGCTCGTCTGTCGTCACGCGGTCACTTCTCGATCACAATCGCGCTCTCGGGGCAGTTCGCCTCGGCGAGATACGCCGCGTTGGTCTGGCCGTCGGCGACCTCGCCGGTGCCGATCACCATTCCGTTGCCTTCGGCGTCCTCACCGAACAGCTCAGGAGCAAGCGTGTAGCAGCGGCCATGACCCTGGCACTTTCCGCTGTCGATCGAAACGCGCATCAGTTGACCGTATCGCTGTGGGCCTGCCGATAGGCATCCCGGATCTTGCGCTTGTACAGCTTGCCGTTGTCCTCCCGCGGAAGCCGCTCGACGAAGTCGACGGTGCGCGGCACCTTGTAGCCGGCCATTCGCTCTCGCGCGAACGTGATGAGCTCGGCGGCAAGTTCATCGCTGCCCGCGAGTCCGGGCTGCACCTCGATGACCGCCTTGACCTCCTCACCCCACTCTTCGCTCGGTACGCCGATAACGGCGACGTCTCCGACAGAGGGATGGGTGATGAGCACGGACTCGATCTCGGCCGGGTAGATGTTGACCCCGCCGGAGATGATCAGGTTGGCGCTTCGGTCGGTGAGGAACAGCCACCCGTCAGCGTCGAGATAGCCGACGTCGCCGACGGTGTAGAAGTCGCCACGATAGGTGTCTTCGGTCTTCGCCTCGTCGCCGTGGTAGCGAAAGCGCGAGTCGGGAGAGGCCTCGATGTAGACGGTCCCGGGCGTATCGGCCGGGACGTCGCGTCCGTCGTCGTCGCGGATCTGGACCTGGCCGTCGGCAGGACGGCCCACCGTGCCGGGGCGGGCAAGCCACTCGTGCGAGTCGACGATCGTGGTGAGTCCCTCGGTCGCGCCGTAGTACTCCCAGATGATCGGGCCTAGCCAATCGATCACTGCCTGCTTCACCGGGACGGGACACGGCGCGGCGCCGTGCCAGATCTGGCGCAGCGAGGTGACGTCGTACTTGCTCCGCACGTCGGGTGGCAGTGACAGCAACCGGTGGAACATCGTCGGCACGAGATGCATGTGGGTGATCGCGTGCTGTTGGACCAGCGCGAGCATCTCCTCGGCGTCCCAGCCGTCCATCAGCACGACCGTCGTGCCGAATGCCAGCGGCATGCTGAGCCCGAACAGCAGCGGAGCCGCGTGGTAGAGCGGGCCGGTGATCAGCGAGGCGTCCTTGCCGGGCTGGAAGCCCGCGGCATCACGCAGCCGCTGGGTCTGCGCCATGGCGGACGCGCTCATCGTGCCGGTGATCTCGCGATGCACGCCCTTGGGCCGACCGGTCGTACCCGAGGTGTACATCATCGCGGTGCCAAGTCGGGCGTCCGGCAGGTCGTCTGTCGAGTGGCCGATCAGCTGCTCCTCGAGGGCGGTGAAGCCCTCGATGGCACCACCGATCGACAGCGCGAGAGGCGGCTTCGCCGCAGCTGCGGCGGCCCGCGCCACGTCGGCAAAGCGAGCGTCGGCAAAGAACGCCTTCGCGCCGCAGTCGGCGACGACGTACGCCGCCTCTTCAGCCGTGATGTGCCAGTTGATCGGCGTGAGCCGAAGGCCGGACCGGTTGGCCGCCTGGACTACCTCGACGAACTCCGCACGGTTCGAGCACAACAGCGCGACACCGTCTCCGAACTCGATGCCGCTCGCTTGCAACATCCGCACGATCTGGTTGGCGCGGTGGTTGAGGTCGTCGTAGGCCAGGACGCGGTCTTCGGAAATGACCGCGGGGACGTTCGGCTGCACCTGGGCCCAGAACGAGCCGAGCGACCCCGTCCGGATCGCCTTCTCCAGCGCCGACTCAGTCATCGCCGCCGACCGTACCGCTTGGGGTTCCGCCTGAAGTTGTCCGGAGCGGGGCGTGGCGGTGACGGGGAAGCGGCTCAACGGGCAGGGATCGCCGCGCTCGGGCCGATCGGCGGCACCCGTCCCGCTGGTTCCGCAGTAGCCGTCGGCCTCTTAGTGAGGTGGCTGGTGCCAGTTCGACTCGGCGCGCTTGCCTGGGACAACTCGCGGACGCACCGGCGCTCCTGTGTGAATCCCCACGATCAGCCGCGTGGTTCGACCGTCGCTCCCCTGTCGGGCAGCGTGCGTGCGGCCGTCGCATCGTCAGCGAGCAGCTTTACGGCGATGAAGACGAGGTCGTCCTCGAGATCGAG
>DATAVE010000097.1:0-2607 GCA_036267875.1 Mycobacteriales bacterium
CATTGCGATCCGCAACCACCTGTGCGGCGGATCGCTCATTGCAGCGACCGTCCCCGATCCCTCGGCCAGCCGTTACGCTGCGCCGGTGAGTCGCGGGACCGGGGCCCAGCCGATGACCCTCCAGCTCACCCCGATCGGCACCGTACGGTCGTCCCGCTCGGACACGATCGATGACGACTGGGACTCCGTGGCCGCCGAGATCGTGCTCGACCCGGATCGCGTGGGACCGGATGCCGTCGCCGGGCTCGACGGCTTCTCCCACATCGAGGTCGTCTTCATCTTCGACCAGGTCGACGAATCCGCGATCCAGACGGGCGCGCGTCACCCTCGCGGCAACCCCGAGTGGCCATCGGTGGGCATCCTGGCCCAGCGGGCGAAGATGCGGCCGAATCGGATCGGCGTGACCGCCTGCCGGCTGCTCGACGTCGACGGCCTGACGATCAAGGTCGCGGGCTTGGATGCGATCGACGGCACGCCGGTGCTCGACCTGAAGCCAGTGATGAACGAGTTCTTGCCGCGCGGCCAAATCTCCCAGCCCACCTGGGCCACCGAGCTGATGTCCGGATACTGGAGCAGGACATGACGGGTGCCCCGATGAACTCCTCACTATGACCGACGACCTGCACCGCCGTCTGGGCGGGATGTCACGTCGCCAGCTGCTCGCGGCGATCTCCGCGGCCGGCGCCGCCGCGGCGTTGGGTATCCCGGAGCGCGCGTCCGCCGATACGGCAAGGTCGGCAGCCGGCGATGGCGTCTCCGCGACGGCGGCGCGGGCTGCGGCACGAAGGGCAGCTAAGACCGCGCCGCATGGCTCCGACCTCGGTGCCGTCGAGCACGTGATCTTCCTCATGATGGAGAACCGGTCCTACGACCACTACTTCGGCGCGTACCCCAAGGGTCGCGGCTTCGACGACCATCCGAAGCACTCGCTCGGTGTCTTCGCCCAGGACTACCCCGGCGGCACCGGGCTGTCGCCGCGCAAGAAGCTCCTGCCGTTCCACCTCGACGCGGCGGCCGGCCAGGACTGCACCAGTGACCTCACCCACAACTGGGGTCCGATGCACCAGTGCTGGAACCACGGGGAGATGGACAGCTGGGCGCGGACCCACTCGTCGAAAGCCAACGAAGGTGTGCCCGACGGCGCCCTGACGATGGGCTACTACACCCGTCGCGACATCCCGCTCTACTGGGCGCTTGCGGACGAGTTCACCCTCTGCGACGCCTACCACGCATCGATCCTCGGCCCGACCCACCCGAACCGGCTGATGGCCAACAGCGGCACGATCGATCCCGCGGGCACACACGGCGGGCCGGTCACCGACACCAACCCCGATCCCACAGTGCGCTGGTCGTGCACGTGGCCGACCGTGCAGGAGGTGCTGGAGGACGCCGGAATCTCGTGGAAGGTCTACCACCCGTCGTTCCTCGGGACCTCGGCCAAGTACGCCAACCTGCTGGAGTTCCCGATCTGGGACCCGATCCTGTCCGACCCCACGCTGAACCCGGTCGTCATGCTCGCCACCGACACCGTGCTGCCGTACTTCAAGGCCTTCGAGAATCCCTCGTCGGCGCTGCACAAGAAGGCATTCGGACCCACCTTCCCTGCGGACTTCATGGCAGATGTCGAGAAGGACCAGCTGCCGAAGGTGTCGTGGATGATCCCGCCGCTCGGCTTCGACGACCACCCGGCGGCGACACCGGAGCGCGGCCAGTGGTTCGTGAAGCAGCTCGTCGACATCCTCGCGTCGAACCCCAAGGTCTGGTCGAAGACCGTGCTGTTCCTGATGTACGACGAGAACGACGGCTGGTTCGACCACGTGCCGCCGACCGTCGCGCCGAAGGGAACGCCCGGCGAGTGGCTGACCGCGAAGTCGATCAGCTCGGACACGCTCGGCATCCGCGGCCCGCTCGGCCTCGGCGTACGCCTGCCGTGCCTGGTCATCTCGCCGTTCAGCCGTGGCGGCCACGTCGCCTCAGAGGTCTTCGACCACACCTCGCAGCTGCAGTTCCTGCACGAGCGGTTCGGCATCGAGGTGCCGAACGTGTCCAAGTGGCGGCGCGAGACCGTCGGCGACCTGACGTCGACGCTGTTTCGTAGCCCACACGATGCCAAGATGCCGAAGCTGCCCGACATCGCGCTCAATGGCCTCATCCTGACCGGCAGCTGTGCTGACCCGATCGAGGAGACCGAGCTCGGCGGGGTCGGCCCGACCCTCCCGACCAAACAGCGGATGCCTACTCAGCGCGGGACGACCGTGCCGGCGGGGAGGTTCTTGAAGGAGTCCCCGACCAAGACCGCCCGGATCCCGCTGCGGAGCGGGCGGAACACAGCAACCACCAAGTCGGCCTACAACCACCTCGCGCATGGCGGGAAGCCCGCTTCACCGAGCCGTTAGACTCGAGAGCGTCGCGACTGGCGTGTAGTGGGTGGCAGCCCAGCAGGGGTACCACGTCAGCCCTGGTTAAACTCGAGAGCGTCGCGACTGGCGTGTAGTGGGTGGAACTGACCACCGGGAAGCGCAGACGAAGACGACGCCGTACGCCTGGGCGTCGCCGCTGTAGGAGCGAACATGTCTGACGCCCTGAAAGTCGACGATCCCGAGATCG
>DATAVE010000098.1:0-2685 GCA_036267875.1 Mycobacteriales bacterium
AGCAACCGCACCTGCTTGGCCGGAGGATCGACGTATGGCGCAAGCCGCGCGGTCAGCGTTGTCGTGGGAACCGGGACCGGCTTGGGGAGGCCGGTCGTGCCGCTCGTGAAGAGGATCAGCCCGTCGTGCCCGGCTTGCGTGGCTGGGCTGTCGTCACCGTCGAACGACTCGAGCAGCTCCGAGCCGGTCACCGCGACGTCCGATGAGCTGACCCGGTCCGCGTAGCCGTCGCCGACCACATACGCGGCAGCGGAGCCGGCCAGCTCGACCATTGCGCGCACCTCGTCGGCGGTGAGCCGTGGGTTCACCAGCGCCGGGGTCGCGCCGAGCCGCATCGCGGCGTACGTCGAAACCAGCGCGAGTCGGCCGGGGTTGGCGATGATGTAGACCCGGTCGTCGATGCCGACTCGCGCGGCGCGCAGCCGGGCCGACGCGAACCGGATCGCGTCGCTCAGGTCGCGGTAGGTCCATGTGCAGTCCGGGTCGACGATCGCGAGATCGTCCGGCGAACGCAACAACACGTCGTCCGCGACCGTCCGAAGGTCCAGCGTCACGACAAGGGGTCTATCACGCAGGCGGCTAGCGCTGCTCGCACTACGGAGTGGGCTCGAGCAGGCCGCTGACGTATCGTCCGATCTCCTGCCCGTCCTCGCCCCAGCCCTTGGCGGGGAAGGTGCCGTCGCAGACCAGCACGTTGCAGTGCGGGTTGGTAACTAGGTCGGTGAGCAGCACGGCGGGGCTGATGAAGTTGACCGGGTCGACGTCGAAGTCCTGCGGCGGCGACCGGTATGGACCGGGGTCGTGGATGTGTCGGTCGGCAACGCCGCGCATCAGCAGCCGGAAGAAGTTGTCGTAGAGGTCCGACGCGCCACCCGAGGCGCTGAGCACTCCCGGCAGGTTGGTCGTCGTGTCGCCGAGCGCGCCCGTCCAGGTCACCGTCATGTGAAGCGACGGGAGGATGAAGTTGTTCTGCTGCAACGCGCCAACCATCGCGTAGAGATCGCGCGGCGCTGCGGGGATCATCCGGTGATGAACGACCTGTGCGCTAGGGATGTTGGCGCTCGTGCAGCTGTTGCCCGAGTTGACCCAGAACAGGAAGCCGTAGCAGCGGTTGGTCGCGGTCGGCGTCCGCAGCTTCGCGATGTAGCGGTGCGACAGCACGCGGTGGCCGCGCCACACGCCACCGTTGACCATCAGCAGACCGAGCTTCGCGAACTGCTTCGGCGGGATGAAGAGGTTGGCGTAGCCGTAGGTGTTGCCCGAGCGGTCGCGCAGCCAGAAGTAGCTGTCGAGTGGGATCCCGACCGGTCCGAAGAGGTGTCGTTGGGCGTACTTCTGCAGGTCCTCGCCGACCGCGCGCTGCACGACGTACGCGAGCAGGTCGGGGACCCGTTGGGTGTACTCGAAGAACGAGCCGGGGCGATGGACCAGAGGCTGGGCGAGTGCCTCCTGAGCGACGTTCGGGTCGGTGCCCGTGGAGGCGAACTCCGTGAGGATCGACTCGCGCAACCCGGCCGTCTCGGTCAGCAGGTCGCGGATCGTGATCGCGCGATGCGCCTTGTCGCCCCAGCCGGGCCCGTGTGGCAGGTACTTGCCGATGTGGTCCGACAGGCTGAGCTTGTCGTGGTCGTAGGCGATTCCGGTCAGGATTGAGATGACGCTCTTGGTCGAGCTGAACACCTCGTACGCCGCGTTGTCGGTGATCGGGTCGAGCAAGCCGGCCGCGACGCGGCAGTTGTTGCGGAAGATCTGGACGCTGGCGCGCAGATGTGTCTCTGCGTAGCCGATCGCGTCGGCGACATCAGCAGCGCGCAGGTCCTCTTGCGCCGGTGTTGCAGATCCGACGGACCGCCCAGCCGCTGGCAGCGCACAGTGCTTCATCCGCGCGGTCGAGGCCGATGGCGTGGCCGTCGCGGCGGGAGCGATGCTGCCGACGGCGATCGCCGCGATCGCCGCGGTCGCCCCCATCGCCGTTGCCAGCAGGCGCCGCGAGATCACGACGATTCGGCAGCGACGTCGGTGCTTCGCTGAACGATTTCGACGATCTCGTCGACGTCGTCGCTCAGGTGGATCAGGTCGAGGTCTATCTCGTTGATCATGCCGTGCGTCAGCATCGTCGACCGGAGCCAGTCGAGCAGGCCGCCCCAGTACTCCGAGCCGTAAAGGACGACCGGGAACGACGTGACCTTTCGGGTCTGCACCAGGGTCAGCGCCTCGAAGAGCTCGTCCATCGTGCCGAATCCGCCGGGAAGCACGACGAAGGCCTGTGCGTACTTCACGAACATCGTCTTGCGGACGAAGAAGTAGCGGAAGTTGACGCCGACATCGACCCAGTCGTTGAGGCTCTGCTCGAAGGGCAGCTCGATACCCAGGCCGATCGATACGCCGCCCGCGTCACTCGCGCCCTTGTTGACCGCCTCCATCACGCCCGGACCGCCGCCGGTGATCACCGCCCATCCGGCACGAGCAAGCGCGCCGCCGAGCTTCTCGCCCGCGGCGTACTCGGGAGAGCCCTCCTTCGTGCGCGCGGATCCGAAGACGCTCACCGCTCGCGGGACCTCGGAGAGCAGACCGAATCCCTCGACGAACTCCGACTGGATCCGCAGCACCCGCCACGGGTCGGTGTGCACCCACTCCGACGGCCCGCGGGTGTCGAGCAGTCGCTGGTCGGTCGTGCTGGACTGC
>DATAVE010000099.1:0-43284 GCA_036267875.1 Mycobacteriales bacterium
TGACGAGTGATCGGCTCACCGAGCTGTACGGCGCTCCCGTGGACGTGCTGCGGGTGCGTGACCGGATCATCGTCGTCGGTGCCGCGGATCTGGAGCACGACCACATCAGCGGCGGCCATCACCACGTCGAGCACGAGGGCAAGCCGGCGCGGCGAGGTCTGCTGTGATCGGCAGCGGCCTCGGCTTCTACCTCCAGCAGCCGTTCGCTCAGCACGCGCTGATCGCGGCCGGGCTGATCGCAATCGCGTGCGGTCTGCTCGGTCCGTTCGTGGTCACCCGTGGCGCGGCTTTTGCCGTGCACGGGACTGCCGAGCTTGCGTTCACCGGCGCCGCCGCGGGCCTGCTCGTGAGCAACGATCCGGTGGTCGGCGCCCTGGTCGGGTCCGTGGTCGTCGCGACCGCGATCGGCGTACTCGGCTCACGGGCCCGCGAGCGCGACTCCGCTATCGGCGTGATTCTCGCGTTTGGGCTCGGCCTGGGTGTCTTGCTGCTTGGGCACTACCACGGCTTCGCGACCGAGGCGACGAACATCTTGTTCGGCTACATCTACGGCGTCAGCAACACCCAGCTCGTCATCCTCGTCGTGATCGTCGCTGTCGTGATCGTCGCGACTGCCGTGATGTTTCGGCCGTTGCTGTTTGCAAGCGTCGACCCGGAGCTCGCCGAGGCTCGCGGCGTCCCGGTCCGCCTCGTCGGTCTGCTCTTCCTCTACCTGCTCGCGGTCACGGTCACCGAAGCCGCGCAGATCGTCGGAACGCTGCTGGTCCTCAGCCTGACGATCACGCCTGCCGCGGCGGCGCAACGACTCTCAGCCCGCCCTGCGGTCGTGACTGCACTGTCCGTGGTGTTCGCATTCGTTGCGGCCGACGGCGGCCTCGTCGCCAATCTCGACCACCCTTCGGTCAAGGCCAGCGTCTTCGTCACGTTCATCAGCTTCGGGCTGTACGTCGTCGCCCGGGTCGCTGCGGTCCCGCTGCGTCGTCGAGCGACCGCCCGGGTCCGTAGTGCGGATAATCACTGATGGCCCAGCCGACGTCACGAACGCGTCGCTCGACGAAGCAGGGCGCCGCGGTCGATGAGGTGCTCGCCGCTGCCGATGGCTTCCGCACCGCGCAGGCGCTGCATGACGAGCTGCGTCATAGTGGTCAGACGATCGGCCTGACCACCGTCTACCGCCATCTCAAGCGACTCGCGGAGGACGGCGTCGTGGACGTCGTCGCGCGGCCCGATGGTGAGGCGGCGTACCGGCTCTGCGGACCGACCAGCCTTGGTGAGCCTGAGCAGCATCATCACCACCTGGTCTGTCGCACGTGCGGGTACTCGGTCGAGATCGAGGGTCCCGAGGTGGAGGCTTGGGCTCATCGGGTTGCTGCTGACGCCGGTTTCGTCGATGTGAGCCACACCCTCGAGATCTTCGGAGAATGCGCGCGCCACGGCGCTGCTCGATAGATACGGTCAGCGCGTGACCACCGCGACGGAGGAGACGACTCGCGTCGAGCGGCTGCGCGAGGCGCAGGGCCTGGCCCGAGAGCTCTTTGCCGCGATCGAGCAGACGGGTGTGATCCGGGCCGGCGTCGGCGAGCGTGCGGCGAGCGACGCGATCAAGGACCTTGCCGCCGACCTGCTCGGCGTCGAGCGGCACTGGCACAAGCGCGTCATCCGCGCGGGTAGCAACGCGCTGTTCCCGTACGCCGCGAATCCGCCCGAGCGGGTCATCGAAGCCGATGACATCGTCTATGCAGACCTCGGTCCGATCTTCGGTGCGTGGGAAGCCGACTTCGGGCGTACCTATGTCCTCGGCGATGACCCCGACAAGCACCGACTGCGCGACACCCTTCCGATCGTCTTCGATGCCGGCTGCGCGCACTTCGATGCGACGCCGGACATCACCGGCGAGCAGCTCTTCGCCTTCATGGTCGCCGAGGGTGAGCGGCACGGTTGGGAGTGGGGTGGCACCATCGCGGGCCACCTCGTGGGTGAGTTCCCCCACGGCCTAGCCGAAGGCGATGGCGACTTCTCGCGGATCATGCCGGGCAACAATCGGCCGATGCGGGGACTCGACGCGGTCGGCAAGGTGTGCCACTGGATCCTCGAGGTGCATCTCGTCGACCGGCAGCGCGAGATCGGCGGTTTCTACGAGGAGCTGCTCGATTTCTGACGGCGAGCGTCCGTACATCGCCGGTGACTTCGACTACGAGGCCGGCGGGCAGGGCTACGCCGAGCAGCGGCGTACCGACCCACGCATCGCGTCCCACGTTCACGAGGCTCTCGGTGATGCCGAGACCGTCGTCAACGTGGGCGCCGGCGCCGGGTCGTACGAGCCCCGCGATCGGGAAGTGACAGCCATCGAGCCGTCGGCCGCGATGCGCGCGCAGCGGCCGCCGGATCTACCGCCTGCGGTCGACGCCGTAGCCGAGGCGTTGCCATTTCCCGACGATTGGTTCGACGCCGCGATGGCGACGATCACCATCCATCAGTGGCGTGACGTCGACCAGGGCCTCTCGGAGCTGCGGCGGGTGAGCCGCGGACCTGTGGTGATCCTGACCTTCGACACGCCTTCGCTGAGTCGGCTCTGGATCGCGGAGTACATGCCCGAGCTGATCGCTGCAGAAGGCGCGCGCTATCCAGAGATCGACCATGTTCGGGAGGTGCTCGGCGGGTCGTCGCTGGTCAGTGCCGTCCCGATCCCGCTGGACTGTGTCGACGGTTTCGGTGAGGCGTTCTACGGCCGGCCCGAGCGGATGCTCGAGCCGGCTGTGCGGCAGGCGCAATCGGGGTGGGGCTTCGTCGAGCCGGAGGTTGCCGAACGCGCGGTTGAGCGGTTGCGCGTGGCGCTCGGCAGCGGCGAGTGGGACCGCAAGTACGGCGAGCTGCGTAGCCAGCCGACCTACCTCGGATCGTTGCGGCTGATTGTCGCCAATCCTTGACCGATACTCATCGGGTGGCCGACGAGGACGACGTACGCCCTGAGCTGGCGAAGGTCAGGAACCGCCAGCGACTGCTCCACGACGAGGCTCGAGGCGAGGCCGTCGCCAAGGTGCATGGTCGCGGCCGTCGCACGATCCGCGAGAACCTCGCCGACCTGTTCGACGTCGGCAGCCTCCACGAGTGGGGCGGGCTCGCCATCGCGGCTCAACGTGGCCGTCGCACCTTCGAGGACCTGATCGCGTCGACCCCTGCCGACGGCGTGATCACGGGTATCGGAACCGTCGCCGGTCGCCGCGTCGCTGTTGTCGGCTACGACGTGATGGTTCTGGCGGGAACGCAGGGTGCCACCGGACACAAGAAGACTGACCGCTTCCTCGAAGTCGTACGCCGCGAGCGCCTGCCGCTCGTGCTGTTCGCCGAGGGTGGCGGAGGGCGGCCGGGCGACGTCGACGTCCGGACCGTCGGTGGTCTCGACGTGCCGACGTTCGGCCGATTCGCCGCGCTGTCCGGCGTGGTCCCTCGGATCGGCATCGCCTCTGGCCGTTGCTTCGCGGGCAACGCATCGCTGTTCGGGCTGTGCGACGTGACGATCGCGACGCCCGAGGCGAGCATCGGGATGGCAGGCCCGGCGATGATCGAGGGCGGCGGGCTCGGCGTGGTTGACGCCGACGACGTCGGTCCGCAGGAGACGCACGTCAAGATCGGCACCGTCGACGTCAGTGCGGCCGACGATGCAGATGCAGTCGACATCGCCAGGCGCGCGTTGACGGCATTCGTCCCGGAGCTGCCGAAGTGGTCGCAAGCCGACCAGGCGCTGCTGCGCGACGTCGTACCTGAGAACCGCCGTCGTGCCTATGAGGTGCGCAAGGCACTCACCTTGCTCGCGGATGAAGGCTCGGTGCTGGAGCTGCGGCCGCGATGGGCTCGCGGAATGGTCACGTCCTTCGCGCGGATCGAAGGTCGCGCGATCGGGGTAATCGCCAACAACCCGATGCACCTCGCCGGTGCGATCACCAGCGACTGTGCCGACAAGGCGTCACGCTTCCTGCAGCTTTGTGACGCGTTCGACCTTCCGGTGCTGTCGCTGTGCGACACCCCGGGAATGATGGTCGGTCCAGCGGCGGAAGAGACCGGGCTGATTCGCCACACGTCACGGCTGTTCACGGTCGGCGCGACGATGACCGTGCCGATGGTGATGGTGATCCTTCGCAAGGGCTACGGTCTGGGCGCGATGGCGATGGCCGGCGGTGACTTCCATGCCACGCTTGCCACCCTGTCCTGGCCGACCGGTGAGGTCGGTGGGATGGGTCTGGAAGGCGCGGTGCGGCTCGCGATGCGCAAGGAGCTGGCCGCGATCGAGGACGACGACGAGCGCCAGCGCACGTTCGAGGCGCTGGTAGCCGCGTCGTACGAGCAGGGTGGGGCGCTGTCGGCTGCGACGTACGACGAGATCGACGACGTCATCGATCCGGCAACCACCCGCGAGCGAGTCGCTGCGCTGCTCGGTGCCTGGCAGGCGCCGCCGCGCGGTGAACGTCGCCGAGTGGTCGACGCCTGGTAGCACCGCTCGACGTCGTAGGGTCCGGGAATGCAGATGCCGCTGCCGCGGACGCCCGTCAAGCTCGACAAGGTGGTCGACGACCGGGACGAGGTGTGGCGGCTGATCGACGCGCACGCGCCGTATTGGCCGGTGCAGCGCTACTTCGCCAACAGTGCGGAGTACGCCGCGATGTCCGGCTCGGACGAGCCGACGCAGATGATCGTCGCACCGGTCTTCCGCGGCAACTGGGCATTCGATGGCGATGTGCTCGACGGCGTGCAGCCGCTGCTCGACAGCGAGCGCTTCCACGAAGCCGCCAAGCAGGTGTTCGACGCAGCGATCATTCGGCCGACGACGGTCTATGTGAACCTCACGTGGCAGCTGCCCTTCCCACAGGGCGCCGGTCACACCGACGTACCGGCCTTCCGTGGCTTCGACCGGACGACCTACCCGATCACGTTCCTCACGATCATGGGGCTGTCCGGGTTGTTCGAGGCCGAGCGGGTCAAGGTGGCGACCGGAGTCTCGTGGTTCTATCGCGGTAACGACGGCGGGTTCGAGTACTGGCCGGAAGGACCTGAGGGTCCGTCATCGCTTCACGAGGGGGACATCGATAACACCGCGATCGTCGCCGACAACGACTTCATGTGGCACCGGGTACGCCCGACCGGTCGGGTCGAAGACGGCATGGTCACAATGTCGCGCGACGCTGAGCTGGTCCGTCGTGACGGCGACGGCTGGGCAATCGTCGACGGCAGCGCCGAGCTCGCCAGCTTCACGACGGATCGGATGCGGGTCAGCCTGTCGTGGAAGGGCATCGCGTTCTCAGATGACGAAGACCGTCGCCGCCATGACGAGCATCTCGATGACATCGATCTCGACGAGGTGCTCCGTCGCTTCACCGCTGATTTCGACGCACGCGGTGAGCGACTCGAAGTGCCGACCGACCCGGTCAGCGACCCGGCATTCGTGCGCACGTTGCGCGACGCCTATCTGCGATACCCGTCGACCAGCGCTTGATGCGGGCTCGACTGGTCGCCGTTCTGGCGCTGGCGCCCCTCGTTCTCGCCGGTGGCGTTGCGTCGGCCAATCCGGTCGCCTCGTCGGTGCGCCATCTGCCGGGGACGAACTGCACGGCGTTTCCGGTCGACAACGTGTGGCACGCCTCAGTGGCATCGCTGCCGGTCGACAAACGCAGCGCCCAGTGGGTGCGCCACATCGGGAGCGGAGACCTGCATCCCGACTTCGGGCCGGCGTTCGGTGCGCAGCCAGTCCCATATGGCATCCCGATCACGTACGTCTCGGGCTCGCATCCCAAGGTGAGACCGCGATTCCAGTACGCCGACGAGAGCGACCGGGTCGGCTACCCGCTCGGGTCGGACACGAAGATCGAAGGCGGCAACCAGGCGAGCAACGATGGTGACCGTCACGCGGTAATCGTCGACAAGAGCACTTGCAGGCTCTACGAGACGTGGCATACGCGGCTGACCCCGAGCGGGTGGACGGCCGGCTCAGGGGCGACCTGGTCGCTCGACAGCAACAAGCTGCGGCCGGGAGGCTGGACATCGGCGGATGCGGCCGGGCTGCCGATCCTGCCGGGTCTGCTGCGACTCGATGAAATCGAGTCAGGATTCGTCGACCACGCCATCCGATTCACCGCCGAGGACACGTCCAAGCACTCCATCTGGCCCGCTCGCCACGAGGCGGGCAGCTACTCGAGCCTCGACTATCCGCCGATGGGTGCGAGGTTCCGGCTGAAGGCGAGCTTCCCGATCTCGACGTACAGCAACGACACCCGGGTGATCCTGCGGGCGATGAAGACCTACGGGATGATCCTCGCCGACAACGGATCGAACTGGTACTTCCAGGGTGAGGCGAGCAACGCCTGGCCGGCCAAGCTGCTCGATGAGCTGAAGTCCATTCCGGGCACTGCCTTCGAGGCGGTCGACGAGTCGAGTCTCGAGGCTTCACCGAACAGCGCCCGAGCCCGGTAGCGCGCCGTACCCGGTCACGGGTACGTAACAGTGGTCACCGACAATGGGTCGGGTACCGCCGCGTGGTGGGGGGCGTGTACCGCCGTCGGCGTTCGGAGAGATTGACCATGAGTGGCCTCGCACGCATCTGCGTGCGGTACCGGTGGATCGTCGTCGCCCTATGGGTGGCCACCGCGGTCTACACGGTCACGATCTCCCATCGCATCGGCGCGACGTACTCCAACAGCTTCGAACTCCCGCACACGCAGACTCAGCAGGCGATCGACTTGCTGCGTGCCGACTTCCCACAGGCCGCAGGGGATGTCGACCAGATCGTCATGCACGCCAAGAAGGGCAAGGTCACCGACCCTGGCTACCTGAAGTCCGAGAAGCAGATGCTCCTCGAGGTCGGTGAGATCCCGCACGTCGTGGCGGTGATCTCACCGTTCACCAAGGCGGGCGCCGGCCAGATCAGTCGTGACGGCACGATCGCGTTTGCCGACGTGCAGTTCGACAAGCTTGCGAACGTCCTCCCGCGCTCCTCGTTCGAGTCGATGATCAGTACGGCGCAGGCGATTCAGAGCGACTATCTGCAGGTCGAGCTCGGCGGTCAGGGCATCGAGCTGCTCCAGACCGTGTCGACGGGACCGAGCGAACTCGCTGGAGTCCTGGCCTCGGCGATCATCCTGTTCCTTGCGTTCGGCTCGTGGCGCGGAATGGTCACGCCGCTGATCGCTGCGATCTTTGCGATCCTGATCGGCACGTCGATCGAGTCGATGCTCTCGCACGGACTGTCGGTAGCGCCCTTCGCGGAGCAGCTGTCGATCCTGATGGGCCTGGGCGTCGGGGTGGACTATGCCCTCTTCATCGTCAGCCGCCACCGCAACAACCTGCTTCACGGCATGAGTGTCGAAGACTCGATTGCCGCATCGCTCAACACCTCGGGCCGGGCCGTGCTCTTCGCGGGCGCGACGGTGTGCATTGCGCTGCTCGGGCTGCTGCTGCTCGGCGTCACCTTCCTTATCGGTGTCGCTGTGGGCGCTGCCGAGACGGTCGCGTTGACAATGCTCGCGTCGTTGACACTCACGCCCGCGCTGCTGAGCTTCATGGGACTAAAAGTGCTCGGTCGGCGGCGCCTCGAGCGACTGACGACGCAGGGCCCGGACGACAGCCACGTCACCGGCGGTTGGCTCAGGTGGGCCGGCGTGGTCGAGAAGCGCCGCTTCGCGTTTGCTGGGATCGCGATCGCGATGATCGCGATCATTGGCTCGCCGTTCTTCTCGTTGCGTCTCGGCGCGGCGGATGCCGGCAACGACCCGTCGAACCAGACGACTCGGCACGCCTACGACTTGCTGAGCGAAGGCTTCGGTCCTGGCTTCAACGGCAACATGCAGGTGGTGGCGCAGCTCGCTCAGCCGGGTTCACCGGCTGAGTTCGCGGACCTTCAGGCGACCCTCGGTAAGCAGCCCGACGTAGCGACTGTGACGCCGGCCATAATGGGCTTCGACCGGCGTACGGCGGTTCTCGTCGTCGTACCGAAGAGCTCGCCGGAAGCGCAAGCGACCACGGACCTCGTCAACCGGCTGCGTGACACCGTCATCCCTGCGGCGCTTCGAGGGTCCCCGATCCAGCTGGCGTACGTCGGCGGATCTACCGGAGCGATCATCGACTTCTCGCATGTGCTGGCGACCAAGCTGCCGCTGTTCATCGGCGTGGTCGTGCTCGTCGCCTCATTGCTGCTGATGATCGCCTTCCGAAGCCTGCTGATCCCGCTGACCGCATCGATCATGAACGTCTTTGCCGCCGCGGCGAGCTTCGGCGTGATGGTGTTCGTCTTCCAGCAGGGCCACCTGGCGAACGTCTTCACGATCGGCCGACCCGGGCCGGTGGACGCCTTCGTGCCGGTGATCATGTTCGCGATCTTGTTCGGGCTTTCGATGGACTACCAGGTGTTCCTTGTCAGCCGCATGCATGAGGAATGGATCCACACCGGGGACAACAAGCTGGCAGTGCGGATCGGTCAGGCAGAGACCGGGCGGGTGATCACGGCGGCGGCGAGCATCATGATCGCCGTCTTCGTCGCGTTCGTCTTCGGTGGACAGCGTCAGGTTGCGGAGTTCGGGTTAGGCCTCGCCTCGGCGGTGTTCATCGACGCGTTCATCCTGCGCACCGTGCTCGTACCCGCCGTGATGCACAGTCTCGGCAGATCGAACTGGTACCTGCCGCGCTGGTTGGACCGGCTCCTGCCGCACGTCAGCATCGAGCCGCCGGATCGCACGTACGACGACGACCTGACAGTGACCGACTTCGAACTCTCCTAGCTGCTAGACGCCCCAGTCCGGTCGGGCTGGCATCCCGGCGTCACCGTGGTCGTCGACGCGAACGCCGAGGACCTGATGCAGCTCGATGAAGCGTCGTTCAAAGCCAAGGCGGGACCCCGCCATATACAGCGCCCACACCTTGGCCCGGCCCTCGCCGACCTCGGCGACGGCTTCATCCCAATGCTCGGTCAGGTTGTCGCACCAGCCGTGCAACGTGCGCCCGTAGTGCTCGCGCAGGTTCTCCTCGTGGCGGACCTCGAAGCCGCTGTTCTGCATCGCCGACACGATCGCGCCGACGCCTTCGAGCTCACCGTCGGGGAACACGTAGCGATCGATGAAGCCGGTCGTCTTTACTTCTTCGGTGGTCGTGGGCCGCGTGATGCTGTGGTTGAGCATGCGGCCTTGCGGGCGCAGCTTGCCGTGCAGGAACGAGAAGTACGACGGAAGCTGGGCAAGGCCGATGTGCTCGGTCAGGCCGATCGAGGACACCGCGTCGAAGCCGCTCTCGGTGACGTCGCGGTAGTCGCAGAACCGCACCTCTGCGACACCTGTCATGCCGTCCTCCGCGATGGCCTTCGCTGCCCACTCGGCTTGCTTGCGTGACAACGTCACGCCGAGTGCCTCGACGCCGTAGTGCGTCGCGGCGTGGCGAACCATTCCGCCCCAGCCGCAGCCGACATCGAGCAGCCGCATCCCGGGCTTGAGGTCCAGCTTCTTCGCCACCAGGTCGTACTTGTGGAACTGCGCTTCTTCAAGCGTGGCGGGCTCCGTTGGGTAGCAGGCACACGTGTACGTCATGGAAGGCCCGAGCACCCATTCGTAGAAGGCGTTCGACACGTCATAGTGGTGGCTGATCGCGGCGGCGTCGCGGGCCTTGCTATGACGGAACCCGTGGCGCAGACGGCGGGCTCGGAACTCCTCAGCCGGCGGGTCGACCCACCGCAAGGCCTTGGGGTCGAGATTGCGCAGCACGCCAAGTCGGTCGCCCCAGGACAACGGTTCGATGCCGCCGGACCACAGCGCCACTAGCAGGTCGTACAGGTCACCGGTGATCTCCATCTGCCCGCTGATGTACGCACGCGCCAACCCGAGCGAGCCCGGCGCGGTGATCAGGTAGGACAGGGCCGCGGGAGTTCTCAAGTCGACGGTCACCTGCGCGTCGGCGGGCCCGGCGGCGCTGCCGTCATACCCGCGGACGGCGACTGCGGGCTGACCGATTGTCTGCCAGATCACATCGGCGATCGGGGTGCGTGCCATGCGTTGGTCTCCTCTCCTGCCGCTGGCTAGCGGCCCTTGACGGTCTTCGCGTAGAGATCGAGCAGTCGCCCGTCCGGGTCGTAGGTTTTCTTCAACAACTCATACGTTTCCCCGCCGTAGGTCTCCCGGAACTCGTCCTCCGGATAAAACGACGTGGAGTAGAGCGACTTGCGGCCGCCCAGCTCACTCACCTTCACCTCGATCGCCCGGTTGTGGAAGCCATCCACCTCGCCCTCGGGTAGCGGCGCCGTCGACCAGAAGCCGACGTTGACGTAGGTGGTCGCCGGATCGAGGTCGTAGAGCGGCCAACTCACCGCCGGGTCGCGTTGGCGCAGTGGGCAGAGCCAGACCGGCTCGATCCCGGTGCGCTCATCGAGGAAGTCGACGAACTCTGCGACCCGCGACACCGGGATCTCGACGTCCTGGATGACCGGCTCCTCGGCCGGCTTCCCGTGCCGTGCGTCGAGGCGGCTCTTGACGCCGTACCGGCGTTCGAGTGCGATCAGCTTCCAGTAGACGTCCGAGCGACGCCACCGTCTGGGCCACACGCGGCGGATCCGCGGGTTCTGTGCGCCGAATGCCCGGGAGCACCAGAACCAGTCGGTATCCCAGCGCCACAGGTAGTCGTGGATCGTCAGCCAATCCTCGTCGAGCTGCTGAATCGACCGGTAGTAGATCTGCTGCCCGGTGTAGTCGGAGGTGTGCGGTGCGGTCGTGGCGTAGCTGCCCAGGCACAGATAGGACTCAGTGGGGGAGAACCAGACGCCGTCCAGAAAGTCGACGTGCGTGCCCTGCCAATCGCCCGAAGCGCAGATCTCGTCGATCGCCTGAGCTGCGTCCTCGAGGTCACCGAAACGGACATGGCGGAGGTGGACGTACGGCGTCACGGGCTCGAGCTCGATCCGAAGTCGCAGGGCGTAGCCGAGCGTCCCGTAGGAGTTCGTGAAGCCGTAGAAGAGGTCGTCGTGATCGCCGTTCGGCGATGCGGTGACGATGCGCCCGTCGCCGGTGAGGATGTCCATCTCCAGAACCGACTCGTGCGGGCAGCCGTTACGAAACGACGTCGACTCGATGCCCAGCCCAGTGACCGCACCGCCGAGCGTGATGGTCTTCAACTGTGGAACGACCAGCGGGATCAGCCCGTGCGGCAAGGTCGCGGCGACCAGATCCTCGTACGTGGTCATTGCGAGTACGTCGGCCGTGCGCGCCTCGGTGTCGACGGACAGCAGTCCGGACAAGCCGGTCGCATCGAGGGCGGAGTGCTCAGGAGTCCGCGGCCGAAACAGGTTCGAGGTCTTGGCGGGCTTCCTGAGCCGCACCGGTGCGTCCGCAGGCAGCGCGAGAAGCCCGCGTCGCATGTCATCGACGCGGGCACGGTAGGCAGCCCAGGCCGCGGATTGGCCCACGTGCCGACCTTACGCCTGCTGCCGCCCCGAGACTCATTTGCGTGCTAGCAGGCAAGTAAATATGATGGCGACATGCCGATCACATCGAACACTCAGGTGGATGTCGAGGCAGACGTGCCGGCGCGGCTTCGCGCGATCGTCGGCAAGATCTCGCGGCGGCTCAACGCGACCGCCCGGGGAGCGGGCCTCACCACCAGTCAGCTGTCGGCGCTTGGTGTGATCGCCCGGACCGGTCCGATCCGGCTTTCGGAGCTTGCTGAGGTCGAGCACATGAATCCGACGATGCTCAGCCGCGTCGTCGGCGCGCTTGTCGAGGCCGGACTCGTTCGCCGACGGGTCGACCCCGACGACCGCCGGGCGGGACTAGTCGAGGTCACGGCGACCGGTCGGCGCACCCATGATCGCCTTCGCGCTGAGCGGGGACGCATCCTGGCTAGCGGCCTGAACGCCATCGATTCCGAGCAGCGGGCTGCCATCGAAGTCGCGCTTCCGGCGCTCGAGGCGCTGGTTGCCGCGATGCGTCGAGGTGACATGTGACCCGTTTTCAGAAGCTCCGGCACGACACTTTCGTATCGCTGCACAACCCCAACTACAGGCTCTACTTCTACGGCCAGGCAACATCGCTCGTCGGCACTTGGATGCAGACGATCGCGCAGTCCTACCTCGTATTCCAGATCACTGACTCAGGGACCGACGTCGGCTTGATCGTCGCGCTGCAGACCCTTCCGGTGATGCTGCTCGGCCCATACGGCGGAGTGGTGGCGGATCGGGTGGACAAGCGCCGCTTGATGATCGTCTTGCAGGCTGCAATGGGCGTGCAGGCGCTCGTGCTCGGGCTGCTCACGATCACGCATGTCGTGAACATGTGGGAGATCGGTGTTCTTGCCGTCATCCTCGGCCTCAACAACACGTTCGAGAACCCGGCGCGCCAGACGTTCGTCCTGGAGATGGTCGGTTCGGAGAACCTGCGTAACGCGGTGACGCTCAACTCGGTGCTGGTCAACGTCGCGCGCGCGGTCGGCCCTGCCGTTGCGGGTTTGATCATCGAGGCGGGTGGCATCGGGATCTGCTTCCTGATCAACGCTGCCAGCTTCATCGCCGTCGTGTCGTCGCTGGTCCGGATGAACCTCGCCACCCTGTCGCCGTCGACGCCCACGCATCGTGGCAGGGGTCAGCTGCGCGAGGGCTTGCGTTACGTCCGCAGCGAAGTCGGTCTCGCGATCCCGCTCGTCATGATGGCGATCGTCGGCTGTCTCGCCTACGAGTTCCAGGTGACCCTTCCGGTCGTCGCTACTCGAGCGTTCCATGGCGGCGCGAGCACGTATGGGTTCATGACCGCCTCGATGGGTGTCGGGGCCGTAGTCGGCGGGCTCTGGGCGGCTGGCCGCGGCAAGGTCGGTCTTGCTTCGATGGTGAAGTCGTCGGTGGTCTTTGCGGTGGTGATCGCGGCTGCGTCACTCGCGCCGGATCTCGGGCTCGAGATCGTGGCGCTTGCCGCCGTCGGCGCCGCCAGCGTCACCTTCCTCTCCAAGGGCAATACGACACTGCAGCTCGCCGCAGAGCCGCAGATGCGCGGTCGCGTGATGGCGCTGTGGGCGGTCGCGTTCCTCGGCTCGACCCCGATCGGCGGACCCATCGCCGGCTACGTGTCGCAGCATGTTGGGTCTCGCTGGGGGCTCGCGCTCGGAGCGTTCGCGTGCGCGATCGCCGCAATCCTGGGCGCATCGGTACTCCGTCGGGTACGCCGCCCGGCCGCACCTGTCGAGGGTGAAGCCGTCGATGACCTCGACGGTCCGGTGCTCGAAGCCGCGCGACGTTGATGGGTCAAGGCTGACGGCGCGAGTCCGACCGATTACGGTTGTCGGCCGTGGGGGACCTGCGCGCCAAGCTGAAGCGCAAGAAGCTAGAGGCTCAGTTCTTCTGGTCCTACGGCAAGCAGCGCGCGCGTGCGGACTGGTACCTGCGCAAGTGCAAGTCGGTCGGCGCCCAGGCCACGATGCTCGGCAGCCCGACGGTCGATGCGTCCGACATGGAGGTTGGCGACCATTTCAAGATCTGGTCGACCCATAGCCGGACCCTCGTCACAGGCTGGGGCAAGCTGCGGATCGGCGACCGCGTCTTCATCAATAACGGTGTCTTCCTAGCCTGCTGTCGCGAGATCACGATCGGCAACGACGTCGCGATCGCAAACGACGTCTACATGACCGACAGCGACAGCCACGGCGTCGAGGGTCGGCCGGTTCGCGAGGAGCCGATCCGGATCGGCAACGGCGCCTGGATCGGCGCACGCGCGATCATCCTGCCGGGCGTCACGATCGGGGACCGCGCACTGGTCGCGGCTGGAGCGGTCGTGACCAGAGACGTACCCGACGACACGCTGGTCGGCGGAAACCCGGCGAAGACCATCCGCCAGCTCGTCTATCCCGAGGGCGTCACGCGCGCCTGGTACGACGACCCCAACCTCTTCGTGCATCCGGTCTTCGCCACCGACCAAGAGTCCTAACTCAGCCCAGCGCGGCGAGGACCTGGTCGTGCAGGAGGCCGTTGGTGGCGATCGCGCTGCCGCCGTCGACCCGGTCGACGCCGGCCAGGTCGGTGAAGCGCCCGCCGGCCTCTTCGACGATCACGTTGAGTGCGGCCAGATCCCAGAGCGAGACCGCGGGCTCGCTCGCGATGTCGACGGCGCCCTCGGCGAGGAGCATGTAGGACCAGAAGTCGCCGAACGCCCGGTCGCGCCACACCGAGTCGATCAGCCCGCGGAACGACTCCCGCTTTCCGATGGCGTCCCAGCCTTCGAGCGACGAGTAGGACAAGAACGAGTCGGCAAGGGTCGCCACCTTGGAGACGTGGCACGCACGGCGATTGTTGAAGTCCGGCCCGGTCCAGGCGCCGCCGCCACGCGTTGCCCACCAACGGCGGCCGAGGGTGGGCGCTGACACCAGTCCGACGACGGTCTGCCCATCCTGTTGAAGCGCGATCAGCGTCGCCCAGACCGGAACACCCCGCACGAAGTTCTTGGTGCCGTCGATCGGGTCGATCACCCATCGGCGCTCGCTAGTGCCCTCGGCGCCGTACTCCTCGCCGATGACGGCGTCGCCAGGCCGGTCGGTCGCGACCAGACTGCGTATGGCTTGCTCCACGGCGCGGTCGGCGTCGCTTACCGGCGTGAGGTCGGGCTTGGTCTCGACAACAAGGTCGGCCGCGAGGAACCGGCGCATCGTCAGCGAGTCGGCGGCGTCGGCCATCGTCTGCGCCAGCCGAAGGTCTTCCGTCCAGCTCGACACAGGCCCACGATATCGGTACTTGACACGAAGGGCCTTGGTGTAAAGACTCAGCCGCAATGACACAGGTCCGGACCACCCGGGATGCGCTGCTCGACGCGGCGTACGACGTCGTCGTCGCCGGCAACTGGCAGCGCGAGCGCATGCTCGACGTCGCCGCAACGGCTGGGGTCTCGCGACAGACGCTCTACAACGAGTTCGGTTCCAAGGACGCGCTCGCGCAGGCACTCGCCGAGCGGGAGTCGCAGCGCTTCATCGAGGGGACCAATCGGTTCATCGACGAGGTGCACCCCGACCAGCCGGTCGACGCGATCGCGGCGGCCACCGAGTGGACGATTCGCGAGGCGTCGGACAACCCGCTGCTCAAGGCCGTCCTCACCGATGACACGCACGACCTGTTGCCGTTCCTGACGACTCGTGGCGAGGTCGTGATCGGTGCCGCGCGTCGCAACATCGAGTCGTACTGGCGTTCGCACTGGCCGGATCTTCCGGCAGAGGACGTCGCGCTGGTGTCAGAGATGGTTGCTCGCCTGACCATCTCGTATCTGGTTCTTCCCAGTGATGGCCCCGACGGCTCCGCCGAGGCGATCGCCGCCCGCATGGCCCAACTAGTCGAACGACTGCTGACGAAGGGTTCGAAATGAGCACTGCCGAGAAGTACGCGCTGCCACAGGACGTCACCCAGACCTGGGACGTCCCGGCCAACTGCTCAGCCCGCTTCAGCTGGGAGTACGACGAGCCCCGCGCGCGGCTGCTGTCGCTGTATCAAAAAGGCAAGGACAAGCAGTGGGACTCCACCAAGCGCATCGACTGGTCGATCGAGGTCGATCCGGCCAACCCGATCGGGATGCCTGACGCCTACAACCCGTTCCTGGGCACCGACATCTGGGAAAAGATGAACAAGAAGGAGCAGGACAACTTCACTCACCACCAGGCAGCGTGGTCGTGGAGCCAGTTCTTGCACGGCGAGCAGGGCGCGATGATCACCGCAGCCCGCATTGTCGAGACCGTGCCCGACATGGACTCGAAGTTCTACGGCGCCACCCAGGTGATGGATGAGGCGCGCCACGTCGAGACGTTCGCGCAGTTCCTGCAGGAGAAGGTCGGGTTGGTATTCCCGATGAACAAGGACCTCGCCGCGCTGCTCAACGATGCGCTGCAGGCCAAGGACTGGGACTTCGCCTATCTCGGCATGCAGGTCCTGATCGAGGGCCTGGCGCTCGCGGCATTCGGCCTGCAGCGCGACATGGCGCAGAACCCACTCGCCAAGCAGCTGCTCGCGTATGTCATGCAGGACGAGGCTCGCCACGTCGCGTTCGGGCGGCTGGCGTTGAAGGACGCCTACGCCGATCTCTCACAGCGCGAGCGCGACGAGCGCGAGGACTTCGTGGTCGAGGGTTGCTGGCTGATGCGCAACCGGTTCCTCGGCACCGAGGTCTACGAGGCGCTCGGGCTTCCGGTGCAGGAATGCCAGGAGATCGCCGACCACTCGGAGTTCCAGCAGATCTTCCGTTCGCTGCTGTTCAGCCGGATCGTGCCGTGCGTCAAGGACATCGGGCTGTGGGGCGACAAGGTCCAGAAGTGCTACGCCGAGATGGGCGTGCTGGACATGGCAGGCCACAACCTCGACGACCTGATGAGGGCCGATGAGGAGCAGGCCGAGCTCATCGACAAGGAGAAGGCCGAGATGGCCGCCCGGGTCGCAGAGGTCGAGGAGACCATCGCGGTAGGCGCTTCCGCCTAGCGGAGCGGCTCTGCTAGGCGTCGCTGGAGACGAGCAGCCGGCGTAATGAGTCGAGCCGCTGTGCGTTGGAATGACCGGCCGTGACCCAGTTGTCGAGCTCGCAGATCTCTGGGTCGAGGTGGTCACAGTCGCCCGGGCACTGTGCCGTGCCTGGCGACAGGTCGGGGAAGCACGTGACGAGGCGGGCTCGCTCGACATGGGCGAGCCCGAACGACCGGATGCCCGGGGTGTCGATCACCCAGCCACCGCCGGGCAGCGGCAACGCGATGGCGGCCGTCGTCGTGTGCTGGCCCTTGCCACTGGTGGCGCTGACCACTCCGATGCGCTGCGTCGCATCAGGCACCAGCGCGTTGACCAGCGTGGACTTGCCGACGCCGGACGAGCCGACGAGCACCGTCACCTTGTTCTCGAGTGCCTGTCGCAGCGTCTCCACGGCCTCGTCGAACCCGGGCCGGCCCGAGCGCACGATCAGCAGGTCGAGGTCGTGGTAGATCGCGGCCAGGTCGTCGCTGCCCGCGAGATCGGACTTGGTCAGGCACAGCCCCGGCGCGATCTCTGCGTCGTACGCCGCGACCAGGCAACGGTCGATGAGGCGAGGCTGAGGTGGCGGGTCGGCGCTCGCGGCGACGACCAGCAGCTGCTCGGCATTGGCGACGAGCACGCGCTCGATCGGGTCGCTGTCGTCGGCGCTGCGGCGTAGCACCGAGCGACGCGGCGAGATGCGGACGACCCGCGCCAGCGCGTCGGGTCCCCCCGCGAGGTCACCGACGACCTCGACTTCGTCTCCGACGGCGATCGCTCGTCGGCCGAGCTCGCGCGCTCTCATCGCGATGATCAGAACGTCGCCGTCGAGCAGGCAGCCGAAGCGCCCGCGGTCGACGCTGACTACCCGACCGGTCGCCGCGTCTTCGTGCTTGGGCCGCAGCCGACTGCGCGGACGTGATCTCGTGCCGCGCGCTGGGCGGTCCTCGTCGTCGATCGGCTGGCGGGTCAGCTGCCGTCTCCGGTGACGGCGTCACTCCAGGCCTGCTCGAACCCGGGATAGGTCTTCGCAGTGGTGGTGACGTCGTCGAGCAGCACGTCGGGTACGACGAGCCCGATGACGGCGGCCGCCATGGCAAGCCGGTGGTCGTCATACGTCGAGAACGTCCCACCGTGCATTCGCTTCGGGGTGATCGCAAGCCCGTCGGGAAGCTCGTCGACTTCCGCGCCGAGCCCGTTCAGCTCCTTGGTGAGCGCCGCGAGCCGATCGGTCTCGTGGCCGCGAAGGTAGTCGACTCCGGTGAGCCGCGACGGCGTATTCGCCAAGGCGGCTATCGCGGCGATTACCGGAGTCAGCTCGCCGGCCTGACGAAGGTCTAGATCGGCGCCCTTGACCCGGTCGGGCCCCACGACGACGAGGCCCCGGTTGTCGAGCCGCGAGCTTGCGCCAAATGCGGCAAGCAGCTCGGGAAGCAACGCGCCGGGCTGGGTCGAGTGCTCAGGCCAGTCCGGGATCGCCATTCGGCCGGAGGTGACGACAGCCGCCGCGAGAAACGGCGCCGCGCTGGAGAGATCCGGCTCGACCGTCTGCTCGATGCCGGCAAGCTTGCCCGCAGCGACTCGCCACAGGTCGTCGCCGACGTCGACCTCGGCCCCGCGGGCGCCGAGCATGGCCACGGTCATCGCGAGGTGTGGCGCGTTGGGCACCGGCAGGCCGCCGACGTGACGGATCTCGATGCCGGCGCCGTACGACGGTCCGGCAAGCAGCAATGCGCTGACCAGCTGGCTTGACGACGAGGCATCGACTGCGACGCGGCCACCGCCTACAGCGCCGGTGCCGTGGACGACGAATGGCGCCGCGCCCCGATCGTCGTCGTCGATCCTCACGCCCAGTCCACGCAGTGCGCTCAGCAACGGTGCGACCGGCCGGCGGCGTACCGCCTCGTCGCCGTCGAAGGAGACCGCCGCGTTAGCCAGCGCGGCGATCGGTGGCACGAACCGGAGCACTGTCCCGGCGTTGCCGACGTCGATCGTCACCGGCTCGCGGGTGAGGCGACTGCTCTCGACCCGCCAGCGCAGATCATCGGAGTCGTCGATCGATGCACCGAGCGCACGCAGTGCGCCGATCATCAGCTCTGTGTCGCGACTGCGTAGCGGGTGGCGAATCACGCTCTGACCATCCGCGATCGCCGACAGCACCAGCGCGCGATTGGTCATGGACTTCGAGCCAGGCACGCGAACCGCGGCGTTCACCGGGCCGGTTACGGTAGGCGCGCGCCAAGGGCTTCGGTTCAAGGCAGCGGTCCCGCTCACGCATTGATCGTCCCATCACTTCGCCGGCGGAGGAGCTTGGGTGACGTCGCTCGACGCTCGGACGCTCGCGGTGGAGACGCCGAGCGGCCCCGCCTACGTGGCGCTCAGTCGTCGCGGTCGCAGCGGATTGTTCGTCGTCGGCCATGGCGCGGGCGGTGGGATCGATGCCGTCGACCTTGTCGCGGTCTCTACGGCATTGGCGGCCGCCGGGTGGACCGTCGCCCGCGTCGTACAGCCCTATCGAGTGAAGGGCCATCGCGCTCCAGAGCGGCCGCCCCGCCTCGACGCCGCCTGGATCGCCGTCATCGACGCGTTGGGCAAAGAACGCACGGGCAAGCTCGTCGTGAGCGGACGCAGTAGCGGCGCCCGCGTGGCGGTCCGCACCGCTGACGAAGTCGGTGCGGACGGAGCTGTCGCACTCGCGTACCCGCTGCATCCGCCCGGCAAGCCAGAGAGGTCGCGCGCCGAGGAGATCGAGGGGTTGCAGACCCCGCTGCTCGTCGTCCAGGGCGCTCGCGACGCGTTCGGTACGGCGAAGGAGCTGCCGGCGGGAACCAACGTCGTCGAGGTGCCGGGCGACCACTCGCTCAAGCAGGACACCGCAGCCGTCGTCGCAGCAGTCTCGAGTTGGATTGCCGAGCTGTAGGGAATCGCAGCGCCACACCGCGCGTTCTTGGGTATGTGAGCGTGGGGCTATTGTCGGCGCCGATGTCGACGCAGGAGACGGTCGAGGAGCGCACTGCGCGCTTCGAGCGCGACGCATTGCCGTTCACCGACCAGTTGTACTCAGCTGCGCTGCGGATGACCCGCAATCCGGCCGACGCCGAGGACCTGGTGCAGGAGGCGTACGTCAAGGCGTTCGCGGCGTTCCACCAGTTCGAGGAAGGCACCAACCTCAAGGCTTGGCTCTATCGCATCCTCACCAACACTTTCATCAACAGCTACCGCAAGAAGCAGCGTCAGCCGCTCGAGTCGAGCGACGCGGAGGTAGAGGACTGGCAGCTCGCGAACGCCGAGTCGCACACGTCGACTGGTCTGAAGTCGGCTGAGCTCGAGGCCCTCGAACACCTGCCCGACAGCGACGTGAAGGAAGCGCTTCAGTCGCTTCCCGACGACTTCCGCATGGCGGTCTACCTCGCCGATGTCGAGGGCTTCGCCTACAAGGAGATCGCCGACATCATGGGTACGCCGATCGGCACAGTGATGTCCCGGCTGCATCGCGGACGCCGTGCGCTCCGCGACTCATTGGAGTCCTACGCCGCTGAGCGCGGCTATCTGCGAACGGGAGCAGAGGGATGAGCTGCGGCAACCCGCACGAGGTCGACTGCGCGGAGGTGCTCCGCCATCTGCAGGAGTACCTCGACCACGAGATCGACAACGACACCACTTGCGCCGAGCTGCAGCAGCACCTCGAAGAGTGCGGCCCGTGTCTGAGCGAGCAGGGGATCTACGACGTCGTCAAGAAGCGGCTCGGATGTTGCGGCGGTGAGGTGGCGTCGGCCGAGTTCAAGGTGCGGCTGCGGGCCTCGCTCGCTACCGTTCAGATCGACGTCACGACGGTCGAGATCCGCGAGTCGTAACTCTGCATGCGGAGCCGGCGGCGCCGGAGGCAGCACATAGGGTCTAGCCCGTGACAGCGTGGATGGTGACGGGCGGCGCCGGATACATCGGTGCGCATGTGGTGAAAGCACTTCGCGACCGTGGTGAGCCGGTCGTCGTGCTCGATGATCTCTCGACGGGGCAGCCGGGCCGGATCGGCGACGCCGTTCTGGTTCGCGGCAGCGTGGGAGACCAGGAGCTGGTCGAGTCCACGATCCGCGAGCACCGGGTCGGCGGGATCATCCACATCGCAGCAAAGAAGCAGGTGGGGGAGTCGGTCGAGCGGCCGCTCTTCTACTACCGCGAGAACGTCGGGAACCTCGTCTCGTTGCTCGAGGCGGCGACCACGACCGGGGTGTCGTCCTTCGTCTTCTCGTCGAGCTCCGCGACGTATGGAATGCCCGACGTCGACCAGGTGACCGAGGACACGCCGCTCGCGCCGATGAGCCCGTACGGCGAGACCAAGGTCGTCGGTGAGTGGCTCGGGCGTGCAACGGCCGCGATGTCGGAGCTGCGGGCGATCTCGCTGCGCTACTTCAACGTTGCCGGCGCTGCGACCCCGGAGCTCGGTGACCCAGCAGTGTTCAACCTGATCCCGATGGCGCTGCGGGCGCTGACCTCGGGCGAGGCGCCGAAGATCTTCGGTGACGACTACCCGACAGCCGACGGGACGTGCATTCGCGACTACGTGCATGTCGCCGATGTCGCCGACGCCCATGTTTGTGCACTCGAGCACCTGAACAACGGCGGCGGCTCGGCGACGTACAACATCGGCCGCGGTGTCGGCTCGAGCGTTCGGGAGGTGCTGGCAATGGTCGCCGAGGTCACCGGGATGACGACCGAGCCGAACGTAGTACCACGCCGGGCCGGCGACCCGGCGCGGATCGTCGCGACTGTCGACCGGATCCAGGCGGAGCTCGGCTGGACCGCGCGCTATGACCTTCGGGCCATGGTGGAGAGCGCTTGGGAAGCCTGGAAGGTCGCCCCGCCAGCGAGCTGATCGGTGTCGCGACGACGGCGTGACGTCATCACGATGAACTCGCCCAGACCCGCCGCGACCAGGATGTCGCCCGGGCTGACGACCTGCGGGACCAGTGGGAGCGGTACCGGGATGATGTCGCCGAGCGAGCGCCACACCGAGCCGATTCCGGCGATCGTGTGTCGCGGGTCGTTGCCGCTCGCGATCGACAGGATCGACACCCCGGCGCGGTGCGCCGAGAAGATCGACACCGGCATTGCGCCGTTGCGGGCGACAACTATCGCGTTGAGGACGAGCCCTACGGCTACCAATGGGATCCCCGCAACGCGAATGTTCGCGATGCAGAACGCGAGCGCGCACGCCGCGGAAGCAGCCAGCCCGGCGGAGTAGCACCAGCTCTTGCCGGTGTGGTCGGCCAGCACTGCCCCGATGACCTGTGCGGCGACTGCCGCAACCACGACCGGCTTGGCCCGCAGCCGCAGCTCGGAGAAGCCGAGCCAGCTGCCGCCGGTGAACGCGGCGATGACGCCCGCTCCGACGATGATCAGCAACACCAAGGCCACGCGGTCCAGTCTGCGGCCAGGGGCCGCATCCGCGCGGTGACCTGTCGGGAGAGACTGTGGGCAACATGTTTGAGTCCTTGCTGGTCGCCAACCGCGCAGAGATCGCTCGTCGCGTCATCCGGACCGCCTCGGCGATGGGTATGCGCACGATCGCGATCCACTCCGATGCCGACGCCGGGATGCCTTTCGTCCGGGAGGCCGACGAGGCTGTCCTGCTCGGACCGGCGCCTCCCGCGGAGTCCTACCTCGATGTGGCGAAAGTCCTGGAGGCGGCGGCTCGAACCGGGGCCGAGGCAATCCATCCGGGATACGGCTTCCTAGCCGAGAACCCCGACTTTGCCGAGGCAGTCATCGACGCCGGCATTGCCTGGGTCGGGCCGTCGCCTGAGTCGATGCGCGCGATGGCCGACAAGATCAGCGCCCGCAACCTGATGGCCGCGGCGGGCGTGCCGGTGGCGCCGGGTACGACGGAGCCGGTAGCCGACGTCGACGCCGCCGTGACGGCCGCAGGCGAGATCGGCTATCCGCTGATGGTCAAGGCCTCGGCCGGTGGCGGCGGCATTGGCATGGGCGTCGCTCGCGACGAGGACGAGCTGCGCGCGGCTTTCGACACTGCCCGGACGCGGGCCGAGCGGTTCTTCGGCTCGCCGGCGATCCTGCTCGAGCGCTACATCGAGGGAGCTCGACACGTCGAGGTCCAGGTGCTCGGCTTGAACGACGGGCGCGTTGTCGCACTCGGTGAGCGCGACTGCTCCGTGCAGCGACGGCATCAGAAGGTCGCCGAGGAGACGCCGTCGCCAGGGGTGACGCCCGGGCTTCGTGCGGAGATGCTCGCCGGGGCCGTACTAGCCGGCGAGGCGGTCGGCTATCTCGGCGCGGGGACGGTGGAGTGCCTCGTCGATCCCGCCACGCAGACCTATGTCTTCCTCGAGATGAACACCCGGCTACAGGTCGAGCACCCGATCACCGAGCTCGTCACCGGCGTGGACCTCGTCGCCGAGCAGCTTCGGGTCGCCGCCGGCGACCCGCCAGGCACTGACCTCGACGCGCTCACGGTCAACGGACACGCCTTGGAGCTGCGGGTCTACGCAGAGGACCCGGTGCGCTTCCTGCCGTCGCCGGGGGCGATCACCCGCTGGGAAGAGCCAGCAGGCGATCACGTGCGGGTCGACGCGGGCTACGCCGATGGCACGACCGTGACACCGCACTACGACCCGCTGCTCGCCAAGCTCTGCGTCTGGGGGAGCGATCGCGACGAAGCGCTCGCCCGGGCACGGGAAGCGGTCGAGGAGTTCCACATCGAGGGACCGAAGACGAACCTCGCCTTCTTCACCCGGTTGCTCGCCGACCCGGCGTTCGTCTCGGGTGACTACGACACCGGCATCGTCGACAGGATCCCGAGATGAGCGCCAGCGCAGCCGGCGCCATCTTTGGGTGGAGGGTGGGGACGTGGACGTGAGCACCGAGCTCCTCACCGAACGCGACGGTCACGTGCTGCGGCTGACGATCAACCGCGAGGAGAAGCGCAACGCGCTCTCAGCGGACGTCATGCGCGGTTTGTTCGACGGCGTGACGGCCGCGTCGAAGGACGATGACGTACGGGTGGTCGTCGTCGCGTCCGCAGGCGATCGCGTCTTCTGTTCAGGCGCCGACCTTGCGGTCATGGGAAACGATGCGACGGGGCTCGAGCGCCACGTTGGCCGCGGCATGCTGGCCAAGCTGGTCGTTGCGATGCGCTCGTGTCCCGTCCCGATCGTGGCCCGCGTACAGGGTCTGTGCCTCGCGGGGGGGATCGGCCTCGCCGCGGGAACGGACGTGGTGCTTGCCAGGGAGAGCGCAGCTTTCGGGATGCCTGAGGTCGATCGTGGCCTCTGGCCGTTCATGGTGAGCGCGCTGCTGGCCCGCCACGTCTCGCCGAAGCACGCGATGGACCGGATGCTCATCGGCGACCGATTCGACGCCAAGACGGCGTACGAGATGGGACTGGTCTCGCGGGTGTTCCCGGACGAGACGTTCGATGCCGACTTCGACGGCTACATCGCGAAGCTCGCCGCGGCGGCGCCGGTCGCCGTACGGCTCGGAAAGGCCGCCTGGGTGAGCGCCGTCGAGACGACGTCGCTGCCGGCGGCGCTCGAGGCGATGCAAGCTCAGCTGTCGCTGCTCACGACGACTAAGGACGCCGTCGAGGGGATCTCCGCCTTCTTCGAGAAGCGCCCGCCCGAGTGGACCGGCCGCTGAAGATCTTCGTCGGCGTCGCGATCCTGGTGGCGTTCGCCGCAGTGGTCGTTGCCGGGTACGTCGTTTCCCGCCGGAAGTCGCTGGGAGTGCAGCCTGGCGAGCCTGATCGGGTATCGGGCGAGGTGGTTTCGGGTCTGATGAAGGAGCTGCGCAAAGCGCAGGCCGAGGCCGTCCACTGGAAGGCGGCCGCCGAGCGATTGCAACGCGAACTCGACGGCCGACCGTGATCTACGCTCACGCGTAAGTCTCACTAGATCGGAGTAAGCGTGGCAGAGGTCCGGGCCGAGATGGTGGCGAACGTGTGGAAGGTGCTGGTAGCCGCAGGTGATCAGGTCGACGACGGCGACACGCTCGTCATCCTCGAGTCCATGAAGATGGAGATTCCGGTGCTCGCCGAGGGGGCCGGCAAGGTCGACCAGCTGCTCGTCACGGAGGGCCAGGTCGTCCAGGAAGGCGACCTGATCGCGGTCATCGCCTGACCGAGGTCAGCGTGCGAGGTTCGTCGTGAGGCGAGGGGGAGACGGAATGCGGTCAAGATGGCCGGGATTCGCGCCGAAGGAGTTGACGTGGCGGGCTTGATGATCGAGCCGTTCCTCCGCGCGCTCGTCGACTGCGGAGGTTCCGACCTGCACTGCAAGGTCGGCTCGCCGCCGCGCGTCCGCATCGACGGCCGGCTCCGCAAGCTCGAGACCCGCGATCTGACCCCGCCCGACACTGAGCAGATGGTGCGCGAGGTCCTCCGCGAGGACCTCATCGACGAGTTCGACCGCAGCAACGAGGCCGACTTCGCCTACTCGCTGCCTGACGTCGGCCGGTTCCGTGTCAACGCCTTCCGCTCACGTGGTTCGGCTGGCCTGGTCTTCCGGCGGGTCTCCGTCGGAGCCATCCCGCTGCGTGAGCTCGGGCTGCCGGCCGTTCTGGAGACGCTCGCGCTGGAGCCTCGCGGTCTGGTGCTCGTCACGGGCCCGACCGGATCGGGCAAGACCACGACGCTCGCCGGGATGATCGACCACATCAACCTCAACCGCGAGGTTCACGTGGTCACGATCGAGGACCCGATCGAAATCGTCCACTTCGACAAGCTGGCGATGATCAACCAGCGAGAGGTCCGTGTCGACACCGATGACTTCCACGTCGCGCTGCGCGCCGCGCTGCGGCAGGACCCTGACGTGATCCTGGTCGGCGAGATGCGTGACCAGGAAACGGTGCGCGCCGCCCTCGCCGCAGCGGAGACCGGCCACTTCGTCATGTCGACGCTGCACACCACCGACGCGCAGGAAACCATCACGCGTGTCGTCGACTTCTTCCCGCCGCATGAGCAGAAGCAGGTCCGGATCTCGCTCGCGAGCGCGCTGCGCGGCATCATCTGTCAGCGCCTCGTGCCACGCGCCGACGGCGAAGGCCGCTGCGTCGCGATGGAGATCTGCATCAACACCGGCCGTGTTGCCGACGCGATCACGGACGCCGACAAGTCCTCGGCGATTCTGGGCCTGATCGCCGACGGCTCGTACTACGGCATGCAGACCTTCGACCAGCACCTGGTCGCGTTGATCCGGGACGGCGTCATCACACTCGACGCCGCGATGACCGCCTCGACGAACCCCCACGACCTCACGGTCGAGCTCCGCCGCGTCGGCCTCGTCGCCTGACCGCGACGCCTTAATCTCGTCGGCGTGCCGACGATGGACGAGTTGCTGGCAGCGCGCGGGTTCACCGACGCTGCCGATCCGCAGGTCGGCGGCATCAGCGAGACGCTCCACCGCCTGGTCGGTGACTGGCAGCTGCTTGCCGACCTGTCCTTCGCGGACCTTCTGCTGCTGGTGCCGGACGCCACCGGAGCCGAGTTCGTAGTCGTCGCCCAGATGCGCCCGACCACCGGCCCGACGGCCTACCAGGACGACCTCGTCGGCCACGTCGTCACCGCAGCCGAGCGACCCCAGCTCGCCGAGGCGCTCGCCGAGGGACGGATCTGCCGCGAGGGCGACCCGGTCTGGTCGGCGTTTGGTGCGGTGCGCCAGGAGGCACTGCCCGTCCGGGTCGGCGGCGAGGTCGTATCGGTCGTCGCGCGCGACACCAACCTTGCGGCGAGCCGCACGCCGAGCCAGCTCGAGATCGCCTACCTGCGCATCGCCAACGACCTTGCCCAGATGCTCGCCGACGGCCGCTGGCCCTACCCCGGTGAGACCGGCGCTGAGTGGAGCGGCCCACGTGTCGGTGACGGCATGATCCAGCTCGACGCGACAGGCGCGGTCGTGTTCGCAAGCCCGAACGCGTTGTCGGCGTACCGCCGGCTCGGTCACCTCGGAGATCTCACCGGCCAATCGCTGACGGAGGTCACGCTTCCGCTGGCCGACCCGGAGGATGCGCAGGCGATCGCGAGCGTCACAGGCGGTAGGGCTCCGGCTGGCACCGACATCGAGTCCGGCGACACGGTTGTCCAGCTGCGGGCCCTGCCGCTGCGGCCGGGCGGGCGGCACATCGGGACGCTGGTCCTGGTGCACGACGTCACCGAGCTACGCCGTCGCGAACGGGCGCTGATCGGCAAGGACGCGACCATTCGCGAGATCCATCACCGGGTCAAGAACAACCTGCAGACCGTCGCGGCACTGCTGCGACTGCAGGCGAGGCGGCTTGCGGCCCCGGAGGCGAGAGCGGCGCTCGAGGAGTCGGTACGTCGGGTCTCCTCGATCGCGGTCGTCCACGAGACGCTCTCGGGCGGACTGGACGAGGCGATGAGCTTCGACGAGGTCGCCGACCAGGTGCTGGCGATGGTGGCCGAGGTGGCGGGCGCGCATGTCGTCGTGACGCGCGAAGGCTCGTTCGGGGTGCTTACCGCGGAGGTTGCGACTCCGCTGGCGATGGTGCTGTCCGAGCTGGTCCAGAACGCCGTCGAGCACGCGTACGGCGAGGGTGTATCGGGATCCGTTCAGGTCGTGGTTCGGCTGCCCGAGGGTGGTGGGTTGCGGGTCGAGGTACTCGACTCGGGCCGAGGCCTACCAGCGGACTTCTCGATCGAGGCCTCGGACCGGCTCGGGCTGGCGATCGCTCGCACGCTGGTGGAAAGCGAGCTGGGCGGCCGCCTCACCTTGGCCGCTCGCGACGCCGGCGGCACAGTCGCCGCGGTGGAGATCAGCGCAAAGAGATAGCGACGATGTCGTGGCGACTCATGCCCACCGTCCCGGTGCCGTCACCCTGATGCACGATCGCGCGTGCGACGAGCACGATGATCACGATCAGCAGGAACAGCATCGCGCCGACGACGATGCGGAAACGCCACATCGCCATGCGGTGATCAGGGGGCGGCAGCGCGACCGTTGGGGGGCGTACGTAGTCCTCGGTCACGCCAACCAGGGTAGGCGTGCGGAGCGGGGTACGGAAGATCACGTAGTACGCGGTGCTGTTTAGGTGCGCACTCGCTACGCGGTGCGCAATGACGTACGAACCCGGCGACGGCGGACGGCGCGGCGCTCGTCCTCGGACAGGCCACCCCAGACCCCGGCGTCCTGATCGCTGTCGATCGCCCAGCTCAGGCACTCGTCGACGGCGTCGCAGCGCCGGCAGACGGCCTTTGCGTCGTCAACCTGCAGCAAGGCAGGCCCTGTCGTGCCAATGGGGAAGAAAAGCTCCGGATCTTCGTCACGGCAGGCAGCACGGTGGCGCCAGTCCATGCGTCTCGTCCCTCCGTCGGGCTCGTCGGCCTGGGTTGGCCGACGTGCGTCGTCTTTCCCGTTCCTCGGCCAAGTGCACCTCGGACGAGACCACTTTGTGAACGGATTCACGAAGTGGGTCGGACGCCTCACCGTGTGCAAAACGATCAAGCGGCCGTGACGCTATTGCGTCGCCTCAGGGGTGTCCAGAGGCCTGTTCCGCACGCTATGCGGTTGCTTAGCCACGAGCAAGCGACGTTGGCCGAATCCCGCTCGGATGCACTGTGGCATACATCACATGGACACCGATCGGCCTAGAAGTTGGTCAGGCGATGACGCGAACCGCGTCGGGGACCGCCTGGATGTGGGCGGTCTCGTACAAGCCCAGGTAGTCGCCATCGACCTGCAGATGCATCGGCGTATCGGCCCGCAGCACGAAGTCGGTGAGATCACCGAAGACCCGGCGGTGCCGGCCGCGGACCCCGCGGTCGGTGAGCATCCCGCTGGCCGCCCACAGCGTGCCTATGAGGCCCATCTTGTCGAGCGCAAGCAGGTCAAGACCCTCTTCGAACGAGGTCTCCGGGGTCAGCATGATCGGCTGCGACCGAAAGTAGGTCCACGGCGCGGTGTTGCTGGTGATGCCGAGGTAGAGACCAGGGATCGGTTCCTCGCCCGGAATCTCCAGCGTGAGAGCCGGGTGGCGGCGGTCGGCCGCGAAGAACGACCTCAGCGCGCACCGGGTGTAGCGGCTCGGAGTCGAGACCTTGCCCTTCGCCCGAGCGAGCTCGACCCGGCGTACCGCGTCGGCATCGAGTCCGACGCCTGCGGTGAAGGTGAACCATCGCTCGTTGACCCGGCCCAGCGAGATCAACCTGCTGCGGTCGGCGCGCAGCGCTTCCAGCAGCTCGCTCGTGGCTTCGACGGGGTCGCGGGAGATTCCCAGTGCGCGGCTAAAGACGTTGGTGCTGCCACCTGGTACGACCGCGAGCGCCGGGATGTCATCGCGGCGTCCCGTCCACTCGCCTGCACCGAGCAGGCCGTTGACGACCTCGTTGATCGTGCCGTCGCCGCCGAGGACGACGACCAGGTCGTGGCCCTGCTCGACGGCCTGCGCGCCGTACTCGATCGCGTGGCCGCGGTGGGTGGTCTCGGCGAGGTCGACCTTGAGGTCGCTGCCGAGTGCGCGGATCAGGACGTCGCGCTCACGAAATGACGTTGCCGTGGCCTTCGGGTTGACCACGAGCAGCGCACGCATCATCGGAGGATATCGGGTCGATGAGACGCTGCGGCTACCCTCGCGATCGAGATGGAACGTCCTCGGTCACTGTCCGCGGCAGCGGCGCTGGTGGCGGCTCAGGGCCTTGCCTTCACCGTGTACGGCGTCGTCGAGCTGGGCCGCGCGCTGTTCGGTCATCCGCACGACAAGACGACCGCCGTGTTGCTCGGTATCACGGTGATCGTGCTCGCCGCCGGCATCTTCGTGGCGGCGTTCGGCCTGCTACGGATGAGGCGATGGGCGCAGTCGCCGACCTACCTGGTGCAGTTCTTCTCGATCATCATCGGGATGGGTCAACTCGGGACGCTGCCGGCGATGATGATCCCGCTCGTGGTCGTCGGACTGGCGACGCTCGTCGCGGTCTCGATGCCCTCCAGCCGAGAGGCGCTCGGTGGAATCTGAACAGACTCGGGGCTAGCTGAGGTCAGTCCTCAGCGAGCAGTCCCTCGCGCAGCTGAGCGAGCGTTCTGGTGATCAGCCGAGATACGTGCATCTGCGAGATCCCGAGTTCCGCCGCGATCTGCGACTGCGTCATGTTGGCGAAGAACCGCAGCAGCAGGATCCTCTTCTCCCGCGGAGGGAGCTGCTCGAGCATTGGCTTGAGCGACTCTCGGTACTCCACGCCCTCGAGCGCTTGATCCATCACGCCGAGCGTGTCCGACATCGCGGAGGTCTCGTCGTCCAGGTCAGGGGCATCGAGCGAGATCGCCGAGTAGGCGTTGCTCGACTCGAGGCCCTCGAGGACGTCCTCCTCGGACAATCCGAGATGGGTCGCCAACTCTGCGACGGTCGGCGCCCGGCCGTTGCGTTGCGACAGCTCACTGGTCGCCTTGGTCAGCGCCAGCTTCATCTCCTGCAGCCGACGCGGGACGCGGATCGCCCAGCCCTTGTCGCGGAAGTGTCGTTTGACCTCCCCGACGATGGTCGGAGTGGCGTAGGTCGAGAACTCGACGCCGCGTTCGGTGTCGAAGCGGTCGATCGACTTGATCAGCCCGATCGTCGCGACCTGGACGAGGTCGTCGTAGGGCTCACCACGATTTCGGAAGCGCCGGGCGAGGTACTCGACCAGCGGCAGGTGCATCTCGACCAGCTCGTCGCGCATCGAACGCCGTTGCGGGTCGTCCTCGGACATCGTGTTGAGCGCGTAGAACAACTCGCGGGCGCGCGCCCGGTCGGGGCGAGTGTCCGATACCGGCTCGCTCGGCGCAGTCGGCTCGGTCGTGGGCACGGCCGCTGGCGCGGCCTCCGGCACGGTCGACCCTGTGTCGAGCTTCAGGCCATCGACCTCGCCATCCCGCTGCTCAGGCGCGACGGGTTCGATGGTCATGCCTCGGACCTGCTCCGGTGCTTGCACAAGGTGATCGTTACCCGCTTGTCGGCGTCTGTATCGCTGCTGACCTCACCAGCAAGCGCAGCAAGCACGGTCCAGGCGAACGTGTCGCGCGGCGGCTCGGCGCCGTCGATGGTCAAAACGCTCACCGAAACGGTCATCGCGTCGCGGTCGAGCGTGAACTCACACGTGATGTCGGCGCCCGGAAGCGCCTGCGGCAGCAGCATCGCCGAGGCCTCGTCGACCGCAATCCGCATGTCCTCGATCTCGTCGATCGTGAAGTCCAGGCGAGCGGCAAGACCGGCCGTGGCGGTGCGCAGGACTGAGAGGTACGCGCTCGATGCCGGCAGCGTGATCGCAACGACGTCGTGCGGCGATACCGCTGTGACGTCTGTTGCTTTCGATACCTCTGTCACTCCGGCTCCCTATCCGTGCTCATTCGCGAAGTCCGCGATTCCAACGTAGACCAGGTGCTGACCGCCAACCTGCGAGCGCGTCGCCCCGTTGCTCACTAGCGTGCCTGTCATGCCCAAGGGTCGACTCGAGGCGTTCAGCGACGGCGTCATCGCGATCCTGATAACGATCATGGTTCTTGATCTCCACGTGCCCAGTGGCAGCGGAGTTCATGCGCTGCACCCGCTGGTGCCGGTGTTTTTCACCTACTTGCTGAGCTTCGTCTACATCGGCATCTACTGGAACAACCACCACCACATGCTTCAGGCCACTCACCGCACCAATGGCGTAATCCTCTGGGCGAACCTTCACCTGCTCTTCTGGCTGTCGCTGTTTCCGTTCGCGACCGGCTGGATGGGTGAGCGCCACTTTCGTCCGGTGCCGACCGCGACGTACGGCGTGGTGTGTCTCGGAGCCGCAATCTCCTACTATTTGCTGCAGTTCGCGATCATCCACGATCAGGGTGAGGGGTCGGTCGTCGCCGCAGCAGTCGGTCGGGACGGCAAGGGCAAGATCTCGCCCGTGCTGTACGCCGCGGCCGTGCCGTTGGCGTTCGCCGAGCGTTGGATCTCGGTAGCCCTCTATGTAGCCGTGGCCGGGATTTGGCTGATTCCTGACCGTCGGATAGAGAATCGGGTCGTGGAGAGGACTGGCCGATGAAGCCGATGCAGCGACGGACGTTCGTCAAGGCGATGGCGCTCGCCGGGGGTGCAGCCGCCGTCCACCCGGCGTTCGGCTCCACGCTCGGCGGACTGGACGGCGGGACGGGTGCTTCCCGGAAGTCGCGACTCGACGCGTCGAAGTCGCTGACCCTGGTCCACTCCGACCTGCACAACCACAGCTTCATCTCCGGGGATGCCGAGGGCGATCCCTACAAGGCGCTGCATCACCTGAAGGCGGCCGGGCTCGACGTCGCGTGCATGACCGAGCACGCGGTATCAGGCGGCTACGGGCTCGGTGACCACATCTGCTCGAAGTGGCAGGACGGCGGCTGCCGCTTCATCACAGGCATCGACGACGATGACTGGCAGACGATGGCGAAGATCGCCGATGAGGCGTATGAGCCTGGCAAGTTCGTCTCGTTCCGCGGCTTCGAATACAGCACCCCGACGATCGGTCACATCAGCGTATTCTTCGGTCAGGACTTCACGGACCCGCTGCACGAAGCTGCGCTGGTGACCGGATCCGAGGTCGCCCAGGCATACCGCGTCTTCCCGCCGCTCGAGCCGATCAGTCCGCTGTTCGCCGCGTTGCCGAACACTGCCGAGATCGCACCGTTCTACGAGTGGCTGACCAACGAACCAGGGACCGGCTTGCTGGGCGGCGGTGCGGATGCGATCGCAAGCTTCAACCATCCCGGCTACTTCGGGAACTTCCAGAACTTCCTCTATCACCACAAGGCCGCCAAGCAGATCTTCCTGATCGAGGGCTTCAACGCCATCACCTTCAACGGCGGCGACAGTCACGACGCCACGGACTACTTCTGGTACGGCCGCGACTCGAAGCTGCCGCAGCCGTTCAACGCCTGCTTCAACGCCGGCTGGAAGGTTGGGTTCAGCGGCGTCAGTGACGAGCACTCGGGCACGTATGGCCAGACGGGCAAGGGCCGCGGCGGGCTGTACGTGAAGCACCTCACTCGCGAGGGCGTACGCCGCGCGATCATGACCCGTCGCACGTTCGGAACCCGTGAGCCTGCGCTGCGGATCGACGCGACCGCCAACGGCGTACCGATGGGGTCGGAGCTCGCGCACCACAGCAAACCGCTGCACATCAAGCTCGACATCGACCGCGGCCCGGGGTGGGTCGGGAAGAAGCTCCACGTCCAGCTGATCGGTCCTGGCAAGGACGATCCGACGTTGCTCGACGTGATTCCGATCGAGGTGCCCGGTGCGGACAAGCCCGTGATCGAGTTCACCGCCAAGCCGCGGGGCTCCTGGTTGTTCATGCGGATCTGCGATCCGAAGCGCGCCAACGACCCGCTCGGCGTGAAGCCGTTCGAGGACGCAACCTTTGGCGGCGCCACTGCCTACGTCAGTCCGTGGTTCTTCCGGGATGGCGCGTGAGGTCGGCGCGTCGACAGCTCGGCGAGGTGCTCCTGGCCGGCGCGGTTCTTGTGGCGACGCTGGCGGCGTGTAGCGGGACCAGCTCTCCGTCGGCTCAGACCACACCAACTGTCTCGGCCAGCCCCAGCTTTGACCCGCGCGCCGGGGCAGCGGAGGCTGCGGCGGCGTGCCGTGCGGTCGACCGGATTCGTCCTGTGACGAGCCAGAAATCTGGTGCACAGATCAGATACACGAAGGAAGTCGTCGCTGGCTTCGATCAGGCGAAGGTCCTTTCCGCCAAGGCCGCTCAGGACGATCCGCGTTGGGCTGCGCTCGCCGACACCGCGTCGAAGGAAGCCGCCGCCTTTACGACGATCCTCAAGGCCTCGACGGTCGGGACGCCGGACGAGGGGCCGGTGAACGCGGCCTCGAACGAGACCCACACTGCGCGCCCGATGTTCATCAACGAATGCAACATGGCGGTGGCCGCGGCAAAGCACAACTAACCCCAACGTCGAGCCCGACGTTTTGGGACTCAGACCCTTCGAGAGGCTATTTTCGTTGGGCTCGCCGAGCGGGCGACTAGCTGTAGTCGACGGTTAGCCCTGGCCATCGTTCGACAGCCCAGGCGAGCCAGGTCGGCGACCCGGTCGGAGGTACAGGGTTATCTCCGCCGGCGAGCTCTGCGGCGTCTGGCTCCTGGAACTGCACCCGCCACGCGACGACATCGGCCTGCGGCATTGCGAAGTACTCGCCAGGTGCTGAGGCTTCGCGGTCCGCAATCCGGTCGAGCTGGAGTTCCAGGTCGACGGCTAGGTAGATCACTTCGCAGGACGCTCCGAACTCGGCGGCGAGCCAGCGCAGGGCCGACCGTTCATCGCGGCCCCATAGCCCGAAGTCGAGGATCACGCTCGTACCGAGTCGCAGCGTGCGAAGCGCGACAGTGATCATCCACGCTTCCAAGATGTCGCGCTTACCGTCCGCGCGCAGAGAGGTGCCGAACAGGTCGAGGTGCCATTCGTCGGGTGTCAGGCGAAGCGCACCGTGTGAAGCGGCCAGCTCACGCGCTCGCGTGGTCTTGCCTGCACCGGGCAGGCCGACCATCAACCACAGCTTCGCTGACGTTGCGCCGCTCCCGCCCGCATCCATCGCGTCATCGTCGCCGTCGAGCCCAACGGTTGTCGCCTTATTTGCCATCCTTGACGTGCAAATCGTTGGGCTCGGCGATGGTGGCTAGAGGGTGACTCGCCAGGTGGTCCAGTCGTCCATCGGGCTTGCGCCGATTGCGCGATAGAAGTCCTGGGCCGGCGTGTTCCAGTCGAGGACTGACCACTCGACTTGGCCGTAGCCGCGCTCCTTCGCGATCTCGATCAGGTTGAGGAGCAGTGCCTTTCCGAGGCCCGTGCCGCGAGCGGCAGGGCGAACGAAGAGGTCCTCGAGGTAGATGCCGTGGCGACCCTTCCAAGTCGAGAAGTTGAGGAACCACAAGGCGAATCCGACGACTTCACCGTCGTGTTCGGCGACGTGGCAGAACGCTGCGGGTGACGGGCCGAACAGCGCATCGCGTAGGTCGTCCTCCGTCGCTTCGACGGCGTCAGGCTCGCGCTCGTACTCCGCGAGCTCGCGAATCAGTGAAACGACGACGGGTACGTCGGCTTCCCGCGCTGTGCGTACTGCAACATTGCGGACTGCCGACGTACCCGTCATTCGATCGTCAGAAGGCGAGCTATGCCTTCTTGGTCTCCCAGAAGATCTTGTCGATCTCGGCGATCTGGTCGAGCAGCTTCTGCCCCTCGGCCGGGTCGACCTTGCCCTTCGCCCCTGCGGCGCCGGCCTGCTTGGTGGCGTCGTTGAACAGCTGGTGCAGGTTCGGGTACTTCTCGAAGTGCGGCGGCTTGAAGTAGTCCGTCCAGAGCACCCACAGGTGGTGCTTGACGAGCTCGGCTCGCTGCTCCTTGATCTGCAGGGCACGCGTCCGGAACGCCGGATCCTCGTTGTCCTGGTACTTCTCCATGATCGCCTTGACCGACTCGGCCTCGATACGGGCCTGAGCGGGGTCGTAGACGCCGCAGGGCAGGTCGCAGTGGGCGGAGACGACGAGGCGCGGACGGCGCGTCGTACGAAGCATCAGGTCCTCCTGGACTCGTGTCTTGCTCTTCACTAGGACACTATTCCGCGACAGCGAGCGGCTACACACTGGGAGTGATCTTGACCTTGCGGATCGCTGTCGTTCGCGGGCCGTCCATGGTCCCGACACTGCGCGACGGCGACCGGGTCCTGGTTCGGCTCGGGCGCGCGGGTACGCCGGTAGGCCGCGTCGTGCTGATCGACCTGCCGGACCGTCCGTTGTCCGTGAAGCGGCTGATGTCCGTCGAGGTTGACGGGACCGTACGGGTTGAAGGCGACAACCCCTACGGCAGTACCGACAGCCGGACGCTGGGCGCGTTTCCACCCGGTGCGGTCAAGGGCGTCGTGCTCGCCAGGGTCTGGCCCCGGCCTAGCCGCGTCTAGAGAACGTTGGAGAGAAAAGCGCGGGTGCGCTCGTGCTGGGGATTGTCGATGACGTCCTTGGGTACGCCGGACTCGACTACGACGCCTTCGTCCATGAAGACCAGGCGGTCGCCGACCTCGCGCGCGAACCCCATCTCGTGAGTCACCACGAGCATCGTCATGCCGGATTGAGCGAGGTCGCGCATCACCGAGAGCACCTCGCCGACGAGCTCCGGGTCCAGAGCACTGGTTGCCTCGTCGAAGAGCATGAGCTTGGGATCCATCGCCAGAGCCCGCGCGATCGCGACCCGCTGCTGCTGGCCGCCGGAGAGCTGTCGGGGGTAGGTGTTCTCGCGGCCGGCGAGGCCGACCTGCGTGAGCAGCTGCCTGCCGCGTTCGTCGGCTTCGTCCTTGCTGACGCCCCTGACCCGAATCGGCGCCTCGACGATGTTGCCGAGTGCCGTCATGTGCGGGAACAGGTTGAACTGCTGGAAGACCATGCCGATCTCGGCGCGTTTTCGTGCAACATCGCGTTCCCGAAGCTCGTACAGCTTGCCGTCGCGCTCCTCGTAGCCAACCAGCTCGCCGTCGACCTCGAGTCGCCCGGAGTGAATCTTCTCGAGATGGTTGATGCAGCGCAGCAGCGTCGACTTGCCTGAGCCTGACGGCCCGATGACGCACATCACCTGACCGCGTCCAACCTCGAGATCGATGCCGCGCAGCACTTCGTGGGTCCCGAACCGCTTCCGCACACCGCGCGCGCGGACCATGGCGGCGCTGTCCGTGGTCACCGCGCGTTGCCGATCAACGCGTCTTCGTAGCCCGACAGGCGCGGCCGGCCGAACCGGATTGCGTTCCACAGCCGCTCGAAGCCCCTTGCGGGTGGGCGGGTGCTGGAGCCGCGACCGAAGTGTCGCTCGAGATAGCCCTGTCCGATTGTCAGGACAGACGTCATCGCGAGGTACCAGATGCACGCCACGAGAAACAGCGGGATTGGTCGGAAGTTGACGTTGGCGACGTCCTGAGCGGCCGTGAAGAGATCTGTCAACGCGATGTAGATGACGACCGACGTCGTCTTGAGCATCGAGATCGTCTCGTTGCCGGTCGGCGGGATGATCACTCGCATCGCTTGTGGCAGGACGATTCGCCGGAGGACAAGAACCCGCCGCATGCCGAGTGCGGAGGCGGCTTCGGACTGACCTTCGTCTACGGACAGGATCCCCGCCCGCACGATCTCGGCCATGTAAGCCGCCTCGTTGAGCCCGAGTCCCAGCACTGCCGCCGTGAACTTGGAGATCAGCGAGTTCGTGTTGAAAGTGACGAACTCCGGGCCAAACGGAATCCCGATAGAGATGTGCGGGAACAGGAAGGCCAGGTTGTACCAAATCACGATCTGGACGAGGACCGGAGTCCCACGGAAGAACCAGATGTAGAAGCTGCTCGCGGCACTGAGTACTGGATTTGCCGACAGTCGCATGACCGCGAGCAGGATTCCGCCGACGATCCCGACGAGCATCGCGATCGCGGTTAGCTCGAGAGTGACGCGTGCGCCGTGAAGTATCAGTCCTGCGAACAGGTAGTGCCCGATTGTCGACCAGTCCCACTGTGGGTTGGTCACGAAGGAGTTGATCAGCATCGCGACAAGCACGGCGACGACGGCCGCGGCGACCCATCGCCCGGGATGCCGGACCGGAATCGCCTTGATGTCGGCGGCGCCGGTCCGGTCGTCCTCGGTTGTCACAAGCTGATAGTCGCCGGGCGGCGAATCGCTAGCTGATCGCTCCGTTGATGCCCGGGGTCGTGATGCCGCCGCTCGTCAGCCCCCACTTGGCGAGGATCTGGGCGTAGGTCCCGTTGGAGATCACGGCCGTCAGTGCGTCCTGGATCGCGAGGTCCAAGGTGCCGTCGGTCTTCGGAACCGCGATGCCGTACGGCGCGGTGCCATAGGAGGCGCCGACCAGCTTGAACACTCCGTTGGACTGCTTGACCTGGTAGGCCGCGACCGGTGAGTCGGCCATGCTGACATCCGCCCGTCCCGAGCTGAGCGCCAGGTTGGCCGCGCTCTGGGTCGGGAACGACTCGACATCGACTGCGCTCTTACCTGCGGTCGTGCACGTCTTGGACTGCCCCTTGGCGTCGGACTCTTCCGTCGTGCCGCTCTCCACCGAGACTTTCAGGCCGCACAGGCTGTTCAAGTCGGTGACGGCCGGGCCGCCCGCGGACTTCTCGAAGAACGATGTACCGGCGCTGAAGTAGTCGACGAAGTTCACCTGCTCTTCGCGGGTCTTGTTGTCGGTGAACGACGACATCCCGAGGTCGTACCGACCATCGACGAGACCCGGGATGATCGAGTCGAAGGTGATGTTCTCGACCTTGACGGTCAGGCCGAGTTCCTTGCCGATCGCCTGGGCGAGGTCAGCGTCCATGCCTTGGACGGTGGTGCCGTCGCTGGCGAGGAACTCATCCGGCGCGTAGGAGGCGTCGGCCGCGACGACCAGCGTGCCCTTGCTCGAGATGTCTGCGGGAACCTCCGAAACGGCTGCGGCATTCGTGCCCGCCGAGCTCGAGGCCGGGCTGACGGTCGAGCCTCCGCCGGGCGAGGTGCCGCCCGAGGAGCTGCTCCCGCAGGCAGCGGCGGCGCCGAGCGTCAGGGCGATGACGCCGGCGGTCACGATTGGGCGACGCAGGACACTCGGCATTCCGGCTCCTAGTTCTCGAACTGCAAGATCGAAAGAATTTCTTGTTCCGCATTGTGCACCTCGTCACAGTCGTGCGTATTACAGGCGTGCGCGGCTTGATGAGTGTGACAAGATTGAGATGTACCGGGTGATCCCCGCACACCGTGACCTTCGGTGACCAGGCCTTGTATGGCTAGCGTCGCCGGTGCCCGATCGGCACTGACCAACTCCGACCTCGCCACGGCCCCGTGGTGTTGATGAGGCTTCCATGGCTGTGGAGACTTTGACGATGACGTCGCGTGACGACACCCCGCTGTACGCGCTGCACAAGGGCGGCAAGATCGAGACGGTTTCGACGGTGCCGCTGCGCAACCGCGACGACCTCTCTCTCGCGTACACGCCCGGTGTTGCCGAGGTCTGCCTCGCGATCGAAGCCGAGCCGGACCTGGTCAACGACTACACGTGGAAGAACACTGTCGTCGCTGTCGTGACCGACGGTACGGCGGTGCTCGGGCTCGGTGACATCGGCCCCGAAGCGTCGCTGCCGGTCATGGAGGGCAAGGCGCTGCTGTTCAAGCAGTTCGGTGGCGTCAACTCCGTGCCGATCGCGCTCGCCACCAAGGACGTCGAAGAGATCATCGAGACGGTCATCCGGCTCGCGCCGAGCTTCGGCGGCATCAACCTCGAGGACATCAGCGCACCGCGGTGCTTCGAGATCGAGGACCGGCTCAAGGCCGCCCTCGACATCCCGGTCTTCCACGACGACCAGCACGGCACCGCGATCGTCGCGCTCGCAGCGATGAAGAACGCGGCTCGGCTCACCGGTCGCTCGCTCGCTGACTTGCGCGCGGTCGTGTCCGGCGCCGGCGCGGCAGGTGTCGCCGTGACCAAGATCCTGCTCGAGGCCGGCATCGGCGACATTGCGATCGCCGACAGCAAGGGCATCGTGCACAACGGCCGCGAGGACCTCACCCCGATCAAGCGGGCGATGGCCGAGATCACCAACAAGGGCGGCTACACCAGCTCGATCGAGGACGCCATGGTCGGCGCCGATGTCTACATCGGCCTGTCGGCCGGCAAGGTCGACGAGACCGACGTCGCGAAGCTCGCTCCCGAGGCGATGATCTTCGCGATGGCGAACCCGGACCCGGAGATCCACCCCGACGTGGCGAAGCACTACGCCCGCGTCGTCGCGACCGGTCGCAGCGACTTCGCGAACCAGATCAACAACGTGCTCGCCTTCCCGGGTGTCTTCCGGGGTGCGCTGGACGTGCGCGCCAGCGCGATCACCGAGGGCATGAAGCTCGCCGCGGCCAACGCGCTGTGCGACGTGGTCGGCGACGATGTTGCGGAGGAGTACGTGATCCCGAGTGTGTTCGACCCGCGGGTCGGACCGGCGGTCGCGGCTGCGGTTGCCGAGTGCGCTCGCGCCGAAGGCGTAGCCCGCATCTAACCTGCCGAGAACGCCGTTTCCAGCGGTCGGTAGGGTCTGCTCCATGCTTGCTGCTTACGCCGCTCGGGCGTCCGACGAAGACCCGCTGTCCGCACTCGAGGTCGGTGACATCGAGCTCCCGGCCGCGCCGGAAGGCTGGATCCCGATCCAGGTCCGAGCCGCGGCGCTGAACCACCACGACATCTTCTCGCTGCGAGGGGTGGGCCTCGGGGAGGACAAGCTGCCGATGGTCCTCGGCTGCGACGCCGCCGGCATCGACCCGGATGGCAACGAGGTCGTCGTACATGCGGTCATCGGTGACGCGTCGCGCGGTAGTGGCGACGAGACGCTCGACCCGAAGCGGTCGCTGCTGTCGGAGGCGTACCCCGGCACGCTCGCCGAGCAGGTTTGGGTGCCGGCGGGCAACGTCGTCGCGAAACCGGCCGAGCTGTCGTGGGAAGAGGCCGGCTCGATTTCGACCGCGTGGCTGACCGCCTGGCGAATGCTGCACACGAAGGCGCAGGTCAAGGAAGGCCAGACGATCCTCGTGCAGGGCGCCGGCGGCGGGGTCGCGACCGCGGCGATCGCGCTGGGCAAGGCCGCGGGTGTCCGGGTCTGGGCGACGTCGCGCAGCGAGGCCAAGCGCGCGAAGGCCGAGGAGCTCGGCGCCGAGCAGACGTTCGAGCCAGGCGGGCGACTGCCGGAGCGCGTCGACGCTGTCATCGAGACGGTCGGTGACGCGACGTTCGGTCACTCTCTGAAGTCGATCCGTCCCGGCGGTCGGGTCGTCGTGTGTGGCTCGACGAGTGGCGGAGTGACGCCTCTCGAGCTGCAGCGGACGTTCTTTCTGCAGCTAGAGATCCTCGGATCGACGATGGGCACCAAGGCTGAGTTCGAGGCGATGCTCGCGTTCATGGTCGACAAGGGCGTGAAGCCGCCGATCGACTCGACCTATCCGCTGGGCGAGGCCAGGGCAGCCTTGGCGAAGCTGTACGACGGTGACGTCTTCGGCAAGATCGTCCTCACCAACTAACCGACGTATCTAGTCGTCCTCGTCGTCGGCTCTGGCTAGCCAGGTCGCGAAGCGCTCGATCGGCGTCTCGTACTCCGGGTTGAGGTCGACGAACGTTCGTAGCCGCTCGGCTAGCTCGGCAAGCGTGACGGTCTCTTCGCCGCGGCGTGACTCGAGCTCTTCGATCCCGCGATCGGTGAAGTACATACCGCCTGCCTACGCGAAGGCGGCGTCGAGCAGGGCCTCCTGCTCGGCGTCGTGCGTGTTGTGCGAGCCGGTGGACGGTGCAGCGGAGGCGTTGCGGGATACCCGCGACAGCGGCCGGATGCCTTGCTGCTCCTGCATTCGCAGCGTCACGAACGGCCAGGCGCCCTGGTTGGCTGGCTCCTCCTGGACCCAGACCAGCTCGGCGTCCTCGGGGTACGCCGCCAGCGCGGCGGAGATCTCGATGGTCGGGAGCGGGTAGAGTCGCTCGAGTCGCAGGATCGCGACGTCGTTGCGGCCGAGTGCCGCACGCTTCTTGATCAGGTCGTAGTAGACCTTGCCGCTGCACAGCAGGATCCGCTTGATCTGTGCCGCGTCGTCGGTCGGCTCGCTGATCACGGTCTGGAAGCGTCCGCTCGTGAAGCCCTCGGGCATCGAGGTCGCCGCCCGCAACCGCAACATCGACTTGGGGGTGAAGACGATCAGCGGCCGCTTGCGCGCGCCGAGGGTGTGCAGGCGGAGCAGGTGGAAGTAGTTGGCCGGCGTGCTGGGCATCGCGATCACCCAGTTGCCTTCGGCGGACATCGAGAGGTACCGCTCGATGCGCGCCGAGGAGTGGTCGGGGCCCTGGCCTTCGTAGCCGTGCGGCAGGAGCAGCACGAGGTTCGAGCGTTGCCCCCACTTCACCTCGCTCGCCGAGATGAACTCGTCGATGACCTCTTGCGCGCCGTTGGCGAAGTCGCCGAACTGCGCCTCCCACATGACCAGTGCCTCAGGCCGGGCAACCGAGTAGCCGTACTCGAAGCCCATTGCGGCGTACTCCGAGAGCAGCGAGTCGTAGACGTAGAACGGTGCCTGGCCCTCGGAGAGGTTGGCGAGCGGGGTGTGCTCGATGCCGGTACGGCGGTCGACGAGGACCGAATGCCGCTGGCCGAACGTCCCACGTCGCGAGTCCTGGCCGGCGAGGCGGACCGGGTAGCCGTCGAGCAGCAACGAACCGATGGCGAGGGTCTCGCCCATCGCCCAGTCGATGCCACCCTCGGTCACCATCTGCGCACGCTTCTCCAGCTGTGGCAGCAGGCGGGGATGGGCGGTGAAGCCCTCAGGCAGCGAGACCTGCGAGTCACCGATGTGCTTGAGCGTCTCGGCCGAGATCGTCGTCACCGGCGGCTCACCCGCGGGCAGCTCGGGGATCGGCTCGAGGGTGCGGGTGCTGATTTCGCGGCTTTCGGCGAAGACCCGCTCGAGCTGGCCCTGATAGTCGCGCAGCGCGTCTTCGGCGTCTTCGACAGTGATGTCGCCTCGGCCGATCAGCGACTCGGTGTAGAGCTTGCGAACGCTGCGCTTGGCGTCGATCAGGTCATACATCAGCGGCTGGGTGAAGCTCGGCTCGTCGACCTCGCTGTGACCGCGGCGGCGGTAGCAGAGCATGTCGATCACGACGTCCTTCTTGAACGCCTGCCGGAACTCGTAAGCCAGCTCCGCGACCCGCACGACGGCCTCGGGATCGTCGCCGTTCACGTGGAAGATCGGCGCCTGGATCATTCGAGCGACGTCCGTTGCATAGACGCTGGAACGGGCGCTCGCCGGCGAGGTCGTGAAGCCGACCTGGTTGTTGATGACGACGTGCACCGAGCCGCCGGTCCGGTAGCCGCGCAGCTGGGAGAGATTCAGCGTCTCGGCGACGACGCCCTGTCCTGCGAATGCCGCGTCGCCGTGGATCAGGATCGGCAGCACCGTGAAGCCGCCCTCGCCGCGGTTGATCATGTCCTGCTTGGCGCGCGCGATGCCTTCGACCACCGGGTCGACGGTCTCGAGGTGCGAGGGGTTGGAGGCGAGCATCACCTTGACGGTCTCGCCGTCGAGCGCGGTGTAGGTGCCCTCGGCGCCGAGGTGGTACTTCACATCGCCCGAGCCGTGCGCGGTCTTGGGGTCGAGGTTGCCCTCGAACTCCGAGAAGATCTGCCCGAACGACTTGCCCACGATGTTGGTGAGGACGTTCAGTCGGCCGCGGTGGGCCATGCCGATGACGACTTCTTCCATGTCGTCGTGGGCAGCCGCAGACACGACGGCGTCGAGCAGCGGGATTACGGACTCGCCTCCTTCGAGGGAGAACCGCTTCTGCCCGACGAACTTCGTCTGCAGGAACGTCTCGAAGGCCTCGGCCTGGTTGAGCTTGCCGAGAATCCGGATCTGCTCTTCGCGCGCGGGGCTCGAGTGCGAGCGCTCGACGCGCTCTTGGATCCAGCGCCGCTGCGCCGGGTCCTGGATGTGCATGTACTCGATGCCGACGGTCCGGCAGTAGGAGTCCCGAAGTACGCCGAGGATCTCGCGAAGCTTCATCACTGCGTGGTCGCCGAACCCACCGCATGGGAACTCGCGGTCGAGGTCCCACAGGGTGAGGCCATGGCTGACGACGTCGAGGTCGGGGTGGCGGCGCAGCTCGAACTCGAGCGGGTTGGTGTCGGCCATCAGATGGCCGCGAACCCGGTAGGCGTGGATCAGCTCGATAACGCGGGCGGGCTTGCCGACCTCCTCGTCGTGACTGACGGCAATGTCGGTCGTCCAGCGGATCGGCTCGTAGGGGATCCGCAGG
>DATAVE010000100.1:0-17066 GCA_036267875.1 Mycobacteriales bacterium
GTCGGCGCTCGCGCTGCTGACGCCTCTCATCCTCGCACTCACGGCCGCAAATCCGCGACCCCTCCTCGCGGCGATTGACTGGTTCTGCGCAGGAGCGTTGAGTGCGGTCACGGTGATCGCGAACCGGATATTCGTCGTATCGGTGCCACGAGAGATACGTGGCCGGGCATTCGGAGTCGCGGCAGCGGGAATCTCAGGCGCTCAGGGCGTCGGTTCCCTCGCGGTGGGTCTCGTTGCCGGGAGCACGAACCCGGCGGCATCTGTCGGTTTCACATGTGCAGTGTCGCTCGCAATCATGTTGATCCCCAACGCGAAACGACTCGGGGCGATGCGCGCGCTGTTTGCGCCATCTCGTCCCGAGTCGCCCGCGAACGTTGCGGCTACTCCCAGCTGTGACCTGCCTGCATCGTGATCACCTCCACACCCCTGTGGTTCCGGTGTAGGGAGTCTCGACAGGACCCGCTGTGCGCGGCTAGAGGCAGTTCTCGACCTGTGGATATCGCAACGACGTCAGATTTCTGCGAGCTCTGCATTCACTCGAGCGAAGACGGCGTCGAGCATCGGCTCGGTCAATCGACCGGTGAAGGTGTTCTGCTGGCTTGGGTGAAACGAGCCGATCACTAGCAACCCGTCAGCGGTTCGAACCTCGGCCAGATGACCGAACTTCGCTCGCGGTCGCGGCATCTCGTGGCCGACGGCGGTGAGCACCGGCCACAGTGTTCCCCATGCAAAGCCGCCGAGCGCAACGACCACCCGGAGGTTGTCGCCAAGCAGCATGAGCTCGCGCTCCATCCACGGCCGACAGGTGTCGCGTTCGGCAGGCGTCGGGGCATTCGCAGGTGGCGCGCATCGGACAGCCGCGATCATGCGAGTGTCGGTCAGTTCTTGTCCGTCGTCAGCACTCACCGAAATCGGGAGCCGAGCCAGACCGGCACGGTGCAGCGCGGCAAACAGCCAGTCGCCGCTGCGGTCTCCGGTGAAGACTCGACCGGTCCGATTGCCACCGTGCGCCGCGGGGGCAAGCCCGACGATCGCGACGCGGGCATCGCTCGGCCCGAACCCGGTGATCGGCCGGCCCCAGTACGTCTGACCGGCGTACGACGCACGACCGGTGCGGGCGACCTCCTCGCGCCAGTTGACAAGTCGCGGACACGCGCGACAGACGCTGACCCGCGCAGTCAGCTCTTCCATCGTCGGCGATGTGTCCGCAAGCCGCGAAACGTCCGCATCGGACTCAGCGACTGGCGTCGTCGCCGTCGCGACATCACCCGGCCACCCCGTGCCGGGAGCGACGGCCATCAGCGGTCGACCGCGCTGAACGCGATCCCATCAAGGATGTCGTGCTCACTGGCCACGACCTCGGCAAAGCTGCAGCGCTCCACGATTGAGTCGAAAATCAACGCCCCGCCACCGATCACGTCGACACGGCCCGGATGCATCACCGGCAACGCCGCACGCTCGGCACGCGTCGCGGCCAGCATCTGCTCGCTCACCCGATGCACATCGGCCGCGCTCACCCGGGCGTGATGGATGCGTTCGGCGTCGTACGCCGGCAGCTCGAGGGCGAGCGCAACAACAGTCGTGACAGAGCCGGCTAACCCGATCAAGGTCCGCGCCCGAGCCATATCGACAACCGCCGCCGCTTGGTCGATCGCGGCCACTATGTCAGTTCGCGCCGCCATGATCTGACTAGCGGTTGGTGGGTCGTCGACGAGATGTCGCTCGGTCATCCGAACGCAGCCGATGTCCACAGACTTGGCAGCAATCGGACCCGACTCGTCTCCCAGAACGAACTCCGTGGACCCGCCACCGATGTCCACGACGAGGTACGGCGCAGCCAGCTCGGCGGAACCAGCCAGCTCGCGAGTCGCGCCTGAGAACGACAGCCACGCTTCTTCGTCACCTGTGATGACCTCGGGCTCGACGCCGAGGCGGGCGAGGACGCCTTCGGCGAAGACGGCGCGGTTCTCGGCATCGCGAGTCGCACTCGTTGCGACCATGCGGACTGCGTCGACTCCGAGCTCTCGGACGACCGCCGCATAGTCATCGAGTACGGCAAAGGTCCGCGCGAGCGCGTCGTCGGCGAATCGTCCCGTCCGATCGACGCCGGCCCCGAGCCGCACGACCTCCATCCGGCGTACCAGGTCGGTCAGCTGATCGCCAACCACCTCGGCGATGAGCAGCCGCAACGAGTTGGTGCCGCAGTCCAGCGCGGCGACACGTGTCATGACCCGGAAGACAACTCGACGCACGGACCGTCAAGGGCCCAATCGTCGATCATCGCCAACGCCTCGTCACCGAACGGGTTCACGCCCGGACCGACCGCAAGAGAGTGCGCGACGAGCACGTGCAGGCACTTCACCCGCGTCGGCATGCCGCCTGCCGTGACCGACGTACCGAGCGGATCGATCTCGTCGCGACGAGCGAGATAGGACTCGTGCGCCGCCTGATAGCGCTCGGCGAGATCCGCGTCGGTCGCAAGCCGGGCGGTCATCTCCTTCATCAACCCTGACGCCTCGAGGCGGCCAATCGCGGAGCGCACCCGCGGGCAGGTCAGGTAGTAGAGCGTCGGGAACGGCGTTCCGTCATCGAGGCGCGGCGCGGTCTCCACCACGTCCGGCAGGCCGCAGTCGCAACGATGCGCGACGGCACGCGTTGCGCGCGGCGGTCGGTGAAGCTGAGCCGCAACAGCAGCTAGGTCGTCAGGACTGGTCACTACTGAGCGGTGCCAGCAGTCTGCATCGACTTCCAGAGCTGGGTGTACCAGGGCCCGCCCGAAGCCGGCGGCGCCGCGGGATGCGCGATGGCCTGCGCAAGCGCCTTCGAGGCGTGGGACTTGTGTGGCGCGATCACGACGGTGTTCGACTCCCCGGGCATGACGTAGTGCAGCCGCTGCTGTGCCTGCTGCTCGACGTAGGACGGATCACTCCACAGCTGGTCCTTCGCGCTCAGCTTCGACACCTGCGTCTGGGCTTGTGCGATCTGGCGGTTCAGCGAGGTGATGTCGCCGCGCTGGCTGAGCCAGATCTTGAACGGCAGTGCGATCGCGACGATCACGAATGCCAGCGTCAGGGCTAACACCGCCGACCGACCGGTGAGCGCGGTACGCCGCGAGACGGTGCGGCTCATCCCGACGCCTTGCGGGCCCTCGGGAAGGCCTGGTGGCCGGCGTAGCGAGCGGCATCATCGAGGATCGACTCGATCCGCAGTAGCTGGTTGTACTTCGCCACCCGCTCGCTGCGCGCCGGAGCGCCGGTCTTGATCTGGCCGCAGTTGGTCGCGACTGCGAGGTCGGCGATCGTCGTGTCCTCGGTCTCGCCAGACCGGTGACTCATCATGCAGCGGTAACCGCTGCGGTGCGCGAGGTCGACGGCGTCGAGCGTCTCCGAGAGGGTGCCGATCTGGTTGACCTTCACGAGCAACGCGTTGGCTGCGTTTTCTGCCACACCGCGGCGCAGCCGTTCTGGGTTGGTGACGAACAGGTCGTCACCGACCAGCTGGACCCGGTCACCTACCGCCGACGTCAGCGCGACCCACCCTGGCCAGTCGTCCTCGGAGAGCGGATCCTCGATCGACACGATCGGGTAGGAACCCAGCAGCTCCTCGTAGTACGCCGTCATCTCCGTGGCGCTCCGCGTTCCGCCTTCGAAGCGGTAGCCGCCATCGGCGAAGAACTCAGTGGCCGCCACGTCAAGCGCGATCGCGACGTCCTCGCCCGGGGTGAAGCCGGCCTTGCCGATCGCCTCGATGATCAGGTCGATGGCCTCGCGGTTGGACGGCAGGTCTGGCGCGAAACCGCCCTCGTCGCCGAGCCCGGTCGACAGTCCTCGCCCCTTCAGTACCGCCTTCAGTGCGTGGTAGACCTCGGCGCCCCAGCGAAGGGCGTCCGAGAACGTCGTCGCTCCGACCGGCGCAACCATGAACTCCTGGACGTCGACATTCGTGTCTGCGTGCGCGCCGCCATTCAGGATGTTCATCATCGGAACCGGCAGCAGATGAGCGTGCGAACCGCCGACGTAGCGGAACAACGGCAGGTTGGAGTAGTCGGCAGCCGCGCGTGCCACTGCGAGCGAGACACCCAGTACGGCGTTGGCGCCAAGCTTGCTCTTGTCCGGAGTCCCATCGAGGTCGAGCAACGCCTGGTCGATCAGCCGCTGCTCGGTGGCTTCCTGACCGACAATCTCTGGGGCGATCTCGTTCATGACCGCGGCGACGGCCTGCCGCACCCCCTTGCCGCCGTAGCGGTCACCGCCATCGCGCCGCTCAACGGCCTCGAATGCTCCAGTGGAGGCACCGCTCGGAACTGCGGCTCGGCCCACGACGCCGTCTTCGAGAAGTACCTCGACCTCAACGGTCGGGTTGCCCCGCGAGTCGAGAATCTCGCGGGCGACGACGCCTTCGATGGCCGGCACGACGTACTCCTTCGGAAAAGTGGGCCCGTCGAGCCTAACGCTGGTGCTGCAGCGAACCCGGTAATCAGGCGTCGTTCAGGAGTCGGCGCCGAGCGCCTCGTCACGGTAGGCCCGCCCACGGGCACGCAAGACGGCCTCAGGATCGATCCCGTTCGCCCGAATCGCCGAGACGGCAAGCCAGAGCAACTCGGCGGCAGCCACGTCCGTCGGCTGCGCGGAGAAGCGCTGCGCTGCGTCGACGACCGCAGATCCGGGAACGGGCTCCTCGCCACCCTTGCGCTGCAGCTTCGCTGCCAGCGTCAACGCGGGCAGACCCATCGGCACATTGGCGACGGGCGACACTCCACCACGCTCGGCCGCCTTGATCTGCTCCCAGTTGCGGCTGACGTCATCGGACCCAGAGACCTGGGTATCGCCGAAGACGTGCGGGTGGCGGCGGGTCATCTTCGCGACGAGCCCGGCAGCAACGTCGTCGATCGTCCACCGCTGCTCGGGCGGGAGCTCCGCGGCAATCCGGGCGTGAAACAGCACTTGCAGCAACACGTCACCGAGCTCGTCACGCAGCGCATCGAGATCGTTGTCCTCGATTGCCTGGATCGTCTCGTAGGCCTCTTCGATCAGGTACGGCGCGAGTGATCGGTGATCTTGCTCGGCGTCCCACGGGCAGCCACCGGGTGAACGCAGCCGGTCCATGACGGCAACCGCATCGAGCAACACCTGGCCCAACGAGGCAGGAGCCTCCGGGACGTCGACCTCCGGCTCGGTCAACCCGAGGAGCTGATCGCGCTCTTGCGTGCGACGACCGTCTGGCTCGTCGCGTCCCACTTGCCGTAGCGCGGGCTGACGTTCACACCGAGCTTGTCGCCCTCCTTCGCCAGCGCCTGCTGCAGCAGCGAGCTCGCCTGCGTTGAGTACAGCGCGTCCTTGAGCTGCGCCGTTGCCTGCGAGAGCGGCACGATCGTCCTGCTGTTCACGCGTACGACCGAGTAGACGCCGTTGCCGTGCGCGATCCCGACGCTGCCGGGCTTCGCGTGCGCGACCCCACCAAGCAGCTCGATGATCTCCTTACGCCCGACCTGGCCGACCTCGCCACCGTTGGATGCCGTCGTCGTGTCCAGCGAGTACTTCGCTGCGAGAGCCTCGAAGCTTGCCGGGTTCTGCTGGACCTGCGCCAGGATCTGGTCGGCGAGGGCCTTCTGCGAGACCGCGATCTGCGACACGTCGAGCGTGTCGAACTGGTCGATGTCCTTCTGGTACTCCGCGCTCAGCTGCTCGGGGGTCGCGGGCAGCTGGGCGACCAGCGCGTTGCTGAGCTGCTGCTGCAGGACCGTGAGGCGGATCAGGTCTGGCAGCTGTGCGGGCGTAACCCCGACGCTCTCGGCAGCTTGCTGCTCGAGCGCGCTCATGCTGCCGGCCTGCTGTACGAACTGCGCGGTCTGGTCGCTGATCTCCTTGGCCGTCACCACGACGTGGTTCGCGGCTGCGGTCTCGCTGATCAACCGGTCGCTGATCAGGCGGCTCAATGTCAGCCGGACGAAGCCGGCCTGACTGCCACCAAGGGCCGAGCTGAACTGCGGGTCCTTCAGCGCCGAGGCGATCTGCGAGTCCTTCAGCGCGGCATCGACCTGGCCCTGCAAGCTGGCGATCGAGATCCGGGTCCCGCCGATGACGGCAGCAGCGTCGGGGCTCGTGTCGCATCCGGCGAGCACGGGGATGGCGACGGTCGCGAGCGCCGCAACGGCGACCCGACGTACCCCTGGCAAGCCTGGCTTCATGACACGCGAGGCTATCGGAGCCACTCTGTCCTACCGACGGTTGGGCTACTCGACTGCGGGCAGCTGCAGTTCCGCCACCACAACCTGCAGCACCTCGCGGCACCAATCGAGCAACGCGACGTCTCGCAGCGGCTGGCCACCGATCCGAGCAGTCGTCGGCGCCGTGACGAGCACCGTCTTCGTCGCCGCCTTGACCACCGAGCCTGGATGCAGGCGCACCAGCCGAAGCGCCTGGGACTCCCGCAGCTCGAGAGGGGTGAACCGCACGTACTTTCCCTGCGCCGCGACCTCTGCTACCCCGAAGTTCCGCGCGAACGCTCGGAATGACGCGACCGCCAACAGGTTCTGTACCGCATCGGGCGGCTCGCCGTACCGATCGCGCAGCTCCTGGCGGACCTCCGAGATCTCGGCGTCGGTGTACGCCGAGGCCAACCGGCGGTAGGCCTCCAGCCGTAGTCGCTCACCCGGCACGTAGTCGTGCGGCAGGTGAGCGTCGATCGGCAGGTCGACCTTAACCTCGAGCTGCTCCTCGGCCGGCCCACCCTTGAACTCCGCGACTGCCTCGCCGACGAGGCGGACGTAGAGGTCGAAGCCGACAGCGGCGATGTGACCGGACTGCTCACCGCCGAGCAGGTTGCCGGCACCGCGGATCTCGAGGTCCTTCATTGCGACGTGCATGCCGGCGCCAAGATCGGAGTGCTGCGCGATCGTCGCGAGGCGGTCGTGAGCCTCCTCGGTCAGCGGCTTGTCAGGCGGATAGAGGACGTAGGCGTAGGCACGCTCCCGGGCCCGCCCGACTCGGCCGCGCAGCTGGTGTAGCTGGGACAGGCCCAGCAGATCGCCGCGCTCGATGATCAGCGTGTTGGCGTTGGAGACGTCGAGACCGTTCTCGACGATCGTCGTGCAGACGAGTACGTCGAACTCGCGCTCCCAGAATCCGAGCATCACCTGCTCGAGCTGGTGCTCGGCCATCTGACCGTGAGCTGTGGCGATCCGGGCCTCGGGGATCAGTTCGGCCAGCCTCGCCGCAGCGCGCTCGATCGACTCGACCCGGTTATGGATGTAGAAGACCTGGCCCTCGCGCAACAGCTCTCTACGCACGGCGGCAGCGATCTGCTTCTCGTCGTACGGGCCGACGAAGGTGAGAACCGGGTGGCGCTCCTCAGGCGGAGTCTGGATGACACTCATCTCGCGAATGCCGGTGATCGACATCTCGAGAGTTCGCGGGATCGGCGTTGCCGACATCGTCAGTACGTCGACCGAGGTCCGCAGCTGCTTCAGGAACTCCTTGTGCTCGACGCCGAACCGCTGCTCTTCGTCGACGACCACGAGGCCGAGGTCCTTGATCTTGGTGTCCGACTGCAGCAACCGATGGGTGCCGATCACGACATCGACGGAGCCGTCCGCGAGACCGGCGAGGATCTCCTTGCGTTCGCCATCGCTCTGGAAGCGGGACAGCCCGCGGACCGTGACGGGGAACGCAGCGAATCTCTCGGAGAAGGTCCCGAAGTGCTGCTGCGCCAACAACGTCGTCGGGACGAGCACCGCGGCCTGCTTGCCATCCATGACCGCCTTGAAGGCAGCGCGCACCGCGATCTCGGTCTTGCCATAGCCGACGTCGCCACAGATCACCCGATCCATCGGATGGGGCGCCTGCATGTCCGCCTTGACCTCGTCGATGGCGGCGAGCTGGTCGGGCGTCTCGACGTAGGCGAAGGCATCCTCGAGCTCACGCTGCCACGGCGTATCCGGGCCGAAGGCGTGACCGGGCGTCGCCATTCGCGCGGCATAGAGCCGGATCAGCTCGGCGGCGATCTCGCGGATCGCCTTGCGCGCTCGGCCCTTGCGCTTCGCCCACTCGCCACCGCCGAGCTTGTCGAGGCTCGGCGACTCGCCACCGACGTACCTCGTGACCTGGTCGAGCGCGTCGGTAGGGACGTAGAGCCGATCCCCCGGCTGACCGCGCCGGCTGGGGGCGTACTCGATGACGAGGTACTCACGCGTCGCACCCGAGACGGTCCGCTGAACCAGATCGACGTAGCGGCCGACGCCGTGCTGTTCGTGGACGACGGAGTCGCCTGGCTTGAGGCTGAGCGGGTCGATCGTTCCGCGACGCTTGCTCGGCATCCGAGTGCCGTCGCGGGTCGAGCCGCGTACACCGGACAGGTCCGCCTCGGTGATGACGACGAGCTTCAGGTCGGCGGACACCATGCCGGTCTCGAGCGACCCGGTGGTGACGTGTACGACGGCGGGCGCGAGATCGGGGTCGAGTGTCTCGTCGAGCCGGGCCGCGAGGCCTTCGTCGTGGAGCACCTCGACGAGCCGCTGCGCCGAGCCGTGGCCCTCGGTGACGAGGACCACGCGCCAGGAGGCGCCCAACCACCCCCGCAGGTCTTCGACTGCCCGCTTGAGGTCACCGCGGTAGGGGTCCGGTGGATGGAAGGCAGAGGCGACCGATACGTCCTCGATGTCCGCATCAGCAACGAACGGGCTCACGGACAGCCACGGCAGGCCGATCTCGGAGGCGTGGGCGCGGATGTCGGCAACAGTCCGGTACGCCGCGGCGCCGAGGTCGATGGGTGCGCGCCCACCAGTCGCAGCAACTCCCCATGACGCCTCGAGGAACTCCTGGCTGGTTCGTACCAGCTCGGTCGCGCGCGAGCGGACTCGCTCCGGATCGCACACCACGATCCGGCTCTGCGCGGGGAGCAGATCGAGCAGCAAGACGAGCTCGTCCACGAGGACCGGGGCAAGCGCCTCCATCCCCTCGACCGCAATCCCGTCGGCCAGCTTGTCGAGGATCTCGGCGAGCTCCGGCCGGTCGGCGGCGAGGGCCCGCGCCCGCTCGCGGACGTCGTCGGTCAGCAGCAGCTCGCGACAGGGCGGCGCCCACAGGCCGTGCTCCGCGAGCTCCAACGACCGCTGGTCGGCGACCGAGAAGGTGCGGATCTCCTCGACCTCATCGCCGAAGAACTCAACCCGGATCGGGTGGTCCTCAGTTGGCGGGAAGACGTCGAGAATCCCGCCGCGCACGGCGAACTCGCCGCGACGCTCGACCAGGTCAACCCGTGTGTAGGCGATTGCGGCCAGCGAGGCGATGAGGTCGTCGAAGTCCGCGACGTCGCCGGTCTTCAGCGCGACCGGCACAAGGTCGCCGAGGCCCGGCACCAACGGCTGCAGAACACTCCGAACCGGAGCGACCACGACGGATATCGGCCCGGTCGTCGGATCGTCGTCGCTTGGGTGCGACAGCCGCCGCAGCACCGCAAGGCGGCGCCCTACGGTGTCGGCGCGCGGCGACAACCGCTCGTGGGGCAGCGTCTCCCACGCGGGGAAGTCGACGACCCGCTCGGGTGGCAGCAACGACCGCAGCGCGTTGGCAAGATCCGTGCACTCGCGCTCAGTAGCCGTAACCGCAAGGACCGGCCTTCCGGCCGCCACCAGTGCGGCAACAGCGAACGGCCGAATGCCGAGCGGGCCGCTCACGTCGATCGTCGCCGGGCCACTCTCGGCAAGCTGGGCAAACGCAGGGTCGGTGCGAAGCGCGGAAAGCAGCGGGGAAAGCAACATGACTGGCCCCAGGCTAAGAGCCAGGGGTGACGGACTTCGCGTGGCCTAGAGCTTGGTGACCTTGACGGCCGTGCCGTAGGCGCAGATCTCGGTCCACATATCGCCCATCTCGGAGGTGTCGAAGCGCATCGCGAGCACCGCGTTGCCGCCGCGCCGCTCCGCCTCCTCGACCATCCGACTCATGACCTCGTTGCGGCTCTCGTACAGCGCCTTGGTCATGCCCTTGAGCTCGCCGCCGAACATCGACTTGAGGCCGGCGCCCATTTGGGAGAAGGCGTTCCGCGAGCGGACCGTCAGACCCCATACCTCGCCGAGCACCTCATCGACCCGATAGCCGGGAAGGTCGTTCGTAGTCGCGACGATCATGACGCGGACGATATCGCGCCTCGTTGACAGTTAGTTGTACATGTTCTGAGCGGCGACCAGACCCTGAGCGAGCAGCAGCTCGACGGCATCGGCCGCGCGTTCGAGCTGTACGCCGAGGTCCTCGCGGGCAGCAGCTGGATAGTCGCGAAGCACGAAGTCGGCGGGGTCCTGCCGACCCGGTGGGCGGCCGACTCCAAGGCGCACCCGGTAGAACTCGCCCGACCCCAGTGATGCTCGCAGCGACTTCAGGCCGTTGTGGCCGTTGTCTCCGCCACCGAGCTTCAGCCGAATCACTCCGGGCTCCAGGTCAAGCTCGTCGTGGATGACGACCACGTGATCAACCGGCACCTTGAAGAACTTCGTGAGGCCTGCCGCGGGCCCACCGGACTCGTTCATGTAGACGCGCGCCTTCGCCAGCACGCAACGCTGATCGGAAAGTCGGGTCTCGGCCACGTCCGCCCGCGCCTTGTGCGCCTTGAACGACGCGCCGACTCGGCCGGCAAGGACGTCGACCGTCATGAAGCCGACGTTGTGCCGGTTCCCGGCGTACTGGGCCCCGGGGTTGCCCAGGCCGAGGACCAACCACGGTGCTTCGTCGGGCATCGCGTCGCCCCCGCGGAGACGGTTGAAGAGCGGCAGCGCTACTCGGCGGCCGGCTCTTCCGAGCCGCCCTCTGCTGCGTCGCCGCCACCCTCGCCCTCAGCGGCTTCGGTCGCGGCAGGAGCCTCGCCACCCTCGCCGGCCTCGCCGCCACCCTCCGACTCCATCTGCTCGGCAGTCGGGGCAGCCACGATGTGCAGCACGAGCAAGTCGGCGTCGCCTGCGATCTCGACGCCCTCGGGGAGCTTGATGTCGCCGGCGTGGATCGCCGTACCGATCTCGAGGCCGTCGATCGACACGTCGACACCGGACGGGATGTTGGTTGCATCGGCCGTGACGGACAGCGTCGTGAGCGACTGCTCGAGCAGACCGCCTGAGGCGATCACACCGTCCAGGTTGATGATGATCTCGACGACGATCCGCTCGCCGCGCCGGACGAGGATCAGGTCGAGGTGCTCGATCACCCGAGAGACCGGGTCACGCTGGATGGACTTGGGAAGCGCGAGTTCGCTGCCGTCCTCGAACTGCAGGTCGAGCAGCACGTTCGCGCCGTCGGTGCGAAGCGCGTGCTCGAAGTCGCGGGTCGGGAGCGAGATGTGTCGGGGGTCGCTGCCGTGGCCGTACAGGACGGCCGGGATCTTCCCGGACCGACGGGTACGCCGTGCGCCACCCTTGCCGAACTCGGTGCGCGGCTCAGCGGCGATACGGACCTCGGGCACAGCAATGACTCCTTGATTAGCGACGCTGATGATCAGCGCTGGGAAGCGCGAACGAGTCTAGGTGAAGCCCAGAAAATGCGCGAAACGAGACTTAGGACGAGCTACGCGTTGCCGTCGAACAGGGAGGTAACAGAGCCGTCCTGGAAGACCTCGGTGATGGCGCGGGCGAGCAGCGGCGCGATCGACAGGACCGTGAGGCCCGGGTAGAGCTGCTCATCGGTCAGCGGCAGCGTGTTGGTGACGACCACCTCGGAGATGCGGCTGTTCTTGAGGCGGTCGGTCGCCGGCTCGGAGAACTCGCCGTGTGTCGCGGCGACGATGACCTCGGTCGCACCCGAGTCCAGCAGGATGTCGGCCGCTTTCGTGATGGTGCCGCCGGTGGCGATCATGTCGTCGATCAACAGGCAGCGCCGACCCTCGACATCACCGACCACCCGATGCGCGACGACCTGGTTGGCCACCTTCGGGTCGCGGGTCTTGTGCACGAACGCGACGGGCGCGCCGCCGAGCCGGTCGGCCCAGCGCTCGGCCATCCGGACCCGGCCGGTGTCCGGGGAGACGACGGTGAAGTCGCCGCCGTACTTGTCCGCGACGTAGTCGGCGAGCAGTGGGAGCGCGAACAGGTGGTCGACCGGACCGTCGAAGAAGCCCTGGATCTGCGCGGTGTGCAGGTCGACCGACATCAACCGGTCGGCGCCCGCCGTCTTGAACATGTCGGCGAGCAGCCGAGCGGAGATCGGCTCGCGTCCGAGGTGCTTCTTGTCCTGCCGGGCATACGGATAGAACGGCATGACGACGGTGATCCGCTTGGCGGAGGCGCGCTTGAGCGCGTCCACCATGATCAGCGACTCCATGATCCATTTGTTGATCGGCGGTCCGAAGGACTGGATCACGAAGGCGTCGCAGCCGCGGACAGACTCCTCGGGGCGCGCGTAGATCTCGCCGTTCGGGAACTCCCGGATCTGCGTCGGGCTGACGGCGATCCCGACGTGCTCCGCTACCTCATTGGCGAGGGCGACGTGGGCGCGGCCCGAGAAGAGCAGAAGTGTCTTCTCGCCGTGGGTCTTGAAGCCGGTCACTGGTCAGCCTTATCGCTCGCGTCGACCGGGGAAGTCGTCTCCATTGTCACCTGTTGTTCACCCTCGCCTCGTGCTCGCCGCGCAGCCTGCGCGGCTTTCGAGTCAGGGCGACGCTTTTCGACCCATCCTTCGATGTTGCGCTGCTTCTCGCGGGCGACGCCGAGGGCCCCCGGCGGGACGTCCTCGGTGATGACCGAGCCGGCGGCCGTGTAGGCGCCATCGCCGATCGTGACGGGCGCAACCAGCATTGAGTCGGAACCGACTCTGGCGTCGTCGCCGACCACCGTCTTGTGCTTGTCGACCCCGTCGTAGTTGACGAAGACGGTCGCTGCTCCGATGTTCGAGCGCTCGCCGATCTCGGCGTCGCCGACATATGAGAGATGCGGCACCTTCGTGTCGTCGCCGATGACGGCCTTCTTCGTCTCGACGTACGCGCCGATCTTGCCGCGCGCGCCGAGCTTCGTCCCGGCACGCAGGTAGGAAAACGGCCCGACATCGGCGTCCTCGCCGATCTCGGCGCCCGTGCAGTGCGACTTCACGACCTTCGCGCCACGACCGACCCTGGTGTTGCGCAGAGTGCTGTCGGGACCGACCTCGGCGAAGGACGCGATGTGCGTCGCCCCGTGAAGCTGGGTGTTCTGGTGGATCACACAGTCCGGCTCCAGCGTGACGCGCACGCCCATCCAGGTCGTCTGCGGGTCGACGATGGTGACGCCCTCGTGCATCCAATGGGCGACGATCCGGTCGCGCATCGCGCGACGAACGGTCGCCAGCTGGAGCCGGTCGTTGACCCCGAGGGTCTCGGTCTCCGGAGCCGACACCGCCGAGACGATCTCGCCGTCGCCCACGAGCAGACCGATGACGTCGGTGAGGTACTCCTCACCCTGGGAGTTGTCGGTCGTCACTCTCGCCAGCGCCGCGCGCAGCCTCGCTCCGTCAAAGGCGTAGATGCTGGTGCCGACCTCGCGGATTGCCCGCGTCGCCTCGTCTGCCTCGCGCTCCTCGACAATCGCCGTCACCTGACCGTCGGCTCGCCGTACGACGCGGCCGTAGCCACGCGGGTCTGCAACCTCGCTGGTGAGCAACGTCGCTGCCGCAGCCGATCGCGCGTGCTCCTTCAGAAGCGCCTGCAGCGACTCGGTCGTGATCAGCGGAGCATCGCCAGGGACGACGAGAACGGTGCCCTCTCCGGGAACGCCAGCGGCCTTCAGCGCCATCCGCACCGCGTGGCCCGTCCCGAGCTGCTCTTCCTGGACGACCGGGATCGCGGCGGACTCGATCTCGGTGAGGTGGTCGATGATCTGCTGCCGCCGGTGGCCGACCACGACGACGGTGTGCGCGGCTCCGAGCGGGTCGGTCGCGGCGAGGACGTGGCCCAACAGGCTGCGACCGCAGATCGCGTGGAGCACCTTGGCAAGCTCGGACTTCATCCGCTTGCCCTCACCCGCCGCAAGTACCACCACAGCAACAGGCGATGGCGCGGTCACGATGGCTCCCAAGTCCGGCGGGTTCAGCCGAGCCTATCGACGCTAGGAACTCCGTTTTGCTCCCCGGCGAGGAATCGAACCTCGATATCGAAGACCAAAACTTCGAGTCCTGCCTTTAGACGACCGGGGATCGTGGGTCTCAGCCTATGGTCTCGAATCGCCGCGAGTCTGGTTCGAACCTTCCACGACTCCCAGCCACCAGCCAGTAATCGAGTCGTAGAGAACACGTGATCGAGCGACGCTGATTGTGAGACAACCATGGTAGGTATCGCCTCGATTGTGCCGAGACGGCTTCGGATTGTGGCGCTTGAGCGTGACACGTTGAAACGTCACGTCTCGCGGGCCGAGCTGAGCGGCCCACCATCGCTGCTGTTCATCCACGTCCGCACTCTCGTGGATGCTGAGGCGGTAAGAGCCGCTCCGACGATCAGCAACTCGCGATCGCTGAGCTGTCCGATCTCGCGTTCGGCTGCTGCTACTGACGTGGCGGTGCGCTGCATGGCCTGGTTGTGCCTCGCGTCGGCACCCCTCCTGCGAAGGCGTTGCAGGTGCTCACGCCGCAACTCTTCGACTCGTGCCGGGATTCCTCTGTCTCGGATCCAAGGGCTGATCGATCCCTTCGACGCGCCCGTGATCTCGGCGATCTCGGTGATCGTCAGTCCCTGAGCGCGGAGCTGACGCGACTTGCGTCGAAGCTCCGGCTTCGCCCTGCCGGTGCGGTTGGTCTCTGGCGGGCGAGGGATTCCACGGAGCCAGAGGCGGAGCGTGTCGTCGCCGACTTCGCCGATGACGGCCCGTATCTCGGCGTATGTCTTGCCTTCACGGCGTAGCAATCGGGACTTGCCGATCAGGTGGGAAAGTTCAAGGTCACGCATGGTCGTGAGGGTTACTGCTGGGTACGACCATCCAGGGACACTGTCCACAGCCCCGTGGGACGATGGGGCTCGCCGAGAGGACAGCAAGCGATGACGCAGACGATCACCCCACCCGCGGATGTAGATGAGACGCCGTTCGGGACGCAGGCCTCGTTGCCCGTGACCGGACTGGTCCGCACCAAGGGCTCGGCGCGTGCCGAGCAGGTGATCCTGCTCGTCCTGATCGGTTTCCCATTGCTGGCTGTCCTCGCTGCCGTGCCGGTCGCCTGGGGATGGGGGCTCGGCTGGCACGACATCGTGATCGCCTTTGTGATGTACGCGATCTCAGGCCACGGCGTCACCGTCGGCTTCCACCGCTACTTCACCCACGGCGCCTTCAAGACGAAGAAGGCCGTCCGGGTAGCGATGGCGATCGCCGGCAGCCTCGCGATCGAGGGCCCGGTGATCCGCTGGGTCGCCGATCACCGGCGACACCACGCCTACAGCGACCGTGACGGCGACCCGCACTCTCCGTGGAAGTACGGCGAAGACCTTCGCTCGCTGATCAAGGGCCTGTGGCACGCGCACATCGGCTGGATGTTCGACATCGAGCAGACCAACCACGAGCGATACGCCCCCGACCTGTTGGCCGACAGCGCGATCGTCAAGGTCTCAAAGGCCTTCCCATGGTTGTCAGCGGTCAGCCTGCTGACCCCGCCGCTCGTCGGCTACCTGTGGTCCGGCTTCGCGTGGCAGGGCGCCGTCACCGCCTTCTTCTGGGCGAGCCTGGTCCGCGTGGCGCTGCTGCACCACGTCACGTGGTCGATCAACTCGATCTGCCACGCGGTCGGCAAGCGGCCGTTCACCAGCCGCGACAAAGCCGGCAACGTCTGGTGGCTCGCGATCCCGTCGATGGGCGAGTCCTGGCACAACTTGCACCACGCCGATCCGACTGCCGCCCGGCACGGCGTGCTCCGCGGTCAGCTCGACTCGACCGGTCGGATCATCTGGACGATGGAGAAGCTCGGCCTCGCCTACGACGTCCGCTGGCCATCACCGGAACGGATCCAGGCCAAGCTCGCCTAGCTTGCGCTAGGAAATAACTCGAGCGCCGGGCGCGGGGCCCGTCGTGCGCCGTACGGTCCGGCAGACGTCGTAGCCGGCCAGCGCGGCAGCAATCCGTACGGCATCACCCGGTGTCTCGGCGAGCAACGCAACCGTCGGCCCGGAACCGGAGATGATGCCGCCGGTCGCACCGAGCTCGCGACCCGCCTCGAGCACCCGCGCGAGGTTGGGACGCAGCTGCAACGCCGGGGCCTGCAAGTCGTTGCGCAGTGCCAGTCCGAGCGCAATCGGATCGCCTGCGCGCAGTGCGGTCAGCACCTCGTCGGGCGGTGACGCCTCCACGTCGGTGTCCACACCCCGCTGCCGGTCGAGCTCCGCGTAGACGGTCGGGGTCGACAGCCCCGACTCCGCTACCGCCAGCACCCAGTTCCACTCGCCCCGGCTGAGCACCGGCGACACGATCTCGCCGTGACCGGTGCCGAGGGCGGTGCCGCCGTGCAGCAAGAACGGCACGTCGCTGCCCAGCGCCGCCGCAAGCCGCTCGAGGTCACGCTGCGGCAGGTTCGCGCCCCAGAGCGCGTCGGCGGCAACCAACGCGGCAGCCGCGTCGGCGCTGCCGCCCGCGAGGCCGCCGCCAACCGGGATGTCCTTGCGCAGCGTGATGTGGGCGCCAGTGTCGACGCCAGCGACCGACGCGACCGCACGTACTGCTTGCACGGCGAGGTTGTCCTCAGTCAGCGGTACGTCGCCGACGCCTTCGCCCTCGACTTCGACGGTGATGCCGCGCTGCTCGGCGCGCTCGACGGTGACGGTGTCGAACAGACTGACCGCGTGATAGATCGTGTGCAGCTCGTGCTTGCCGTCCGAGCGCAGCGGACCGACTCCGAGATGCAGGTTGACCTTCGCCGGCACCCGGACCGTCACACTCTGGCCCGACACCCAATCGATCGTATGGCGGACCCCAACTTCCCGGTGATCTTGACGAAAGCGGCGCACTAAGGGCGGCGGATTCATCCAGCGGTTGCAACACCGGCTTGTTTTTCGTGGTCGGAGAGTAGCTCGGCGAGGACTTCTGCTGGGGTGAGGAACTGGTGTCGTTTGCGGGGTCGGCGGTTGAGCCGCGCTTCGGTCTCGGCGAG
>DATAVE010000101.1:0-15575 GCA_036267875.1 Mycobacteriales bacterium
GGAGTCGGGCTACACCGATCGCGTCGAAGGTCTCGGAATCCCGGTGATAGGCGAGGAGCTGCTCACCGCCTACGACGGCGACGACTCGTGCTCCCTCGTTGCAGGCCAGGACGGGCTGCTGCTGTTCACCAGTGGTACGACCGGACTCCCGAAGCCGGTGCTGGTACCGACACCGACACTCACCGCGCGGCTCGCGCCGTACGTCGATCCGCCCGCTGCCCAGGTCCGGCTGCTGTGCGTGCCGACGCACCATGTCGGCGGCCTGATCGGCGCGCTCGTGTGTCTGTGTGGCGGTCACACTGTGGTGGTCCAGCCCAGGTTCGACCCAGGCGAGTGGTTGCGGCTGGTCGAGACCCACCGCGTGCAGCTGACGTTCATGGTTCCGACGATGCTGGCGCGCGTCGCCGACCATCCGGACTTCGCGAGCACCGACCTGTCGAGCCTGCAGATGGTCACGTTCGGCGCCAGCCCGATGCCCGGCGACCTGCTGCGCCGGCTAACCGAGGCGATGCCCCACGCTGGCTTCGTCAACACCTTCGGACAGACCGAGACCCTCGGTGGCATCACGGCAAGCACGCCCGACGACAGCCGCCATCCGGTGCATCGCGAGTCGGTCGGCCGGCTCATTCCGGGCGTGGTCGTAAAGGTGGTCGAGCCGGGCACCACCGACGAGGTCGAGGCCGGCAGCGTCGGCGAGCTGCTCGTGCAGTCCGACCAGAACGTCGAAGACGGCTGGCTGCGCACCGGCGATCTGGTCCGCATCGACTCCGATGGCTACCTGTATCCGCACGGCCGGCTGTCGGACACGATCAACCGTGGCGGCGAGAAGTTCGGACCGATCGAGGTAGAGGACGCGATCCGCTCACACCCAGTGGTCACCGACTGCGCCGTCGCCGGCGTACCGGATCCGGAAATGAACGAAAGAGTGGGCGCGATCGTGGTCACGTCTGAGCCACTCGATGCCGCCACCCTCCAGCAGTGGTGCGCCGAACGGATCGCGAGGTACAAGACGCCGGAACTTGTCGTCTTCGCAAGTGAAGTGCCGCTGACCGACATGGGCAAGGTCGATCGCAAGGCGGTCGTCCGAATAGTGAGTGGGAGCTGACGTGCTGTTCATCCACGAGGTGCACGAGGTCCGGGGTCGCTCCGAGGATGACTTCGAGGCCAAGATCCGCGACGAGTGGATGCCGATGCTGGCGAAGGAGGACGACGCTCGGCTGTTGTGGTTCCTGCACTGGGTCCACGGCACGGGTCCTGCGTACAACGTGGTGACGGTCACGGCGGTGCGCGACGGCGCCGCCTGGCAACGGCTTGCCGAACGGCTGCAGACCGGTGACCTGCGTGACTGGCAGACCGACCTCGACGCGATGCGCCACGGCGTGACGTCCAACATCATGCTGCCGGTGCCCTGGTCGCCCATGAAGAACGTCGACTTCGCCAACGTGCCGACGACGCCGCAAGACCACGAGCCGGTGGTCTACATGGAGGACACCGGCTGGCCACATGCCTCGCTGGCCGACTACACGGGCTTCTGGGGTACTGGGTACTTCGCACCGATGGACGCGCGGCCCAAGGAAGGACGGCTGCTCGACATCGAGCTGTGCTTCCAGCCGGCGTACGGCGCGGGCCGCCGCAAGGAGGCCGTGCTCTGGCAGAAGGTCCTCGACAACAACCTGCTGCTGCGGCTGTTCACCCAGGACACTCCGGCCGATCTCAGACAGCCCGGGATGTTCATGCACGAGGCGCTGAACTATCGCGATACCTGGCGCAGCCGGCTGCTGCGTACCTCGCGCTGGTCGCCGCTCTAACCCGCGTGCCTGAGGTCGACCTGCAGGGACTCATAGCCGCGAAGCGCCTGTAGGTCACGTCGACGACCAGAGCCAGGTACGACGGCCAAGTCCGGGAAGCGCTCGAAGAGGAGTCGAAGACCGACGCGGCCTTCCATCCGGGCAAGGTTGGCGCCGAGGCAGTAGTGGACGCCAGCGCTGAGCGCCACGTGATCGCGAGCATTCGGACGGTCGAGGTCGAACACCGCAGGGTTGTCGAACACCGCCGGATCCCGGTTGGCGCCACCGAGGAAGCAGAGCAGCGTCGTTCCGCGCGAGACATCCACGCCATCGACCTCGGTGTCGGCGATTGCGATCCGACCGGTGATCTGTACCGGGCTCTCCAGGCGCAGCAGCTCGTCGGGCACCTGCTCCCACAGCGCGGGATCAGCGGCCAGTCGGTCTCGTGATTTCGCGGATCCGGCGATCACGGCGACGCCGCTGCCGAGCAGGTTCACAGTGGTCTCGAAGCCGGCGCCGAGCAGCAGCAGTGCTGTCGCCCGAAGCTCGAGGTCGGTGAGCCGGTCCTCGGGATCCGCGTTGACGAGCTGGCTGAGGATGTCCTCGCCGGGCTTGCGTCGGAGGTTCTCGAAGTGCTGACTGAACCACGCGTTCATGGAGCGCAGCGCCCGGTTCACCGAGGTGTACTCGCGGTGCGTCACCCCGAAGTCGAGCACCGGCGCAGCGGCGTGGCCCCACGCAAGGAACTGGTCCCGCATGTCGGCCGGCACCCCGAGGATCTCCGCGATCACCGCGACCGGAAGCAGGTTCGCGTAGTCCGCCACGATGTCGACGCGGCGGCCACCCTCGAGACCGTCGAGCAGCTCGATCGCGCGCTCCTCGACGCGATCCGCGACCTGCTGCAGTGCCCGCGGCGTGAATGGCTTCGAGACCATCCGGCGATAGCGGGTGTGAGTTGGCGGGTCGACCGCGAGCAACGACGGCGCGTCGATAACGCTGGCAAGCTCCGGGTCGGCGGCGGTGAACAGCCACTGGATCACTCGCGGCGTACCGCTCACATCGTTGAAGGAGACGCTGAACGCGTTGCTGTCGCGCAACGCCCCCGAGACGATGCCGTAGTCGGCGGTGGCATTGACCAGCGGCGCCTTGATGATGCGGCCGCCGTTACGAATCTCATCGAGCAGCGAGTACGGGTCCTCGCGAGCCCCGGGCTCGAACAGCAGCCTCCCGACCGGGTCGCCGCGTCGGGCTTTGACCTTGAGAACGGTCCGCGCCACGCGATGGAGTGCGAACCACCGCACCTGCTCGCGCGTCGCCACCCAGACCCGACTCATGGGCCGAGGGTAGGTGAAATCTCGGCACGTACCTGGTCGTGATCACGCGTGCGCGACATGATCGGCGGGTGATTCGCAGGATTCCACCCAATACGTTCGCGATTCCCTTCGGCATCGCCGGGTTGGCCGGTTGTTGGCTGACCCGCGCGCTCGGCGGTACGACGCACCAGATCGGCACGGGGCTGCTCGCCCTTGCTGCCTTGGTCTGGCTGATCTTGGTGTTCGACTACGCGCTCTACGCAGCCGCTCATCCGGGTGCGCTGACCGGCGACCTTCGTGACCGTGCGGCAGGGCCATTCCTGTCGCTGGCGTTGATCGTCCCGATGATCCTCGCCGCACAAGGTCTCGCGCCGCGCGCACCGACCGCGGGCAAGGTGACCGTCGACATCTTCATCGTGCTCGCGGTGGTCGCCGGCGGTTGGTACACCGGCGAGTGGATCTATGGCGACCCCGACGTCGACCGGTTCCATCCGGGCTACTTCCTGCCGACCGTTGCAGGGGGGCTGATCGGATCAGCAGCGGCGGCGAACGTCGGCCAGACCCGCCTGGCGCACATCCTGCTGGGGCTCGGAGTGTTCTGCTGGCTCATCCTTGGCTCGGTCATCCTGGCTCGGCTTCTGCTTCGGCCGATGCTTCCCGAGGCGTTGATTCCCACACTCGCGATCGAGGTCGCTCCGGCACCCATCGCAACGCTCGCGCTCTTCGCGATGCACGGGTACGTGATCAACGACGTCACCGAAGCGATCGGCGGCTATGGGCTGCTGATGGTCCTCGCCCAGTTGCGGCTGCTACCCGTATACCGGCGACTGCCGTTCATGACGAGCACCTGGGCTTTCACGTTCAGCTGGGCTGCGGTCGCGAGGGTGGGGATCATCTGGTTGCAGGTGCTGCGGCCTGCCGGCTGTCGCGTCGAGATGGACTTGATCCTGATTGCCATCACCGCACTAGTCGCCTGCATCTTCATCAAGACCGTCGTCTCGCTGGCTCGCGGCACCTACCTACCGCCATCTGCAACCAGTCTGCATTAGGGGACCACGCATGACCGAGTCGGCCAACGGCAGTCGCAGTCTGATCCTCGCGGCGATGATCTTCGCCGTCGCGATGACGTTCATCGACCAGACGATCGTCTCGATCGCGGCACCGAGGATCCAATCAGAGCTCAGCCTGACCGGCACCGACATCCAATGGGCGGTCAACTCCTACCTGCTCGCGCTGGCAGCGCTGTTCGCGTTCGGCGGACGCCTGGCTGACACCGTCGGCGATCGCCGGATGGTCGTGATCGGCATCGTCGTGTTTGCGGCCGCATCGGCGATGTGCGGCTTGACCCCCAAAGGCAGCGGCGCTGAAGCCTGGCTGGTCACCTTCCGCGCCGTACAAGGCATCGGCGGCGCGCTGATGTATCCGGCCGCCCTTGCCATCGTCGTCGGCCACTACCCCGTCGCGGACCGAGGCAAGGCCCTCGCTCTGTTCTTCGGCATCGCGGGTGGCCTCACCGCGGTCGGCCCGGCGCTGGGTGGCTACCTCACCGAATGGACCTGGCGGGCCATCTTCTGGATCAACATTCCGGTCGCCGTCATCGCGCTCCTGCTCATCGTGAAGGCCAAGCCGGTCAATCGCGCCAAGCCGGCGCCGCTGGACTACCGCGGCCTCGCGCTCATCACCGGTGGCGCAGGCCTGAGCGTCTTCGGCTTCCAGCAGTCCGCGAGCTGGGGTTGGTCGAATCCGCTGACCTGGCTGACCATCGTCGTCGGTGCCGCCCTGCTCGTCGTCTTCTTCCGCGTCGAGCGGCACACCGAGAACCCGTTGATCAACGTGCGGTTCTTCGCCGACCGCCCGTTCCTCCTCGACAACGTCGTCCTTGGCGTCGCGATGATGGCGTTCGTCCCGATCTTCTTCTTCGCCAGCGAGTACGCCCAGATCGCCCTCGGAGAGAACGCCTCGAAGGCCAGCCTGACCCTGCTCTATTTCTTCGCCGGATTCGTCGTCGCCGCGCAGGTCGGTGGCCGCATGCTCGACCGCGTCGGACCCAAGCGACCGATCGTCCTCGGCTGCGCGCTGGCCTGCGTCGGACTCGCATTGTGGGCTCATCAGGTCCCCGTGTTGAAGATCGGGCCGCAGGTCTGGCGAATCGTGCTGACCGGCGCCGGCATCGGGATGATGCTCGGCCAGACCAACACCGCCGCACTCAACCGGGCGACCGATGGAACATACGGCGAGGCGACCGGCATCACGCAAACGGTGCGGAACTACGGGTCAAGCCTCGGCCTCGCTGTCCTCGGCACGATCCTGGCCCACAGCAGCTTCTTCCACGCGACGTTCAACCAGATCAGCGACGGCCCGTCGCCACCGTCCAACGGCGCGTTCGGCCTCATCCCATTGGAGGCTCGCGAAGCATTCGCGAACTCGATCCAGCACGTGCTGTACGCGATGTCGGCGATCATGGGCGTCGCCGCAGTCATCGCGTTGCTGACGATGCAACGAGGACACATCGAAGGCACCGCGGACCTGAGCACCTGACGGTCGGTTGGCTCAGCTCAACAGACGCGTCGCACCCCAGTACTCGCGGTTGAGGTACGAGCCGCGCAGCCTGGTCAGCTCGACGTGCGCACCGGTGTACGGCGACTGCAGGACGCGACCATGGCCGGCGTAGATCGCGACGTGGTGAATCCCGGAGCGGCGACGGCTGTACGAGAAGAACACCAGGTCACCCGGCTTCAGCCGGCGGCGGGCAACCGCGCGGCCGACCAGCGACTGATCGGCGGCGTCGCGCGGCAACCTGATGCCGAGCATCGAGTAGACGGTCGACGTCAGTCCCGAGCAGTCGAATCCCCACGCGCTCATGCCCGCCCACAGATACGGCAGGCCCAGGAAACGCCTGGCTTGCGCGATCACTTGGCGTCGACTCGGCTTCATCGCCGGCGCGGCCGGCGCGTGGATGCTCACGGCGCGGCGCGCAAGGCTCCCAGTCTGCGCGGGCCCCGCGACTGCAACGACCACTCGCCGAGCATCCACGCGGATCACCGGGAGGGTCGTGGCGTAGCTCAACGCCAGAGGCCGAGCGTGGGTTCCGCCGACCACCCGCAGCTGCGCGACCCTCGCCGTGACGGTCGCGACGTTGGCCGCCGACTCCCAGCCGGCTGGCTCTGGCGCAAGCTGCCGAGAGGCGGTCCAGCCGATGATTCCTCTCGGATAGCGACCTCCCGTCTGGTCGGGAATCCGAATCCGGGTGTAGGCACCGCGACTGCCAAGGGCGACCACCGGCTCGCCGTACCGCACCTGAGTTGCCAGCCGCTGGAAGAGGTGGCTGCGCTGATAGAAGGTCATCCGGTGCAGCCAGGTAAGTAGCCGGGCAGGCTGCTGCATTGCGGGACGGTCAACGGCCTTCACCTTGTGGCGACCAGCCCAGACCTCAGCGACGGAAACAGCGACGACGTCACGGGCGGGCCGAGAAACTGACGTGACGACACGCGCGTGCCGCGCAGTCGGGCCGGCGATCGACGTTCCGGTGCCGACCGAGGCAGACACGGTCGCGGCAACGGCCAACACCACGATGCACAGAACAGGCGAAAATCGGCGCAGACGAGCCACGGACGTCGACCTCCAGGTGTCGTTGCTGGGGAGCGGCACAACTGGCGAGACCTACGAAGGATCGACAGCTATTCGCGGAGCCTGAACACCCGCGAGCTTGATCATCCGAAACGGTTGGGCTTGGCGCGAGGGCGCGTGGCACGCTGACGCCCGTGACCATCACGCCAGACGGCAAGGACTGGACCTGGGTGCTAAATGAGCGGTGCCCAGAGTGCGGCTTCGAGTCATGGGCCTTCCCGCGCGAGCAGATTGGCGTCCTGGTGCGCACCAACGCGGCGCAATGGTGCGAGGTGCTGCGGCGCTCCGACGTCCGAGAGCGCCCGAATCCCGCGACCTGGTCGCCCCTCGAGTACGCCTGCCACGTCCGTGACGTCTACCGGAAGTACGACGAGCGCCTGCGCCTGATGCTCGAGGCACACGACCCGCTCTACCCGAACTGGGACCAGGACGTCACCGCGCTCGAAGCTCGCTACGACCAGCAGGACCCGGCGGTCGTCGCCGACGAGCTGGCGGCGGCTGGCGATGCCGTCGCAAACGCGTTCGACGGAGTCTCGGACGATGGCTGGGATCGCCCCGGTCGCCGTAGTGACGGCGCGAGCTTCACGGTCGAGTCGATCGGCCGGTACTTCGTCCACGACTGGATCCACCACATCTGGGACGTCTCTCGCGACCAGACTGCTACTTGAGGATGTTGACCGCTCGCGCCGCCACGATTCCGATCGTTACCAAGGCCGATCCCGACTGGACGAGCATCAGCATCTTGGCCCAGCTCGACAGCGGCATCGTGTCGGTCGGACTGAAAGCGGTTGAGTTGGTGAACGACAGGTACAGGTAGTCGAGGAACGTCGGGCGCCAGTCCGCCCACTTCTCCCGCAGGTCATCGGTCTGCTGCGGGAACTGAAAGTCCGCACGCCCTTCGCCATGCAAGCGCTTGTACGGTCCGCCCTGATCCAGCTCGAAGTAGGCCAGCGCGAAAACGATGACATTGGTCAGCCAGATCACCACGGCAACCCGAATCAGGTTTCGTCCGGTCAGGTTCACCGACGGGTGATCGCTGAGCAGCAGGTCGACCATCCGCGCGATCCCGACGAGGTCGTTGAAGGCAATCGCGCCAAGCAGCAGCAGACCTAGCACTCGAATCGCACTCGACTCGCGCGTGATCCGCCACGGGTTGTTGGCGATCAGCGCGACCAGGAGCGCGCCCTGCAGCGAGGGCAGCAGCCAACGTTCGTGGATCACCGTGACAGATCGAGGAAGCAGCAGCTGTAGAGCGATGGCAGCCAGCACAGCCAGGGTGAGCGGGACGCGGGTTTCGCCGACCACCGAGCCGTAGATCCGTTCCGCGCCCTTGCCGACTCCTTCGACCGTTACTACGACAACCTTCGTCGGTCGCAGCCGCCGAGAACGATCGTCACCCACCCCCTGAGTCTCCCGTCGAGCCCAACGGAAGTGGCCCAACTCAGCCCGCGTTTCGCCACCTACGTAGGTCTCGACGGGGGTTCAGCCCACCTGGGCGACTCCGACGAGATTCCCCTCGGGATCAGCAAAGTGACCGATCACCAGCCCGTCAGGCGAACTCAGTGGGCCGAGCACGCGCTGCCCGCCAAGTGCCGCCGCTTGCTCGAGAGCCGCTGCGACGTCCGGCACTCCTACGCAGAAGACCGTGTGCGACAGGTTGTGCCGTACCTCTCCCCTACCCGCTTCGCGCCGAGCCTAGAAGTACAGGAAGCCGTAGGCCTCGTCCCGGAAGGGGATGCCGGCCTCGGTCAGTGCCTCGTCCCAGTCGCCGCGGCACTCGGGAGCGGCACCCTCGGATCCGTGGTCGGAGGTCAGCAGGAAGGACGTGGACTCGAGCATCCCCATCCGGTCGAGATGGTCGAGGAACACACCGAGCCGGGCATCCGCGTCGCGCATCGCGGCGTGCGCAATGTCGGAGTGCGGGCCACCTTCGTGGTGTCCGGTGTCGGTGAGCAACACGTTCCACCACGTGAGCTTCGGCGCCTCCGACGGCGACGGCCACAGGTCGAGCATCTGGGTCAGCCCGATGGCGTCGACCGACGAGGACCACGCGTAGTCCTTGATCCCTACGAAGTCCTTCGTGGTGTGCGGGTCACTCGCCGGGTCAGGCAGCAGCGAGTTCATGTCGCCGGCGCCACCGGAGGAGCCCGACTCCCGGATCAGCCGCATCGTCGAGTACGTCGCACCGGAGTCCGCCGGTTCGTTGATGCAGACCGTCGGACCATCGACGCGGTCGAACGCGGTACGGATGCCCGGCGCCAGCCACTCCGACCAGCGATGCCAGGTTCGCGCGTCGTTGGTGAGTCGCTGAACTGCCTCGGCGCGGTCGTAGTAGGCGTTGTTGACGATGCCGTGCCGGCCGGGACCGACACCCGTCAGTGCGCACGTGTGATTGACCAAGGTCACACTCGGGAACTCCGCGATCGCCCCGCCGGCAAACGCACATCCGCGTTCGAGCAGTCGCGCCACCGATGGCAGCTCGCCCGCCGCTGCAAGCGCGTACAGCGAGTTGGAGTTGCAACCGTCCCAGAGCAGGCCGACCACCGGACCGGAATGCGGGACGAGGACATCGACGAGTGCCTGACCGTCCATGTCACCGAGCTCGGCGAGCGGGACACCCGCAAGCCAGGCGAGCGTCGGCGCGACGTCGGGAACCCGCGCCGCGAGCTGCAGCCGACCGCGCGCCGTGACCGCCGGTCCCGAAAGGATCAGCGGCGCGCGCGATTGCACGACGTTGAGGGAGCCGTGCTCGCCCGGATGGCCGCCGCGCTCCGGCCAGAAGTGCCGACCGGTGTGGACGACCGCGATATCCGGCGCCGCCGGAGCGGCGAACAGCGAGTCGAGCCGCCGGCCCGCCCACGGGTAAGAGCTTCGCTCGTTCGGCGGCGACGGATCAGCGAGCTCCTCGACCAGCGTCGAAAACGCGAGCGGATCCTGGGAAGCGACCGGGTCGCGGCCGTGGATCACCTCGCCAGGAGCATCAGGGTCCGAGCGCGACAGCCTCGCTGAGCCGTCTACGTTCGCGACCACGATCGAGTCGCCTTCGACGTACGCGATCAGGTCGACGATCTCCGACAGCGACGAGTCGCAGAGCACATCGATCGCAACCTTGCGCAGGACTTCGACCTCAGCCGGGGCGCTCATGCGCCCAAGTAAAACGGAAGAGCGGATGTGCCATGCACCCCGCTACAGGGGGGCGGATGGCACATCCGCTCTGTGGCAGGTTCCGTGGACCTACCGGACCGACAGGAGCTGTACCGCGCGGCGGGCCGACTCGACCCGTCGCTGACGGCGCTTGAGCACCGCCAGCCGTCGTACCAACTCCCGATGTCGCCGTTCCTCGTTGACCCGCAGCTGATCGCGAGTCACTGCCTCGTAGAGCAGTGGGTGAAACATCGTTGAACTCCTTCGAAGCCGCGTGTCGGCGAGAGCCCCGCTCATGCGGCGACCCACACCTCGTCTTTGCGGGGTCGTCCCCGCGGTCGCTTGCGCGCCACGATTGCGCCCTGGACGACCAGTTGGCCGCCCCAAACGCCCCATGGCTCGCGTCGCTCTAGCGCTTCGCTGAGGCAGGACTGCCGAAGTGGGCAGTCCAGACACAGCGCTTTCGCGCGCTCGACGTCAGCTGGTGACTCGGCGAAGAACAGATCCGGGTCAACCAGGTGACACGGCAGCGCGCAGTCGATTGATCGCGCCATCTCCTACCCACCTCCCTCAACTCGCTTGGACAAAACAAAAGACCGCGGACCCTTTCGGGTTCCGCGGCCTCTGTGAGCCAGTCTGTAGATCTCTCTCAGACCGGATCCCAGAAGCCTGGGGCACCCGCTGCGCCCTTGTTTCGCTTCGTCCACATGGCTGCAGCCGCAGACGTCGCAAGAACTGCGCACGTCGATGCCGGCGATACCCACGAAGCTGCCTGGACCGGGACAGCATGCGGCGCCGACATCGAGTGAATGTTGCTGCTCATCGTGGGCACCTCCTCATCTGCTCCGGGCGTGACGGACTCTCGCCGCCAACTGAGGGCACGATACGGGGCCGGCCATAGCGGTGCAAAGCATTTATCGCGGACTTGATCAGAAAGTTATTTCTTCTCTCCGACCACACGCACGAGACCTTCTTGAACCATCGATACGACGTGCCGACCGTCGCGGGTGAACAGTCGCCCGATCCCCAGGCCACGCCCGCCCGACAGGCTGGGCGACGACTGGTCGTAGAGCAGCCAATCGTCAGCACGGAACGGCCGGTGAAACCACATTGCGTGATCGAGGCTCGCGACCATCACCTCGCGGTCGTCGTCCCAGGTCATCCCGCCGGCAAGCAGCACGGAGTCGAGCAGCGTCAGGTCGCTCGCATACGTCACGGCACAGACGTGCATCAGTGGGTCGTCGGGCATCTCACCGCTCGTCTTCAGCCACACCTGCTGGGTACGGCGGTCGGCTGTGTCGCCGTCCGGCAGCCACGGCGGGTCGCTGACCCACCGGAGGTCGATCGGTCTCGGCCGGTCCCAGTGCGGCATCGGCGGCAGCCCCTGAGCGATCCGACGCTCGGAAATCGTCGGCACCGAGTCCGGGTCCGGCGCCGACGGCATCGGGAGGTACGTGTCGACGCCGGGCTCTTCGACCTGGAACGACGCCGACAGGTGAAAGATCGGCTTGCCGTGCTGAACGGCGACGACGCGGCGGGTCGTGAACGAGCGACCGTCGCGGATCCGGTCAACCTCGTAGATGATCGGGATCGCGGGGTCACCCGGGCGCAGGAAGTATGCGTGCAGCGAGTGCACGTGCCGGTCCTCGGGCACGGTCCGCCCGGCGGCGACGAGAGCCTGTCCGGCGACCTGGCCGCCGAAGACCCGCTGCACGGTCTCGTCGGGGCTCAGCCCACGGAAGATGTTCACCTCGAGCTGCTCGAGATCCAGGATCGTCAGCAGCGCAGGAAGCGGCGCAGTCACAGGCGGCAACCTACCGGGCAGCGCTAGCCGCGGAGTACGGCGAGGACTTCCTCGGCGTACTGGTCGAGCTTCTTCGGGCCTACGCCCGGCACGGTCGCGAGCTCGCCGCGGTCCTGCGGCGCGCGCTCGGCGATCGCGACCAGTGTCTTGTTGTCGAACACGATGAACGCGGCAACGCCGTCGTCCTGCGCCCGCCGCAGCCGCCACTCGCGCAGTCGGGCGAACACCGGGTCGTCGGGCAGCTGTGCCTTGGCCGACTTCTGCCGCTCGACCGGCCCAGACGCGGGGCGCACCGCATCCAGGAATCGCGACGGCTTGCGCGACCGGCGCCCGCCGGGTGCCCGGGCCAGCGCCCACGACAGACCCAGATGCCGCCGGGCGCGGGTGATCCCGACATAGAGCAGCCGCCGCTCCTCCTCGATCTGCTCAGGAGTGGACGCATGCGTGATCGGCAGCGTCCCGTCGACGAGTCCGACGAGAAACACCGCATCCCATTCGAGGCCCTTCGCGGCATGCAGCGATGCAAGGGTGACGCCCTCGACGGGTGGCGCATGCTGCGCATCTGCGCGAGCCACGAGCTCCGCCACGAACCTGCCGAGGTCGGCGGCGGGGTCAGCGGCCGCGACCTCTTCGGCCAGCCCGATGATCGCGCGAAGCGATTCCCACGCGTCGCGTGCCGCGCCGGCACCGCTCGGCGGAATGTCGCTGTGCCCCATCGCCGTCAGCACATCGGCGACGATCGACGGCAGCGACTCCCCCACTGTCTCGGACTCCGGTCGCGCCGCACCGCGCAACCGCGTCATCGCCTCGCGCACCTCGCGCCGCTCGAAGAACCGTTGACCGCCACGCAAGACATAGGGAAGGCCGGCGTCGGCGAACGCCGCCTCGTAGACCTCCGACTGGGCATTGATCCGGAACAGCACCGCCTGCTCGCGCAACGGCACGCCCGCATCGAGAAGCGCAGCAATCCGCACCGCGACAGCGACCGCCTCAGCGGGCTCGTCGTCGTACGACGCGTAGGTCGGCTCAGGACCATCGCCGGCTTGCGCCCGTAGCCGCGACTCGGGCTCGATGCGGTTGGCCAGCGTGACGACCTGGTTCGTCGACCGGTAGTCACGGACCAGCCGCACCATGCTCGCCGCGGGGAAGCGACGTGCGAAGTCACGTAGGTAGTGCGGCGACGCACCGGTGAAGGAGTAGATCGTCTGGTTGGGATCGCCGACGACGCACAGGTCGTCGCGGTCGCCGAGCCACGCGTCGAGCAGCCGCTGCTGCAGCGGGTTTACGTCCTGGTACTCGTCAACCGTGAAGTGGCGGTATCGCTCTCGCACCTCATCGGAGATCGAGACGCTGTTCTCGATCGCTGCCGCCATCAGCAGCAGCAGGTCTTCGAAGTCGATCTGGTCACGCTCGGAGTTGACCTTCTCGTACGCCGCAAAGACCCGCTGCACATCCTCCAACGCGAACGGCGGCTCGCGATGTGCCGCGCGTGCCCTGGCGGCGTAGTCCTCCGGCTCGACCAGCGCCGCCTTCGCCCATTCGACCTCACTCGCCAGGTCGCGCTGACCGGCTCCATGGACCGCGATCCGGCACGTCGCCGCAGCCGCACGGATCGATGGCAGCTTGCTCTCGAGCAGCGTCGGCCGCGCGCCATTGGAGATCCGCGGCCAGAAGTAGGTGAGCTGCCGCAGCGCCGCAGAGTGGAACGTGCGGGCCTGCACGCCGTCGGCGCCGAGCGCGCGCAGCCGAGAGCGCAGCTCGCCCGCTGCCCGCGTCGTGAAGGTCACCGCAAGCACGTGGGCAGGCGCGATCTGACCTCCGAGCACCTGGTAGGCGATCCGGTGCGTGACAGCGCGGGTCTTGCCGGTGCCGGCGCCCGCCAGAATGCAGACCGGCCCTCGGGGTGCGATGACGGCTTCGCGCTGCTCGTCGTCCAGACCGCCGAGCACCTGCTCGAGCACATCCGACGACATGCAGGCATCCTCGCAGCCATGACCGACACCGCTCGAGGCGCGGGGAAGGATCCGCAGACTCGAGGCGTTCTTGCCAGTGCAACGATCAACAGATGGAGCTCGAGATGACCGGCCGGCTGACCATGTACACCACGACGTGGTGCGGCTACTGCGTGCGCTTGAAGAAGGGCCTGGAGCGCGAGGGCATCGAGTTCGACGAGGTCAACATCGAGACCGACCCGGCTGCAGAGGCGTTCGTCATCGAGGCCAACAACGGCAACGCGACCGTTCCGACAATGCGGCTGCCAAACGGCGATGTCATGACCAACCCACCGCTCCCCGAGCTGCTCGCCGCGCTCAAGCAGGCCTGACCCGGGGCTGTTAGGTTCCGGCCGTGGCTGATATTGCCGGAATGCTTGCAGACCTTCGGGCGGAGTCAGACGACCTCGACGCAGTGATCGCGGGAGCCGATCTGTCCCGTCCGACGCCCGCTGAAGGTTGGTCGGCGTCGGACACGCTTGGACACCTCTGGTTCTTCGACCGCGAGGGTCGTCGCGCGCTCGAGGAGCCGGAGGAGTTCAGCGCCAAGCTCGATGAGCTGTTCTCCGACCCTGAGGGCTTCATGCACGCCCACGTCGAGACGATCCGCGCTCTTCGCGACGCGCTCGTCCCGTCTTGGCAGGAAGAGCGTCGCAAGATCATCAGCGCCCTCGGATCAATCGACCCGACGACGCGAGTGCCCTGGTACGGCCCGTCGATGTCTCCTATGTCGTTCGGTACGGCGCGGCTGATGGAGACCTGGGCGCACGGCCAGGACATCGCCGACGCACTCGGAGCGACCCGTACGCCGACGGACCGGCTGCGTCACATCGCTCACCTGGGCGTGAGCACCCGCGGGTTCTCCTACGCCGTACGCGGCGAGCAAGCCCCCGACGTACCCGTGTTCGTCTCACTGACCGCACCCAGCGGAGCAGAGTGGACCTGGGGCGACGAGAGCGCTGCGGACTCGGTGCGCGGACCGGCGTTGGACTTCTGTCTGCGCGTCACACAGCGACGGGTGCTCGAGGACCTCGACCTTCAGGTCACTGGCGATGCTGCCGTCGAGTGGATGGCGATTGCACAGGCGTTCGCCGGCGGCCCGACGACGACCGATGAGACCCGCCGCGGGTTGTAGCTCAGCATTCGACCGATGAGTTCCGAGCGACAGGGAAGTCATATGGGCATGAGAACAAAGAACCTGGCGGACCTTTACGACCTGCCGCTCGTCGACTGGTCCCTCATCACCGATCGGCTCGACGGCGGCCTGACGGTCGCGCCCGGCACGGGCGGACCGCAGCATCACAGCTACTGGCTGGCCACCACAAACTCGGACGGCAGTCCGCACGTGACGGGTGTGGGCTCGCAATGGATCGACGGCGCTTTCTGGTTCGTCTCGGGCGAGCACACGCGCAAGTCGCGCAACGTGGCCCGCGATCCGCGTTGCTCATTGAGCCTCGGCACCGCGGAGTTCGACCTCGTGATCGAGGGCGAGGCACACAAGGTCACCGACCCAGCAACAGTTGCCAAGGTGGCTGCCGAGTACGCGAAGGACTGGCCGTGCACGGTCGACGAGTCCGGCGTCGCCCTCACCGCGCCGTTCAGCGCACCGTCCGCGGGACCGGCACCGTGGTTCATCTACCGGATCACGATCACCTCGGCCAACGCCCTCAGGCTCACCGAGCCGGGCGGCGCGACCCGCTGGGACTTCGACTAGCCGACGCTGGCGGCGAGCTCGACGTCGGCCTGATGCTGCTGCGCTTTCTTGCTTGGCCGTCGCACCATCGTCGAGGCCGCGTCGGCATCCTCGACCGTGAAGAAGGCGAACACCGCGGCGCTGACGGCTAGAGCCGCGGCGAAGATGAAAGCGGCGTGGAACGCGGCGAGGTTCGCCTGTACGTGGCCGTGCACC
>DATAVE010000102.1:0-52632 GCA_036267875.1 Mycobacteriales bacterium
GCGCTGCTCGCTCAGTCGCACGAGCTCGTCGAGTGCATCGGTCACGCGCTTGGACTGCGCCTGCCGCGCGTTGGAGTCGCGCACGCGTACGTCGATCGCGATCAGCGTCACCCCGACGCAGACCAGCGCCAACCCGGCAAGCCCGGCGCTCATGACGTAGGGGAGCTGCAGCGGTACGTCGATCTCGCCGGCGGTCTTGCCCCACGCGACGGTGATCAGCACGAAGCCGGCTGCGGTCAGCAGCAAGCCGAGCCAGGTCCCGAGGTGTGGGATCCGACGTACGGAAGCGATCAGGTCCTTCATCCGGCTGTCCTCACGAGAGCGGGCTTACGTTTCTTCGTCGCTGCTTTGGCGCTGTCGACCACTCCGGAGCGCTGGATCGCGGTCAGGCTGCCGCCGAGGTAGGCCTCGACGACGTGTCGGTCGTTGCGAATGACGTCCGGCGTGCCCTCGGCGATGATCTCGCCCTCGGCCATGCAGACGATGCGATCGGACATCGACATGATCATCGGGATGTCGTGCTCGATGATGCACAACGTCAGATCCAGGTCGCGCTTGAGCGTCGCGAGCAGGTCCTGCAATGCCTCGGTCTCGCGCTGAGCGATGCCGGCGCACGGCTCGTCGAGCAGCAGTACTTCGGGCCCGAGTCCGACGAGGCAGGCGAGCTCGGCGATCCGGCGGGTGCCGGTAGAAAGGTTCTGCACCTGCGCCGCGCGGTAGCGGTCGAGGCCCATCCACGAGACCAGCTCACGGGCGCGCGCTTCCTTGCGTCGCTCTCCGCTGGTCAGCCCGAGCACCGCCGCGGTGACGGTGCTTGGGTCGGTCCGCTCGAGGGCGAGCGTGACGCACTCTTGCACGGTCAGCGTGGGGAACAGCGCCGCGTCCTGGAAGCTGCGAATCAGACCGCGTTGCGCCCTAGCCTCCGGGCCGAGTGTGGTGACGTCCTCGTCGTGCAGCCGAACCAACCCGCGGTCGGGTGAGGTGAATCCGGCGAGCAGCTCGAAGGTCGTGGTCTTGCCGGCGCCGTTCGGCCCGATCAGACCCAGCGTCTCGCCACGGTTGACGGCAAGTGAGACACCGCGAACGGCGTGCACACCACCGAAGGACTTGACCAGACCGGCGGCCTCGAGGATCGGGCGAACCCCGACCGGGCGCAGCACCACAGTCAGCGGCGGCGCTTGATTCGGCGCGGCGATCTCGACGGCGCTGGCACTGCTCGAATCCGCCAGGTACGCCGCGTCGACATCGACTCCGGCGCGGCGGCCAAGGAACTTGACCACCGCGTCGCGGAACGGCGTCAGCAGGTGAACGAGTCCACCAGGTAGGTAGACGATGATCAGCAGCTGGCCGAGCGCGGTGCCCGCGATCGCCAGGCTCTGCAGGTGACCGAAGTCGGGAAGCACGAAGACGTACAGCGCCCCGAGGATCGGCCCGATCAGTGAGCCGATCCCGCCCACGACCGTCATGACGGTGACGTTGAGGCTGTCGTCGGCCCCGAACGACGCACCGCCAAGTCCGTGGGTGGACAGCGAGTGAGCGAATACCGCGCCACCGATCCCGGCGAGGAAGCCTGCAATCGCGTAACCGCGGATCTTGACTGCCGTGGCAGGCACGGTGAAGGCGCGTGCGTTGTCCTCGTTGTCGCGTACCGCCACGAACAGGCGGCTCAGACCGGCCGCGCGAATGTTGCGGGTGATCACGAAGCAGATCGCTGTTATGGCCAGCGCGAACCAGTAGTACCGCTTGCCGGTGTCGAGCTGGAACCCCATCACCGACGGGTGACCCGGCGTTACGCCATCGAAGCCGAACAGCCACGACGCGGGAAGCAGCCAGTTCGTGACGAGCAGCGCGAACGACAGCGTGGTCACGGTGAGGAACAGACCCTTCGCGCGGATCGCGAACAGTCCGAGCACGACCATCACCAGAGCCGCGGCGACCCCGGCGTACAGGAACGACAGCAGGTAGTCGTGGGTGCGGGAGGCGATTTCGTAGCTGGCGATCGCGCCGACCGCCGCGATGCCGAACTGGCCGATCGAGAGCTGGCCGCCGAGGCCGGTCACGAGTCCGACCGAGAAGCCGACGATCACGAAGGACAAGATCTGCGTCATCGTGACGGAGTCGGCGTTGGTGATCCCGAGCGGCAGCAGCGCGAGCCCGGCGAGTACGACGACGGTGAGTGCCGGACCGAGTGCCCGCACCGACGGGAGCTGGCGCAGCACCGACGGGATCGGGCGTGGCGGCGCGACGGTCGTCCAGGAGCCCTTCTCTTCGGTCCGGCCGGTTGGCGATCGAAGGAGCAACAGGGCGCCGCCGACGATCATCGCGAACAGAATGAGGCTCTCGGCACCCGTCTCTCCGAAGTTCCAGAGCAACAGCTGTTCGAGGACCCCGATCGCAGTCCCGGCGACGAGCGTGAGCGGCAGGCTGTCCATCCGGCCGATGACGGCGGCCGCCAGCGCGATCTCGAGCAGCTGCGTCCCACCCTGCCCAGGCTCGACGCTCAGTGTCGGCGCGGACATGATCGCCGCGAATGCCGCAACGGCGGAGCCGAGCGCCCAGGCGAGGGAGTTCATCCGGCCGGCGAAGATGCCGGCCATCCGAGCGGCCTCCGGATTGTCGGCCGCGCAACGCATCGCGACGCCGATCCGGCTGTAGCGCAGGAAGCCACCGACGAGCAGGACGAGGATCGGCGACAGGATCAGCATCGCTGAGTAGGCGGGCGTGACCTCGAGGGCGCCGACGCTGAACGACGGCATGCCCGGCGGGACCGGGAAGACCCCGCCCGCGCCTGCGCTCGGATCGATCAGCGCCCCGAAGAGCACGAGGAACAGCCCGACGCCGAGGGTGGCGACGACGCTCACCGCGAGCGGCGCCTTGCCGAGTCGGCGGATCACCGCGGTCTCGGTCACGGCGCCGACGCCACCGGCGATAAGAAGCGCCGGGGTCAGCGCCACCCAGTAGGGGAAGTGCGCCTTCGTGACGAGCAGGAAGAAGGCGACCGAGCCGAAGGCCCCCATCTGACCCTGGGCGAAGTTGATCACCCGGCTGGAGCGATAGATCAGGACGAGCCCGACGGCGAGGAGGCCGTAGGTGAGGCCGATCGTCAGGCCGAGCACGATGGCAGATGCGGGGGTCTGCCACCTGCCGGTGAGGGTGCCCGAGACATGAAGCCAGTGCGGCAGGACGAACTCAGCGACCAGCAGCGCCCCGCCGAGGACCGCCGTGGTCACAGCGATCGGCTGGAGGCCTTTCGCCGTCTTCATCGTGCTCCGGCCTTGGTGGCGCCCTCGAGAAAGACCGCGCGCAACAGGTCGTCGCGGCGGAGCAGGTCGGCGGCGGCGCCGTCGAAGCGCATCTCGCCCTTCTCCATGAAATAGGCGTGGTCGACGAGTGACAGCGCGATGTTGACGGACTGCTCCACCAGTACGACAGCGGTGCCGGTCGAGTTGATCTCGCGGACCAGGTCGAGCAGCTGGCCGACGACAACGGGTGCCAGACCGAGGGAGAGCTCGTCGATGAGCAGCAGCCGTGGCTCGAGGATCAGCGCCTTGCAGAGGCCGAGCATCTGCTGCTCGCCGCCCGACAGCGTTGCGCCGAGAGACGCCCTGCGCTCGCCGAGCCGTGGGAACGCGGTCAGGCAGCGCTCGATCGAGTCGTCGATGGCCTTCTTGTCGGCGCCGAGGGTATAGCCGAAGCCGCGGAGGTTCTCGATGACCGTCATCCGGCGGAACACCGCGCGCCCACCGGGGATCTGGCTGATGCCGAGGCGGACTCGCCGCTCGGCGTCCAGGTAGGTGATGTCGTCGCCGTCAAGTCGGAGGGAACCCGAGGACGGCAGGCCGATTCCCGAGATCACTTTCAGCAACGTCGACTTGCCGGCACCGTTGGTGCCGAGGAGTGCGACCATCTCGCCGTCGTCGACGGTGAAATCCACGTCGAAGAGGACCTGCAGCTTGCCGTAGGAGAAGTTGACCGACTTGGCCGCGAGCAGCGGAGGGCGGACGCCCTGGGTGTGCTGCTCGGCCAGGTCCTGCTCCTCGAGGATGGTGTCGATCATCCGATCGATGTCGGCGTCGATGAGCTTGCCGGCCGAACGTACGACGAGCGAGCCGATAGTGCCCGGGATCAGCAGGGCGATCATCGTGCCGGTCGAGCCGTATTCCTGGTAGACGCTGTTCAACAGGAGTACGCCGAGGATGGCCCCGAAGCCGAGCGAGATCCCGATCATCGCCGCCGCATGCGGTCGGTATCTCGCGTCGACGATCGACAGCACGATGGCGTTGAGGCCCGGCAAGGTCAGGATCAGTGCGGTGATCGCGAACGCGAACATCGCCACCATCAGGTACTTGTTCGGCATGAGGGCCGCGGCCGCAATGAAGAAGACGATGCCGAAGATCGCGTAGCCGACCTGCTCCACGACCTTGGACGGGCTGTTCGCGAAGGTGTTCTCGGCGAGCTTGCTGTAGATCAGCAGGCCGATGATCGCGACGCCGTACGCGGTCGAGATGACGACGCCCCGGGCAGCGGAGCCGAAGTGCCAGCGGTCGACGAGAAACGACGAAAGGAACGTCGTGAAGGGGATCGCGATCATCCCGAAGACGAGGGTCCCTGCACAGATCCGCTGGATTGTCGGGATCAGCAGGATGCGCCGGAGGATCTCGACGAAGCCGAGTTGCGGGGCGAGATCAACGGCTTGCTCGGTGTGCAGCTGTTCGGTATCGAACCGGCCCGCCTTGGGATCGCGAATCCCGAGTGCGCACAACGAGCTGATGACGGAGATCCCGCCGAGCACGAGGAACACGCCGCGCCACGTCAGGTCGAACGGTCCGGTCAACAGCGCTACGAGCAGCGGAGCAACGATCTGCCCGAGGACGGTGATCGCGCGGTAGCCCGCGAGCACGCGGATTCGTGCTCGCGGTGGATAGGTGTCGGCGAGAAGTGGGGGGTGCAGCGCGTTGACGCTGCCGGTCGACAGGCCGTCGGCGACGAGCACCAGGATCAACGCAACCAATGACGTCACGAAGCCGGTGAAGACCGTGATGACACTCCAGCCGAGCGCCGTGATGAGGCAGAGCAGGCCGCGTCGGCCCCAGCTGCGGGCCAGCGCAGCCATCGGCAGGGGGGCTACCGCTTGTGCCAGGAACCCCAGTGCCTGTGCCAGGCCGATCAGTCCGAACGACAGGCCGAGGGTGTTGCGGACATCGGGTGCCATGACGACGAGTGCGCTGGCCTGAAACAGGTCGACGAAGCCGAGCACGCCGAGCGCGACCATCGGATAGAGCCCGACGCCGTACTCACGCAAGACCGGCCGGAGTGCGCCGGCGGTTGCCTGCTCGCCCGACTGGCTGGCTACTTCCTGAAGTCCCAGAGTTGCTCGTGCGGCCTGCCGGCGCTCGGCGCGCGAGCTAGTGGCGATCTCGACCGCGGTGCTCATGGCGCGCCCTTCGGCAGGTCGAACTCGCGTACCCAGGCGCTCTCGTTGATCCGGTTGCCGTCCGCGTCGAGCAGCACGACCGTGATGTCGTGCCGCTGGCGCGACGCCTTGTCGTACTGCAGGTCAGGAACGATGCGGAGTGTCACGTGGTCCTGGTCGGTCTCGTAGACGTTGTCCTCCGCAAGAAGTGCATGAGTCGGCTTCGTGCCTTTGGGGAGAACGGAGTCGATGTTGTGCCCGACCTTGATGGCCTGCTGGTCGATGAAGACGCCGAAGTGGTAGCTGCCAGGCGTCTTCATCTGCCACGAGACCGTGACGGGCAGGTGGGTCAGCTGATCCGACGCCGGCGTGATGAAGCTGAGGCGGTGATCTTGCTTGAACTCCAACCCACTGCACCCGCCGACGCCGACGAAGGCCGCGACGGCGAAGGCCGCCGCAGACAACGTTCGACGGGTGGCGGGCACGATCGGGTCAGGCGCTCGCCGTAGCGGTGGTGCTGTCGACGTCGGCGAAGAAGTCGAGCGCCTCGCGCTCGACTCGAGCGATGTCCATCAAGAGGTAGTTGTGGGCCGCGCCCTCGAACGTCGACAGCCGAGCGCCCGGGATCGTTGCGGCGATCTCCTGGCCCTTGGCGTAGGCCACGAGCGGGTCGGCGGTGCCGTGCTGCACCAGCGTCGGTACCGAGATGCCCGCGGCGTCCGCGAGCGTCATCGTGAACTCGGAGATGCCGATGTGCTGGGCCACGACGCCAGGCACGGAGAACTTGTCTTTCTTCATCATCTCGTAGTCCCGCGCTGCGATCTCGGCCGGAACGTTGGGATACGCCTTGTTGCCGCCGATCAGCTTGAGGACACCGGCAGGCAGCCGGATCAGCATCGCCCCGAGGTGCGGGTGCGCCTTGACGATCTCGGTCTTGATCGCCGTACAGCCAAGGATCAGCGACCGCACGCGCTCGGGTGCGGTGATCGCAAGCTGCTGTGCGATACCGCCACCCATCGAGACGCCCCACACGTGCGCCGACTCGAGGCCCGCCGCATCCATGACCGCGATCGCGTCCGACACCATCTCGGCTACCGACGCGGTCTTCGGCGCGTGGCTCTGACCGGTGCCGCGGTTGTCGAACCACACGACACGGTGCTTGGCGATGAGTGCGTCGCGCACAGGCCACCACATCTCAGCGCTGTATTTGTGGCCCATGATCAGCAGCAGCGGGCTGCCTGTGCCCTCCTGCTCCCAGTGGATCCGGACACCGTTGTTGCTGACGAAAGGCATGTGAGGTCCTCGTTAGTGGTGGTGAGACTCAGAAGTTGGTGACAGGACCGCTGTAGTGGAAGCACCGGCAGCCGGTGTCGAAGGCGAACTCCCGATAGGCGCTCGCGCCGGCGTGCTGCTGCGGGCTCAACGTCGACACGAACGTATTTGCGTCGGCGTAAGAGGAGCCGAGTTTGTTGTAGCCGTCGAGCATGCTCGTGCCGGTGATGTGTGCGGCTCCGGATGCGTTCGCGGCGGCCTGGACGAACAGCATCGCGTCGCAGTACTGGTAGCCCGCGAACTGCGTCAGGTTGTTGGTGACCTGGCCGGTTGGTCGCTCGATCGCGGTGCAGAGCTTCGTCGTCCGGTTGGAGAAGACGCTCGAGCCGTAGGTGCCGACGTCCGCGGTGGGCTCCCACCCGATTCCGATCGCCCCCGTCAGGGCGGCGAGGACCTCCTTGGTGTGCGCCGAGGCGAGACCCCACGGGGCGTCGAAGGAGGTGAACGCGTACTTCGGGGACCAGTGCTGCTGGTAGGCGTCCTGCAGGAAGCTGCCCTCGACTCCTGGGGCGAGGAACAGCACGTTGGTCACGCCGTTCGCGCGCATGTGCAACTCGTCGTTGGAGACGGTCTGTGCCTCGGCGACCGCTGCGGTCGTGGAGGGCGGGTACTCGATCCCGTATGACGTGACCGAGGCCACCTTGCCCTTGAGCGCCGGTATGACCACGTCGTTGTAGGCGTCGACCGCGGCCGACTCGTTGGTGCCGAGCATCACGCCAACGCGGCTCTTCGAGCTCAGCACGTGGTGCGCCAGCAGCGTCTTCACCAGAGCGGACATCGCGTCCTCGGTGCTGGCCTCGTAGGGGCTCACGAGGTACGGGATGGCCCGGTAGGAGTTGTCATCGTGCAGGTAGGTGCCACCCGAGACATACGGGACGTGGTGGGCGCTCAGGCAGGCGGCAAGGTCATTCGGGATCGCGAACCCGACCGCGACGCCGATCGCGACGTGATGGTCCTGCGTCCAGGAGCTGCAGATCGCCGCCATCGTCGTCGAGTACGGCTGGGTGCTGGTGAGGGGAATCGAGTAGTAGACCGGCTCGAGCACGTGGCCGGCCAGGCCGCCGTGGCTGTTGACGAAGGAGATCGCCGCGTTGGCGTAGGTCTGCAGGTTGCCGAGATCCGCGCTGCCGCCGAAGAGCTTGGCGAAGGCGCCGAGATCGCCGGAGTAGACGATTCCGACCTCGACTGCTGAGAGCTTGGCCGGTCCCTTGTAGACGTGGACCGCCGGCGTCGGACTGGGCTTGCCAGTCGTCGGCGTCGTAGTAGTGCCCGCAGGTGAGGTGCTGCCGGGCTGTGCAGGGGTCGTGCCGACAGTGGTCGTCGACGGGGTCGTCGGTCCGAGGTCGGTGGTCGTGGGGATCGGATTGGTCGCCCCGTCGCCCGTATTCGGCGCGGTGGTCTGCCCGCCTGGAACAACCTGGACCGGGCCGGTCGCGCCGGTCGCGCCGTCGAAGCCTTCGTTCGAGCGCTGGCTCAGGACGGCATGCGCATCGCGGACCGTGGTCCCGCAGGCCGCGACGGACAGGAGGGCAACGCCGGCGATTGCTGCTGCGCTCAGGCGTCGGCTCTTGCTACTGCGGTTCATCGCACCTCGTCATTGAGCTTGCGCTGTTTTCGGCCTGCGGACTATCAGTTGATAGTTAGCCGTGAAGTAAGCCATCTGATGTCCCGCAAGTCAAGGAAGGTTCGAAGCGATCAAACGATCGTTGACAGCGCAAAGTGATGCGGGTTTCCTTTTGTGGTGGCAAGGCCTGTTGTTACACGGCGCAGCGAGCGGCTCGCCGCAGTCGCACCTGCGAGTGCCGTCACCCGCCGTTGGCGTAGCGATCTCGATCCGCGCGCGCTGCCGCCCACCGAACACCTCACCCTTGGCCAGCGCAAGGTTCTCGAGTCCTGCCTGGTGCTGTTCGCCGAGCAGGGTTTTGCGGCAAGCTCGATTCGGGACATCGCCAGCGAAGCGGGCATGCAGTCGGCAAGCCTCTACAACCACTTCGCGTCGAAGGACGCGATGCTGACCGAGCTCGTCACGCTCGGCGTCGGCACCCACCTCGAACGGCTGATCGTGGCGGTCGTCAACTCCTTGGCCGGTCCGGTCGAACAGCTGCGGTCGGCCATCCGGACCCACGTTGCCGTGCACTGTGAGTACCCCAATCTCGGCCTCATCGTGAACCACGAAGTGCGCCACCTGACCCCCGAGGCGGCAGCGGCGCTCGACTCGGTGCGCCGCCGATCGGGCGGTCTCGTCACCGAGGTGCTCAACCGTGGCGTCGATGAGGGAGTGTTCGTCGTCGACGCGCCGCAGGCGACTATCTTCGCGATGGCCAGCATGGGCGTCGACGCCGCTCGCTGGTACCCCTATCAAGATGAGATCTCGGCACCTCAGCTCTGCGACGTGTACGCGGAGCTTGCGCTTCGAATGGTTGGAGCCTGACGCGTGACATCCATTCCTGCGGCGCTTCGCGCATACGCGGCAGACAAGCCTGATGCGCCCGCGATCACCGACACGACCGGGACGATCACTCGCCGAGAGCTGATCGAGCGTGCGGACGCGGTTGCCTACGAGCTCATCGAGCGCGGTGTCGGCGTCGGCGACCTCGTGTCGATCGGCTTGCCGAGCAGCTCCTCCCACATCGTGGCCTCTGTGGCGACGTGGATCGTCGGAGCGACGCCGCAGCCGGTGGCAGCCAACATGCCCCGTGCCGAGCTGGACGCGGTCCTCGAGCTGGCCAAACCCGCCATGGCGATCGGTTTCGACGGTGGGGATCTCGCACCGACGATGCGGACGCTCCCGGAGCCGTCCGGTGAAGCGCGGGAGCCGCTCCCTGATGTGCTCTCCCCGAACTTCAAGGCGCCGATGTCTGGCGGTTCGACCGGGCGGCCGAAGCTGATCGTGGCGACCAACCCGGCTGAGGTCGAGGGCCTGGGGCTGCTCGGCCAGGTGATGCGGATCGGGTCCGAGGACACGTCGCTGATCACGGCGCCGATGCACCACAACGGACCGTTTCTGACCTCGACAGCGACGCTGGCGTTGGGCGGTCACGTCGTGCTGCCAGGCCGGTTCGATGCAGAGACGACGCTCGCGCTCATCGAGACGCACAGGGTCGGCTGGGTCTATCTGGTCCCGACGATGATGTCGCGGATCACGAAGCTTCCTGATGATGTGCGGGAGAGCTACGACCTCGCCAGCCTGCACACGGTGATGCATATGGCCGCGCCGTGCCCGCCGTACCTCAAGCAAGCCTGGATCGACTGGCTCGGTGGCGAGCGGATCATGGAGCTCTACGCCGGCACCGAGGCACAGGCCGCGACGTTCATCAGTGGCACCGAGTGGCTCGAGCACCGGGGTTCGGTCGGCAAGCCGCTGATCGGGCGGATGCAGATCTGTGATCCCGACGGCAGCCCGCTCCCGTCCGGCGAGGTTGGCGAGGTCTGGATGAAGTCCGACGCCGGACCGACGTACAAGTACATCGGTGCAGAGGCGCGCATGCGCGAGGACGGCTGGGAGTCCCTCGGCGATCTCGGCTGGATGGACGCCGACGGCTACCTCTATCTCAACGACCGGCTCACCGACATGGTGCTCGTCGGCGGTAGCAATGTGTATCCCGCCGAGGTGGAAGCCGCACTCGACGAGCACCCCCAGGTGCTGTCGTCCTGCGTGATCGGGTTGCCTGACGACGACCTCGGCAACCGGCTTCACGCTCTCGTTCAGCTCGGCAGCGAGGTCACTGACGAGGAGCTGCGGGCGTGGTGCGGTGAGCGGCTGACGAAGTACAAGGTGCCCCGCACCTTCGAGCGCGTCGCCGAGCCGTTGCGCGACGACGCCGCGAAGGTGCGCCGTTCCCAGTTGCGCGCGGAGCGGCTAGATTCGAGAACATGAGCATCCGGCTGGGCGACGACGCCCCCAACTTTACCGCTGACACAACCGTTGGCGAGATCGACTTCTACAGCTGGAAGGGCGACTCGTGGGCGGTGCTGTTCAGCCATCCGGCCGACTTCACGCCGGTATGCACAACTGAGCTCGGTCGTACCGCTGCACTCAAGAGCGAGTTCGACAAGCGCAACACGAAGGCGATCGCAGTGTCGGTCGACTCGGTCGACAACCACAACGGGTGGGCGCCGGATATCGCCGAGGTCACTGGCAGTGAGGTCAACTTCCCGATCATCGCCGACGAGTCGCACGCGGTCTCGGAGCTCTACGACATGCTCCACCCGGGCGAGGGTGACTCGAGCACCGTCCGTTCGGTGTTCATCATCGCGCCGAACAACAAGGTGCGCCTGACACTGACCTACCCGAAGTCGGTCGGTCGCAACTTCGACGAGATCGTTCGCGTCATCGATGCTCTCCAGGCGACGGACAAGAACCCGATCTCTACTCCGGTCGACTGGAAGCCGGGTGACCGCGTCATCGTCGCGCCGACCGTGTCGACCGAGGACGCAAAGGCGAAGTTCGCCAACGTCGAGGAGAAGAAGCCCTACCTCCGGTACGCCGACCAGCCCTGATCCTGGTTGCTCGCATGCGCCTGGGGTAGGTCTCTCGGTGCATGCTTGAGAGTCGTCCCGCCCCCACCACTGCCCGCGCGGTGCGGTCGTGGCAAGACCACCGCCTTCCGCCGCCTGGGCGCGGCCGCACGTGGGAACGCTTTGAGGCGCTCGCGACCTTGGGTGGCCTGAATCTCACCGCAGCGCGGCTGCTTGAGCCTCATTTCGACGCACTCGCGATTCTGCGTGAGCTAGCGCCTTCGTCGTCTGCTGCGGCAAGCGGACAGCTATGGGCGGTCTGGGCGTCGGAGGCACCCAGCGCGCTGCTTCAGGCGACCGCGGTCTCGAGCGATGACTGGTCGGTCACGGGGGACAAGGCATGGTGCAGCGGAGCGACCATCGCCACCCACGCGCTCGTGACCGCGGACTCGATTGATGGCTCCCGGCTGTTCGCGCTGGACTTGTCGCAGGACGGCGTCCATCCGCAGCCGTCGCAGTGGTCGACATCGGCCCTTGCTGGCGCGGATACGCGCGCCGTCTGCTTCGAGGAGGTCGCGGCGACGCCGATCGGCGCACCCGGTCAGTACGTTGAGCGGCCCGGTTTCTGGTACGGCGCGGTCGGTGTGGCGGCGGTCTGGTACGGCGGCGCCGCCGCAATCGGCGAGCGAGTGCTCGAGGCTGCGCGCCGTCGCGATGGCGGAGAGATCGGCCGCGCCTACCTGGGCGGGATCGACTCGGCGTTGTTTGGCGCACGCTCCGCATTGCGGTGCGCAGCGAGGGACATCGACGCCGGCCTGGCGACGGAGGTCTCCGACGCCGCTGTCTTGGCACGGCGTACCCGGGCGGTCGTCGAAGCTGCCGCCGAAGAGATCATCGGTCTCGCCGGCCGTGCACTCGGACCAGGTCCTCTCGCCAATGACGAAGAGCACTCGGGCCGAGTCGCGGACCTGCAGCTTTATCTGCGCCAGAGCCACGCGGATCGCGATCTTGCTGATCTCGGCTCGCGCCTGATCGAGCTGCCGGATGCCCAGCGGTGAGCGTGACGATCCAGGCGCACGGCACCGCGGAGACCGACTGGGCGCAGTGGCTCGATCTTCAGCAGTGGCCGTCTCTTGACCTTGCGCCGGTTGCCGGGCGTCGCGTGGTGGTCGTCGCCGCACATCCGGACGACGAGGTGCTCGGCGCCGGCGGCTTGCTGGCGAGGCTCGCGCTCGATCACGAGGTCGTCATGGTGTGGGCAACGGACGGCGAGGGCTCTCACCCCGGCTCGACGTCGCTTCGACCTGAACAGCTGGCGGAGATGCGGCGCGAGGAGTCGAAGCGCGCCTTGGTCCGCCTAGGCGTCGAGCCCGTCGCCGTGCATCATCTGTCGCTGCCGGACAGCGCCCTTGCCGAGCACCGTGCCGACTTGCAGGACCGGCTGAGCGAGCTGGTTGGCCCAGACGATCTGGTCATCGCCAACTGGTCCCACGATGCACATCCCGACCACGAGGTCGTCGGGCAGGTTGCTGCCGGCCTCGGCGGGACGTGCTGGCAGTACCCCGTGTGGTTGTGGCATTGGGCAAACCCCGCAGACCGTCGGATCCCTTGGGATCGGCTTCGAGTGATCGACGGAATCGATGTCGAAATGAAACGTGACGCCCTCGGGATGTTCGTCAGCCAGGTCCAGCCAATCGGTGGCGATCCGGCAGACGCGGCGATCCTTCCACCCGACGTGCTCGAGCACTTCACTCGAGCGACCGAGTTCGTGTTTGCGTGACATTGGCGCCGTCGTACTTCAAGGGTCTTTACGACAAGTCGTCGGATCCGTGGTCGCTCGCGACCCGATGGTACGAGCGGCGCAAGTACGCCATGACCCTCGCGAGTCTGAGTCGGCCGCGCTATCGGCGCGGCTTCGAGCCCGGGTGCTCGGTCGGAGTGCTCACCGAAGGACTGGCCGAGCGATGCGACTCGCTGCTGTCGACCGACGTCGCCGCCTCGGCCGTGAGCGCGACCCGATCCAGGGTCTCGGGCGCCGGCGGTGTGGAGGTCGCCGAGCTGACCGTTCCCGCCGAGTGGCCCGAGGGCAGCTTCGACCTCGTCGTCATCAGCGAGCTGGGCTACTACCTGTCTGCCGATGACCTCGAGCTGCTAGTCGAGCGGACGGTCGGCTGTCTCGACACCGACGGCGAGATCGTGCTGGTGCACTGGCGGCACCCGGTCGCGGACTACCCGCTCCTTGGCGAGGAGGTTCATGCCGCGTTCCACGTACATCCGGACCTCGAGGTCCTGGCATGTCACGACGAGGCGGACTTCCTGCTCGAGGTATTCGTCCCCCATGGGACGCAGTCCGTCGCGACCCGCGAGGGGTTGACGTGACGCGGATCGAGCGAGTGGCCGTCGTCGTGCCTGCTCGCAACGAGGAGGAGTGCCTGCCGGCGTGCCTCGACGCCATCGAGCGAGCGGCCGCGGTGGTGTCGATGCCGGTAGTGGTGGTTGTCGGCCTTGATGGGTGCTCGGACGGCACCGCAGCTGTTGTCGCCACCCGTTGTTGGGCCGTCGGTCTCCCGCTAGAAGTATCCGCGGTCGGCGCCGCGAGAGCGGACGCGACCGAATGTGCGCTGGATCTGATTGGTGGCGTCCCCCTCGATCGGGTGTGGATCGCCACGACCGATGCCGACTCGGTCGTGCCGGCCAACTGGCTGTCCGGTCAGCTCGCGCTCGCCGATGCGGGCGCTGATGTCGTCGTCGGAACAGTCGCCGTCGACGACTGGTCGGAGCACTCGCGATGGACGAAGGCCAGGTGGCATGCGTCGTACCTGGCTGTCGACGATCACCCGCATGTCCATGGCGCCAACCTCGGGGTCCGCGCGTCGGCCTACTCGGCGGTTGGTGGCTGGCCGAGGGTGACCGCGCACGAGGACGTGATGCTTGTCGATGCGCTCCGGGACTGGCAGATCGTGCGGCCGTCGCATCTCGCTGTCGTGACGAGTGCGCGTCGTGACCCCCGAGCGGCGATCGGGTTCGGCGACACCCTGCGCGCGATGGCCGCGACGTCCGGTATGCCCGCGACCGCCGCGCTGTAGGCGCTGTCGGGTCGCGGCTGCTCGGCAGCCCCGTGCCAAGGACGTCTTGTCCGGCCGACCGCTCGGACACCCGCTGCATCCCGGGCTGACCCTCGTCTCGGGTGGCAGCCTGATCGCCTCGGTGCCGACCATGCTGGCGGGCGCATCGGACTGGCTGGACACCGAAGGCGCAGAGAGTCGTGTGGGTACCGTCCATGCCGCGACCACCTGTTCGCGATCGTGGCGTACGCACGTTCGTGGACCCACCGGGGTGCGCCGCTCAGAGCTCCTTGCGCCCGAGCTTCTCGCGGACATGGGAGTAACGATCTTGAAGTCCGGGCATCTACTACTTGTGAGCACCATTTCCGATATCTCTACAGACCTCTGCGAGGGCAGACAGCGCTACGCGACCTACACCGAGGCGGATCGTCAGGCGTGGTACGCCATGGCCCGTCGGCGGAACGCCGATGAGGACTTCATGCTGGCGGCGCACTACTGCGTGCGCTGCGGCGCTTGGCACATCGGCAACCCGCGGAAGCAGTCCATGGAGCGCTGGAGTGCCGCTCTCTCTTAGGATTCGACCGGCTCAGGGCTTCGGCAGCGGCGGGGTGTAGACGCTGGCCGGGGTAGTCGGCTGCGACGTGCGACGCCGACTGATCCCGAACACGGCAGCAGCCGTCGCAATCGCACCGATGATCACCGCACCGAAAGCCCATTTTTTGGACCGCGTCTTCGGCAGCCGGTCGACGATGACAGAAGTGTCGACATCCTTGAGGGACGGAAGGTGCGACCGAACTGCATCCGTGGCGTCCTTTGCCGAGGCCATCGAGGGCATCGTTGGCGCCTTGTCGCGCAGGTTCGACAGCACGTCGCTCATCGCTTCACTCATGGTCGGGTTGTGCCCGTTCAGCTCGTGACTAAGCAGTCGCGGCCGGCTAGGTCGATTCTCGCGGGCGTCGTCGCGTGAACCCGGCAATCCCCTGCGGTGATCGTCACGGCTGAGCCCGCGCCGCTCACGGTCAGCAAGCCGTACGACGACGTGAAGCGCACAAGCGAGGTCGGTGGGTGATCGAAGGCGTAGCCGATGTTCCAGAGCTGGCCACTCGTCGCGACGGTCTGGTTCGTCCAGGACTGCGGATGGTTCGTGACGGGCTTGAACAGGCCCCAGGAGAACATCGCCGAGATCTCCTTGGAGAAATCAGGACCGTCGTGTCCGCCGGACTGCGCGTCGTAGGTCACATCGACGCCGGCATCGACCGCGGCTCGATGAAACAGCTGGTTCATCGGATAGATGATCGGACCCTCGAGGCCGCTGCCGGCGACCGCGTCAGCCAGGTCCTGGTCGATGCCGGCCTTGCTCGGTACACCGGTGCCGGTGCTCTCGAAGACGTGGGTGTAAGCGAGGTTCTGTACGAGTCGCGTCGGGTTGTGGCCGGTTGCATAGAACCCGTTCGGCGGACCGAGCACCGGGTAAGAGGCATGGTCGCCGTGGAGCGGTGCTGCCGACACGATCCCCATCCCCTCTTGGGTGATCGCGCCGAAGTACTGCGGATCGAGGAATCCGGACAGGCTCGCGACAGTGCCGAAGTAGCCGGGTAGCCGCCCGCCGAGGTACGCCGCGCCAAGTCCGCCCATCGAGATACCGACCACTGCGTGCCACCTGCGTCCAGGCCGGATCGGGTAGTGCCTGGGAATCCACGGAACGACGTCGTTGAGGAAGTAGCTCTCCCATGCGGGCCCGCCTCGCTCGCCGTCGTTCCACCAGTCGTCGTACCAGCCGTCGTAGGGCTCGGGTGTGACGACGATCGCCCTGACGTGAATGCTCGGTCCGAACGCCGCCTTCGCGTAGTCGCCGCCGAGTCCGCCGAGGTTGAGCACGAGCGGGTAGCGCCGGTGCGGGTCGTAGCCGCTGGGAAGCAGGACAGCTGCCCGCGGCTCGCCCGGATACGGCAGCCACTTCGATGGGAGATAGCCCTGCGCGTCCGGGATCGTCGTGGTGATCAGCCGAGGCTGCTCAGCGGATGGCGAACGACCGCTCGCGTGAGCTAGTCCGGTCGATCCCGGGACGAATGCCGCGAGGAGAGTCGCGATACACACGAGGGCCCGACGCATCACATCGGGACAGTAATCGGCAGGGCTGCAGATATCTGCGGAGGTACGGAGGGGCAGGATGGATCGGTGACTGACCGCCGTACCTTCCTGACCCGCACGGGTGACCAGACGTTTGTTCCGAACCCATCCGCGGTCGGACCTTGGGGGCCGTCGACCGTAAGCGGGCTCGTCATCACGGGACTCGTCGGCTACGCCGCGGAGCAGGGTGCGAACGATCCGGACTTCGTGGGGACCAGGCTCACCGTCGACATGGTGCGGATGGCCGTGCAGGGGGAGCTGCGCACCGAGACCACGGTGCTGCGCGAGGGCCGCCGGCTGCGGATGGTCGACGCGACGATCCTGCAAGGCGACCGCAATGTCGCGCACGGCAGGGCGATCTTCGTCCGCCGATCGCAGACACCAGAGGGCAGCGTCTGGACAGCGCCCGTGGTCATGCCGTCCCCACCTGCGCCCGAGGAGACACCTGCCTACGGGCCGAAGGCGTACTTCGGTCCTGACGCGGTGGCAGCCGGCGACTTCGAACCGTGGCGGGACGCCACGCGAGCGAAGTACGTCTGGTACGACTTCGAGGCTGCGCTCGTCGACGGCGAAGAGACGTCGCCATTCGTTCGGGCGGCCGCCGTCGCCGACGTCTCCAACCCACTGATGAACTGGGGCAGTCACGGCCTGCAGTTCGTGAACTCCGACGTGACGATGCTGCTGGCTCGAGAGCCCGAAGGAACGATGATCGGTCTCGCGGCCCGAGATCGCCAGGAGGCGGGTGGCGTGTCGGTCGCAACCGCGGTCATGTTCGACTGCGTGGGGCCAATCGGCCTGACAACGGTCACGTCACTTGCATCTGAGGTGCGGATGGCGATCCCCGACCATCGGGCGGCTAGCTCCTGACGGCTGGGTCGGTCGGCTGACTCAGGTTGGCGAAAGCTGGCGTCGCTGACCGAACTCGATCGCCTCGCGGAACGACGTCTGCCGTCCGATCATCGCCCGATACTTCATGATCACCGACTGGCCATTGACGGCGAGCGCGCCAGTGATCCGATCACCGGATCGATAGAGCCCGACCCAACGAGGGTCACGTTCGGGATCGCCTTCGACGATACGAACCTCGTCCGCGTCGGGGATCCCGACGAACTGAATCCTCGCGTCGTACCAGTCCGACCAGAAATACGGAACGGTGGAGTAGGGCTTCGCCTGCGCTGGCGAGATCGCGTTCCGGCCGGCCGCGGCACCCTGCTCTGCGGCGCTGGTCCAATGCTCGAGACGTTGGCTGCGGTCGAACAGCGGGTTGTGCCAGCGAGCGACATCACCGGCTGCGTAGACCCCGGGATGTCCGGTCGACAGCGTCGCGTCGCACACCACGCCGTCATTTAAGGCGAGACCCGAACCTTCGAGCCAGCCGGTCGTCGGTACGGCGCCGATGCCGACGACGACCAGGTCGGCCGCAAGGACTCGACCGTCGGACAGCGCTACTCCCTCGACCCGGGTCGAACCGACGAGTGCCTCGACGGTCACGCCGCAGATCAGAGTGGTTCCGTTGCGGCCATGCAACCGGGCGACCATCGGTCCGAGCTCGTCGCCCACGGCACGGGAGAGTGGCACCGGCAGCGCCTCGATGATGGTGACGTCCAACCCGCGCTTGCGGGCTGAGGCGGCAACCTCGGAGCCGATGAATCCGGCTCCGATCACGACCGTGCGGGCGCCCGCGTCGAGCGCTCCACGGATTGCGCGCGCGTCATCGACAGAGCGCAGGGTGTGGACGCCGGCCAAGCCGTGACTGCCCGGCAGTCTGCGGGCGTCCGCGCCGGTCGCGATGACGAGATGGTCGTAGCGGATTGCCCGGTCCGCCAGCTGAACTTCCCGCGCGTCGAGGTCGAGTCCGGATACCGGCGTGCCGAGTCGAAGGCTGACTCCCAGCTCGTCGCGGAGGTGGGCTTCGTCGTGGAAGGTGGTCGAGAGGGGCGCGACGCCGAGATCGAGGGTGTCCAGGAACACTTTGGACAGCGGCGGCCGGTCGTAGGGGAGGTGTGGTTCGGCGCCGATGAGGGTCAGCTCGCCCGAGAAGCCCGCCTTGCGGGCCGCCCCGATTGCACGAAGCCCGGCGAGTGAGCCGCCGACCACCACCAGGTGGGACACGGCTTTGGAGGTGGGCACAGCGCTCAGGCGTGCAGGCTCAGGGCTGAGGTCGGGCAGCTCTCGACGGCTTCCTCGATGGTCGCCCGCTCGTCGTCGGTGATGTCTTCGTTCAGCAGCACCAGGTCGCCGCTGTCGTCGACCTCGAAGTGGTCAGGAGCGATCGACTCGCAGATGCCCAGCCCGGTGCACTTTGTCCGGTCCACCACGATCTTCATAGTTTTTACTCTAGATTCAATAACTCGCGGTGGTCAAGCACCAACTATCGAGACGAAGGACACGCAGCTGCCTGGTCGGCCCCCGAGGTTGTGGGTCATCGCCAGTCGCGGCTTTGCCAGCTGACGTTCTCCCGCCTCACCGCGGAACTGCAGCCAGCACTCGTAGAGCATCCGGAGCCCGCTCGCGCCGACCGGATGGCCGAAGGACTTCAGCCCGCCGTCAGGGTTGATCGGCAGCCGTCCGTGGAGCTCGAAGTCGCCGGCGAGGATGTCCTTCCAGGCCTGTCCACGCTCGCTGAAGCCCATGTCCTCCATCAACACCAGCTCGGTCGGGGTGAAGCAGTCGTGTACCTCGGCGAAGGACACCTCGGTGCGTGGGTCGGTGATCCCGGCCTGCTGGTAGGCGTCCTCGGCGCAGCGAACGACCTCGGGGAACGTCGTGAAGTCGTACGCCGGATCCATCACGCCGGCTGCCGGTCCGGCGACGAACGACAGCCCCTTCACGTACATCGGTCGGTCGGTGTAGTCCAGCGCGTCTTCGGCCCGGACGACCAGCGCGCATGCAGCGCCATCGGAAACGCCTGAGCAGTCGAAGACGCCGAGCCGACCCGCGATCTTCGGGGCGCTCTCGATCTTTTCCTTCGCGACCACCGATCGGAACTGGGCTTTCGGGTTGCGCGCTCCGTTGGAGTGGTTCTTCCAGGCGACGTGGGTCATCGCCTCGCGCATCTGCTCGGGATCGACGCCGTACTTCGCGCAGTAGGCCGGGTCCAGGAGCGAGAAGGCAGCGGGAGCGGTGACGGATAGCTCTGCGGCCGTGCCATCGCCGGGCGGGTCACCGCGCAACAGACCTGAGAACCCCGAGTCTTTGAGCTTCTCGACACCGACCGCCATCACCCGGTCATAGGCGCCCGAGGCGACGGCGTAGCACGCGTTGCGAAACGCCTCAGATCCCGAAGCGCAGTAGTTCTCGACTCGAGTCACCGGCTTGTAGTCCAGGGCCAGCGCTTTGCTCAAGGTGAGACCTGACTGGCCGGAGCCAAGCGTGCCGAGCCAATAGGCGTCGACGTCGGCGCGGGGGAGCGACGGAGTCGAGTCGAAACACTCACCCGTGGCGTCGAGCAGCAGATCTGCGACCGACTTCGACCAGTGTTCGCCGAAGGCCGTGCAGCCCATTCCGACGATCGCGACCCGATCAGCAATCCCATTGCTTGCCATCAGACCAGCCTCGCCTTCCAGAAGTAGTTGTGCACCCCGCCCGCGGTGAAGAGCCGCCGGAACGTGACGTCGACGCGCGCTCCAACGGCAAGTCGCTCCGGATCGGCGTCGGCAACCTCCAGTGCACAGCGACCACCGCCGTCGAAGTCGACGACCGCGCTGACGAGCGGCGGCGACGGCGAGAACGCGAGTCGGTCGACGGTGTACGTCGCGATAGTGCCGAGGTGGTTCGCGACCGAGTGCGCCGCCATCGCATCGACCGCGCCGCAGCCTTTGCATGCCCGCTCGGGTGGCAGGTGGACCGTGCCGCAACTGGTGCAGCGCGAGCCGATCAGGCCGAACTTCCACTGCTCGCCTCTGGCGCTCGGCGGTCCGGCAGGACGCTCGGGCTCGGGCCGGCGCGGCGCCTCCCGAACCAGCTGACTTCGCCAGGTGAGATAGCTCGGGTACGACACCTTCGCGCCGGTGGCGAGCTGTTCGGCGACTGGGCAAGCCTGCCGGCGCGCGGCCAGCCGGCCCGTCGTACGCAGGACCAGGGCGTCGCAGCCGTCGACTGCCGAGACGACGAGAATCGTCTCTCCGGCATTGGCGTGGTCAAGAATCGCGGCGATGGCGATGCCGACGTCGGCCGCCCCACAGTGACCGATGGGCGCGCTGCTGAGCTCTGCCGCTTGGGGGAGCAGCGCCCGAGCACGCTTCGCGACTCCTGCGTTCGGTGACGTCACGACTGCGTGGTCGACGCCGTCCAGTCCGGCCGCCTCGAGTGCTCGGCGGGCGGCTTGCGTGATCAGCGGCTCGTAGGTCTCGAGTCCGAACCGCTCCTCCCACACTTCGGCATCGAGCCGCTCGGGGCCGCGCCAGCGATCGAGCACCTCTGCCGTCAGCGACACCGCACTCAGGACATCGGCGATCGACTCGCCGGGGTCGCCGAAGACCAACGCCGCCGCACCGTCGCCCCCGCCCCGTTCGTCGCCCGACCCTGGCAAGCCGAGTCGGATGTCGGCCAGGACCGCGAGACCGCCGCCCGCCATCGCCGCGCGAAGTGCGGCTGTGCCTGAACGAGCCGAGCCCGCCAGATCGGCAGCGAAGCCATCGCTCGACAGGCCGAGCGCCGCGTGGATAGCGGCGGCGTTGGTCTTGTCGAGGTACGGCGGAGATGTGGTCGCGAAGTAGATCGCTGAGACGTTCTGCTCGATGTCCGATCCGCGCGCCCGCCGCGCGGCCTCGACGGCCATCGTGGTCGCATCCTCGTCGAAGCCGGCAACCACGCGTTCGCCTCGTCCGGCGCTGGTGCCGAGGGCCGTGCCGATCTCCTCACGGGAGAGCCGGAAATGAGGAAGGTACGTCGCGTAGGCGACCAGTCCGAAGCCCGTCATGCGGCTTCGAACAGGGCAGCGACGCCCTGTCCGCCGCCGATGCACATCGTCTCCAGTGCGTATCGACCGCCGCGACGGCTCAGCTCGTGCAGCATCGTCGTGAGGATCCGGACGCCGGTCGCGCCGATCGGATGGCCAAGGGAGATGCCCGAGCCGTTGACGTTGAGTCGGGAGTCGACCTCATCGAGCGTCACGCCCCACCCCCGCAGGACCGCAAGCACCTGGACGGCGAACGCCTCGTTGACCTCGATCAGATCGACATCGCCGAAGCCGATGCCGGTGCGGGCGAACAGCTTCGCGACCGCCGGCACCGGTCCTATGCCCATCGTCGCCGGTTCGCAGCCAACTGCCGCCCAGTCCCGCAAGAAGCCGATCGGCTCGAGGCCGAGCTCGTCGAGCTTGGCCTCCGCCACGACGAGACAAGCCGCTGCTGCGTCGTTCTGCTGCGCTGCGTTGCCGGCAGTCACGACGCCGCCCGGTGTCATCGGGCGCAGCCCGGCGAGTACCTCCACACTGGAGTCTGCGCGGATGCCTTCGTCTCGCTCGAAGCTCAGCGGATCGCCTCGGCGCTGCGGCACGTCGACCGCCACGACCTCGGCGTCGAACTTGCCCTCCCGCCAGGCCGTCGCGGCGCGTTCGTGGCTGCGCAACGCAAACGCGTCGGCGTCCTCACGGCTGATCGCGTAGTCGCGGGCGAGATTCTCGGCGGTTTCGATCATTCCGCTGATGGGTCCGAATCGCCATTCAGGCTGTGAGAGCTCCCGGCCGCGATCGAGCCGGTCGTAGAGCATCACGTTGCCCGATCGGCTGCCCCACCGTGCCGTCGTCGAGACGTACTCGATGTTGCTCATGCTCTCGACGCCGCCTGCGACGACCACATCGGCAGCGCCGGTCTGCACCATCATCGCGGCGTTCACGACTGCCTGCAGCCCGCCGCCGCAGCGCCGGTCCACCTGTGAGCCGGGCACCGCAATGGGCAGTCCCGCATGCAGCGCCGCCCATCTCCCGATGCACGGCGCCTCTGAGTTGGCGTAGGACTGGGCGATCACGACGTCGTCGATCCGTTCGGGGTCGACACCGGACGCATCGACCACGGCGCTGATCACGCGTGCCGCGAGGTCGGCCGCGGGCACCGGCCGAAGCGTGCCACCGAAGCTACCCACTGCCGTACGGCGTGGCGCGACGATCGCCGCCCGACTGGTCGTCATGACTCGTCCCGCCACCGGTCCGCCGATGGGTCAAGCAGCTTCGCGAGGTGCCCCTCCTCGAGCCAGACGATCGTCTCGAGCTCGAGTGCGTCGAGGTAGCGCACCCGTCCAGTCCGGGTGTCCTCGAGGCGGAGTCGCGGGCCGTTCGCGTCGACGTCGATCACGACCGACACTGCGGCGAACTCACTGTCGACAACGCCCGGCAACGAGTCGGTCAAATCAGGAATCCCAGCGTCGCGAGCGGCTTGTCCAGTCCGACCAACACGACCTTCTTGTACGCCAGCCGAATCTCTGCGTCGACGAGCCGCAACCGGTACGTCGTGCGGCCACCCCACAGCTCCGTGCCACGGGCCTTGGACTCCAGCAGCAGGAAGTTCGCCGCCACCTCGACCTCCGCCGTAGCGGGGTCCTCGCTCATCACTTCGACGTTGGAGATCACTCGCCGCAGCTGTGAGGCCGGTGCCTGGGCGTAGCGCTTGCCCGTCCGCAACTGCTCGAGTCGGGTCGAGATCCGGTTGCGGTTGTCGAAGATCACCGACACTTCCGTATTGGGATCGCTGTCTGCATCGTTGGCCGGCACCCAGTAGATCGCGTCGTCGGTCCACAACGCCTCCCACGCGTCGTAGTCCGCCCCGTCGGCGAAGCGTGCCTCGCGGTAGAGAAACGACTCGATCTGATCGCGGGTCAGCAGTCGATGGTTGGCAATCGATAGCTCGCTGCTGATCACGAGGCTTCCATCAACGCGCGATAGTGCGACCAGAAGCCGCGCATGCCGACCTCGTCGGTAGCGCCGCCGATCGTGTAGCCGTTGTCGTCGACGCTCTCGCGGGAGGTGCCACGGCTCATCTCGAGCCATTCCGGCAAGCGGACGTCGAGGCCGCGCTGGTTGCGCTCGTACATCTCGGTGTCGTCGGCAAGCAGCATGCCGGCCGGTCCCACCGAGCCGATCGACTGCGAGAGCATCCGCCGGTTGAGCTCGCCCGCGCCTGCGAGCTGCACCGCCGTGGAGTACTGCACACATTCGTCGACCGCGACCGGCTGGATGTTGAAGACCTGAATCTCGGCGACGAACAGGTTCGGGAAGATCATGACGTGGGGGCCGCCCTCGATCATGATCCGCTCGGCATCCTCGCCGTACGCCTCTCGCATCGCCGCGGCGTACGTCGGCACCCGCTCGGGCGTCGTGCCGAACCACCGCATCGGTTCGGCGTAGCTGCGGAACTCCGGGCGCAGGTCGTTCTCACTGTGTCCGTTGCCGAGATTGCGGGTGACTGCAGTCGACTTCTCGCTGTAGAGCGCGCCGATCGGGCTGCCGGTCACACCGAAGATCGAGCTATGGACGAACTGCGGGTGATAACCATCGGTCTCGTTCTCGGCGAGCAGCTTCCAGTTCGCCCGGGTGCGGTGCTTGAGCCAGCCCGCCGTCAGCTCCACCTTGCCGCGTGGCGAGAGCTGGGCGAGCCGATCCAGCTCACCGGCCGCGCCGCCGAGATGCTCGATCAGCGACGGCCCGTCTGCGGCGAAGCTGCCGAACACGAAGCCCTGGTATGACGCGACCCGCGGCACCGAGCCCAGTCGCAGGTCCAGCTTGCCCTTGCCGCCGTAGCCCTGGTTGTAGGGATAGCCGACCAGCTCACCGGTGTTGCGGTAGGTCCAGCCGTGGTACGGGCAGCGAAACGAGCTGGAGTTGCCCTTGGCCGCATCGCAGACCTGATTGCCGCGGTGAGCACACCGATTGAGCAGCAGGTGAAGCTCACCGTCGCTGTCGCGGGTCATGATCACGTCTTGGGCGCCAAGTGTCTTGCGGACGTAGTCGCCGGGTTCGGAGACCTCGCTGTCGTGACCGACGAAGACCCACGTCGTGTACCAGATCTTCGCGAGCTCCTCGGCGAAGATCTCAGGGTTGGTGTAGAGCGAGCCGTGGACCTGGCGCGGCCGAATCAGCTGGTCCAACCGGCTAGGCGCGGTGGTCGCGGGCTCGAGCAGATCGGTCATGCGGGCTCCCCGGAAAGGTCTCTTTTAATAAGGATTAGAATAATCCCGGAGCGGAGTCGCTGGCAAGCAGCTCGGCGAGCCGGAACTTCTGGACCTTGCCGGTCGGCGTGCGAGGCAGAGCGTCGAGCCGATGCCATGCCGACGGCGTCTTGTGCGGGGCGAGATGGGCCCGACAGTGCACGGTCAGCCGCTCAGCCAGTCCTGGCTGCGGCTCGCTGACTGGTGTGACGATGGCGACCACCCGCTCGCCGAGGCGCTCATCGGCGACGCCGATCACGGCGATGTCGGCGACCTCCGGGTGGGAGAGCAGACAGGCCTCGATCTCGGCGGGCGAGATGTTCTCCCCGCCTCTGATGATCAGCTCCTTCAACCGTCCGGTGAGGGTGATGTAGCCGGCTGCGTCCATCGACCCGAGGTCGCCGGTATGGACGAAGCCGTCCGCGTCGATCGCGGCTGCGGTTGCCTCCGGATCGTCGAGATAGCAGATGAGCTGCTGGTAGCCGCGGGCGCAGATCTCGCCGGGCACCCCGACCGGTTGGACCTCGCCGGTCGCAGGATCCAGGACCGCGCAATCGACCTGGGGGAGCGGTCGGCCGACGGTGTGCAAGTGCTCGTGATGGGGATCGTCGGGTCGCGTCGAGGTGAGCACGGGGGCCAGCTCGGTCTGACCGAACACGTTGATCACCGAGGCGCCGAAGGCCTGCTCGGCCGCCTCGACCATCGTCGGGGGCACGACCGAAGCGCCGCCGAGAATCGTGTGCAGCCGAGGCGCAGGTTCGTCCGAGGCGGCTTGCGCCGCGAGCAGCGCGCCGAGGATCGTCGGCACGAAGAACAGCACGTCGGCCTGTTCACGGCGCAACGTCGCGAGGACGCCGACCGGATCGAACTGCTCGATCAGCACTACGGAGCCACCGACCCACAGCGGCCCGAGGGTGGAGACCACGCACCCGGCAGCGTGGAACATCGGCAGTGGATTGACCGCGGTTGCGCCGAAGGGGACGCTCACCGTTTCCAGCGTCAGCTTGGCGACGTTCACCAGTGAGCGGTGCCGCAGCAGCACGCCCTTGGGCTGACCGGTCGTGCCCGACGTGTACTGGAGCATCACCGGCGCGTCGGAATCGGTGGGTGTGCGCCGGTCAAGTGCGGAGTCGACGCTGACCGCTTCCCAACGGTCGGTGTCGGAGAGGCTGATGACGGCACGCAGCGCCGGACAGTCGCCGTGAATGTCGGCGGCGACTGCCGCCATGTCGTAGTCGCGACTGCGGTCGGCGTGGACCAGCACGGCGGCTTTCGAGTGGGTCAGCGCGTAGGTCAGCTCGGCGGGACGCAACGCGGGGTTGATCGCGACGAGTACGACACCGGCGAGTGCCGCGCCGTACTGGAGCACCGGCCACTCGATGACGTTGGGTGCCCACAGCGCGACCGATTCTCCCGGCTCGGTGAGCGTGGCCAGCGCACTTGCGACGCGCAGCGCCCGCTCGTACAACTCGCCGTAGCTCATCCGCCGAGACGCGCCGGTTCCGTGTTCGGTACCGATCAGGGCGGGTGTGTCGGGCTGTGCCGTTGCACGCACGGCGAGCAAGCCGCCGACGGTGAGGTCGACGAGCGGGACGCGTTCATCCTTTGGCCAGAACGACGTGGTCAGCATCACTGTCCCCGGAACTCCGGGGTACGCCGATCGGCGAACGCTGCGACCGCTTCGGCGAAGTCCGCGGTGTCGAACAGCTCCGCCTGGGTCTCGAGCTCACGATCGAGGATTGCGTCGCGGTCCGCACCTGGCTGTGAGAGCAGCGACTTGATCGCGGCGAGCGCGAGCGGTGGCCCGGCAGCGAGCCGGTGCGCGTCCGCGAGCGCTCCTGTCAGCGCAGCGCCCGGCTCGGCTAGGGCATCGATCAGGCCGATGTCGTACGCCGCAGGTGCCGTTATCCGGCCGGGCAGCATCAACATCTGCTTGGCGGTGGCGGCACCGAGGCGAGCCGGCAGGGTCGCAAAGATGCCCATGTCACCGGCCAGCCCGACGTTGGCGAACGCAGCTCCGAACTGTGCGTTGGTCGCCGCGACGATGCGATCGCAAGCCAACGCGAGCGACAGCCCCGCTCCGAGCGCCGGTCCTTCGACGGCCGCTACGACCGGCTTCTCGCCGTCCCAGATCGCGCGCACCACTCGTTGAGCGGCTTCGGCGCGCGGCCGGGTCAGCTCGGGTGCCTGGCGTTGCATCGTGGCAATGTCGCCACCCGAACAGAACGCGTCACCCGCTCCGGTGATGACGAGGGCGCGGACCGAGCTGTCGGACATGGCAGCTTCGAGGTGCTCTGCGAGCTCGATGCGCAGCGGCATGTCGATCGCGTTCTTGACCTGCGGGCGGTTCAGCGTCACTACCCGAACCGCTCCGTCGTCGTGCGTGAGGACTGTCGGCTCGGCTGTGTCGGCCATCGGCTAGCGGCCGGTGAACGTCGGAGCGCGCCGCTCGATGACGGCGTTCAGGCCCTCGAGCGAATCGGCCGTGCCCGACAGCTCCGAGACCGTTCGCGCCTCTTCGGGCAGCCGTTCTTCGACTGTGGCGCCGACCCCGCCCCACAACAACCGTTTGGTAGCGGCGAGCGCAAGTGGGGCCGACGCCGCGAGCGTCTCGGCCAGGGCGTCGACGGCTGTGCCGAGCTCGTCGTCGGCTGCGACCTGCGTGACGATGCCGAGATCCAACGCCTCGCTTGCGGTCAGGGTCGGGTTCGTCAGCAGGAGGCGCGCGGCTTGTCGCAGCCCGACGATCTGGGGGAGGGTGACCGTCGTGCCCGCGTCCGGTGCCATGCCGACCCGCACAGCGCCGGAGAAGAACTTCGCCGACTCCGCCGCGACGACGAGGTCGCAGGCACACACCAAGCCGAAGCCGCCCCCGCCCGCGGCGTACCCGTGCACTGAGGCGATGACCGGCGCGCGAAGGTGAATCAGCGCGGCGGTCGCGAGCTGCAGCCAGGCGGTCGCCTCGCGCAGGTAGTCAGGGAGCTGGTCTCCCTTCGAGGCGAACGTCTTGACGTCGCCGCCGGCACAGAAGTTCTTGCCTTCGCCGGACAGCACGACGACGCGGACGCGAGGCTCGCCGTGACAGCGGAGGATCGCGCCGTGCAATGCCTGGAGCAGCTCGACGTTCATCCCGTTGGAGGCCTCGGGTCTGTTCAACCGGAGCCGGGCGATGCCAGATGGCTCGAGGTCGAGCAGTACGTCGCCACTGTCGACGAGCGCCTCGGTCACGTCAGGTCTCCCTCGCCTTGAACGCCTCGATCCCGGCCGCGCCGGCATCGCCATTGATGAACTCGACCACCGCGGCCCGCTCTGCGGCGAGGCCGCTAGCGAGGGGCATCTCGCATCCGTCGTAGACCAGCCGTTTGATCAGGCTTGCGGCGGCCCGGTTCTTGCCGGCAAGCCGCTCGACAAGGCTCACCGTCTCGGTCTCGAAGTCCGCGGCCGCGAAGGATCGGTACGCCAGACCCCACTCTGCGGCCTGGGCGCCGCTGAGCCGCTCGCCGCTGAGGATGAGACCGAGGGCCCGCTGTCGCCCGACCAGCCGGGATAGGCGCTGGGTGCTTCCGCCGCCCGGGATCTGGCCGAAGTTGGTGTGGTTGTCGGCGAGCTTCGCGTCCTCGCGGACCAGCGCGATGTCGCATGCCAGCGCAAGCTCGAAGCCGCCCGCCATCGCGTAGCCCTCGACGAGTCCGACTACTGGGACCGCGACGCCGGCGATCGCCTCGCAGGCGCGGCCGAAGTTGTCGAACAGCGGCGCGAGCGCCGCTGTTCCGTCCGCGCGCAGCCGCTGGACCTCGTGGAAGTCACCGCCAACCGAGAAGTTGCCACCGGCACCGCGGATCGTAATCACACTGATCGATGTATCCGCACCGAGCTCGACGAGCGCGTCGTGCAGCTGCGCGCCGAGCTCAACGGTGATGGCGTTCATCGCCTCCGGGCGATTGAGCACGATGCGGCCGATGGCACCGTCACGAGCGACGACGATCGGCTTCACGGCGTCCTCTCGGCAAGATAGAGTTTCGAATCGAAGATAAAATAACAGCAGCGCCGGGTAACGCGAAACGGAGCGGTGAAGTGGATCTAGGTCTCGCCGATGCCCGCGTGGTCGTCACCGGTGGTGCCTCGAACATCGGCCGAGGCATCGTCCATGCTTTCGCTGCCGAGCATGCGCGAATCGTGATCGCAGATCTCGACGCCGATCAGGCGGCGCGCGTGCAGGCCGAGGCAATCGAGCTCGGTGCCGCTGAGGCCGTCGCCGCGGTCGAGGATCTGACTGTCGATGGCGCAGCCGAGCGATGTGTGGCGGCCGCGACCGATAGCTGGGGTGGCCTCGACGTCCTCGTCAACAACGCCGGGTGGAGCGTGCCGGGCTTTCTCCTCGAGGACACCGACCGGGCGCGCTGGCAGCGGCTCGTCGAGGTCAACCTGTTCACGGCGATCGCCTGCACGCAGGCAGCCATCTCGCCGATGCGCGATGCCGGCTCGGGCTCGATCGTGTTCATTGCCAGCGACGCGGCGTTCGGGCAGATCCGCCAAGCGGTCTACGGCGCGACCAAGGCGGCGGGGCTCGCGCTAGCTCGCACGACTGCCCGAGAGCACGGGCGGCATGGCATCCGTTCGAACGTGGTCTGTCCGGGACTCGTCGTGCCGGATGGACCTGAGGCGGTCGGCGAGAAGAGCCTGTGGGCGGTAGGCCAGGACGCGGTGTTCAACGAGAGCCAGATCGACTACCTGCGCAAGGACACCCCACTGCGCCGCCTCACCAGCGCCAAGGACGTTGCCGACGCGGTGCTGTGGTTCGCGTCTCCTACTGCTGCTCGTCAGGTCACCGGTCAGGTGATCTCGGTCAGCGGCGGCTACACGATGCCGTAGCAAGCAGGACAGTCAGGCGACGACGAGGTCGTCGCGGCCGTCGGCCTTCAGCCGGTCTATGTACACCGGGTAGAGCGACTTGCCGAGAGGCGCCAGCTTCAACAGCTGCGCCACGTTGCCCTCGACCTTGACCTTGCCTCGTGCCATCGCGAAGGGCAGGTTGACCTTGCCCTGCCAGTAGGCGTTCTGCATTTCGGCGCTCATCGTCATCGTCGCCGACACGTCCGACTGAGTGTCGCCGGCGATCACCTTGTGGTTGCCCATGTCGAGGACGAATGCGGACTCGGGATCGGTCGAGATGACCCGCAGCACGATGCCGGTCGCCTTGAGCTTGGGCCCGATCTCGGGATCGGCGAAGGCTGTCTCGAAGATGCCGCCGATGTAGTGGACGACCTCGTCTGCGTTTTTGAACGGCATGTCGCGACCCTTCGTTGGTGGGAGGACTTGCGCTGGCTCGTCAGATCTCCGGCGCGGGGACGATGCCGGTCAGCACCGCGCCTGCGATCCCGCCGTCGGCAATGATGTTGTGGCCGTTGACCCAGCCGGACTCAGACGAGGCCAGGAACGCCACGACCTTCGCGATGTCGAGTGGCGTCGCGTGGCGACCGACCAGCTCCTTCACCCCGTCGATGATGTCCTTGCCCATCGACTCCTCGAAGTCGACGAGGATCGGCGTCTCGACCGGTCCGGGACTGACGGCGTTCATCCGTACGCCGGCCTCGACCAGACCGGTGGCCATCGCCATCGTGTAGACGGTGAGCGCCTCCTTGGAGAAGTTGTACATGTTGCCCTGTTGCGGGTTCTCCTTGAACCACACGAGACCTTCGTCGTAGGTCTCGGCGCTCATCAGGTCTCGAATGGTGTCGATGCGGTCGGGCCACCCGAAGCCGGCGGTGGAGGCGACGTTGACGATGGCGCCGCCCGGCCGGAGCCGGTCGAAGAACGCTTCGGCGATGTGGCGGGCCGCCAGGAAGTTGACCCGGAAGACAGCCTCGGCAGGATGCGTGCCGGGCAGGCCGGCCACGTTGCACAGGACGTCGAACTCGCCGTCGAGCTGGCTGAGGGCTTCTTCGATGCTGGCGAGGTCCGTCAGGTCGACGGCAACGTGCGCCTCGACCGGGGCGCTGGGGGAGTTGCGGTCGAGACTGACGACACTCGCGCCTCGCTCGACCAGCAAACGCGCCACCGCGTCACCGATGCCGGAAGCAGCTCCCGTGACGACGCACCGTTTTCCGTCCACGCCTTTTAATCTAGAGTATAAAAGGCGAGGAGTGTCAACATGACGTACGCGCTCGGCGCGGACTCGGAGGCGGATGTGATCGACGAGGTCATGGGTCGGCTGCGGGCTACAGCAGCGAGCGGCCGAACCCGACCGCTCGCCTGGCGAATCGAGCAGCTCGCCGCCATTGAGCAACTGCTCGCAGAGCGCGAGACCGAGATCGCCGACGCACTTGGCTCCGACCTCGGGCGTACCGGTTTCGATGCCTGGCTCGGCGACATCGCCTCGACCCGCGCCGAAGCGGCCTACGCCCGTAAGCACCTGCGACGCTGGATGCGACCGCGGCGTACATCGGTGCCGATGAGCATGCGGCCCGGTCGGGCGTTCTTCGCCTACGAGCCACTCGGCGTGGTCCTCGTAATCGGTCCCTGGAACTACCAGGTCTATCTCACGCTGGGTCCGCTGATCGGGGCGCTTGCAGCGGGTAACTGTGCCGTGGTCAAGCCCTCGGAGCACGCGCCTGCAACTTCCGCTCTGCTCGCTCGACTGCTTCCTGCCTATCTCGACCCTGATGCGGTCGCAGTCGTCGAAGGTGACGCGAGCGCGACCCAGACCCTGCTCGAGCAGGGCTTCGACCACGCCTTCTTCACGGGTGGGCCGGAGATCGGCAAGCTTGTCATGGCCGCGGCCGCTCCCACGCTGACTCCGGTCACACTCGAGCTCGGTGGCAAGTCACCGGCAATCGTCAGCCGAAACGCCGACCCGGCGATCGCCGCGCGTCGCATCGTGTGGACGAAGTTCATCAACTCCGGCCAGACCTGCATCGCTCCCGACTATGTCCTCGTCGACGCGACCCTTAAGGACCAGTTCGTACGAGAGCTCGATACCGCGTTGAGCCAGATGCGCGTCGGGGCTCCTCGGTACGCGCCGATCGTCAACCGCCGGCAGTACGACCGCCTGGCTGGCCTGCTCGCCGGCAGCGGCGGAGACATCGCAGTCGGCGGCGGGACAGATCCAGCGACTGGCGGCATCGAGCCGACCGTGATTGTCGATCCCGACCCGGAGTCACCGGTGATGCAGGAGGAGATCTTCGGCCCGATCCTTCCGGTGCTCGGCACGGCATCCCTCGACACGGCTATCGAGTTCGTAGGGGCCCGCCCGAAGCCGCTCGCGGCTTACCTGTTCAGTGGCAGTCGGGCCGAGCAGAACCAAGCGACGGCCGGCATCAACGCGGGTGGGATGGTCATCAACCAGGCCTCGCTACACGTATTGGTTCCGTCCTTGCCGTTCGGCGGGGTCGGCAACAGCGGCATGGGCGCCTATCACGGGGAGTGGGGCTTCCAGACGTTCAGTCACCGCAAGTCCGTACTCGTGAAGCGACAGCGCCCGGACCTGTCGTTGATGTACCCGCCGTACACCGCGCGCACCGAGCGCTTGCTGCGCAAGGTGTTCTAACGATGGCTGTTCTGACTAGGCAGGGAGATCCGCATGAGCTCTGACCGTCCGTCTTACGACCCGGTCTCGGTGTCCCCACTGTCGTTCTGGGAACGAACGGCCACCGAACGCGACGCGTCGTTCAAGATCCTGCGTGACGAGCGTCCGGTGAGCTGGCACCCGCCGCTCGAAGGATCGCTGATGGAGGCTGAGCAGGACGGCTTCTGGGCAGTGACGCGCCACGAGGATGTGGTGGCGATCAGCAAGAACCCGGAGGTCTTCTGCTCCGGCCAGGGCGTGATGATCGAAGAGGTGCCGGAGGACCTACTCGAGGCGGCTCAGTCATTCCTCGCGATGGACGCGCCCCGGCACGGCGCGCTGCGCCGGCTGGTCAGTGTCGCCTTCACCCCACGGCAGATCGCGAAGATCGATGAGCAGATCAAGGCCCAGGCGCGTCACATCGTCGACGACCTGCTCGACACCACCGACGGCGACTTCGTTTCCCAGGTGTCGAAGCGGCTTCCGATGTGGACGATCTACGAGCTGATCGGATTGCCGGAATCGCTCCGTGAAGAGGCTGCGCATCATGCCGACGGGATGGTCTCGTGGGCGGACGCCGACGTTGCGGCGGGCCGCGAGCCCGGCGAGGTGCTCAACGACAGTCTGGTCGGCCTGATCAGCATTGCGTTCGAGATGGTCGAGGATCGCAAGACGCATCCGCGCGACGACATCCTGACCAACCTCGTGCAGGCCGAGGTCGACGGACAACGGCTTACCGACGAGGAGATCGCGAGCTTCTTCGTCCTGCTCTCGGTCGCGGGCAACGACACCACCCGAAACTCGACGACGCTCGGCATGAAGTACTTGTGCGACTTCCCTGAGCAGCGCAAACTGCTGGCCGACGATCCCGAGGGCCTGATCCAGCCGGCGGCCGAAGAGATCGTCCGCTACGCGACGCCGGTGATGACGTTTCGCCGTACTGCAACCCGTGACGTCGAGCTCCACGGCCAGCAGATCCGCGAAGGCGACTGGGTCGTGACGTTGTTCTCATCGGCCAATCGCGACGAGCGTGAGTTCGACCATCCCGAGGAGTTCGACATCACGCGCACGCCAAATCGTCACGTCGCGTTTGGCGGCGGCGGTCCGCACTTCTGTATGGGCAGCATGCTCGCCCGCACCCAGCTTCGGTCGCTGTTCAGCGAGCTCGTGACCAGGGCACCGGCCCTCGAGCTCGGCGAGCCGAGCTACCTGGTGGGCAACTTCGTCCACGCGGTCAAGTCGATCCCGTACCAGTTGAGCGCCCGCTGACATGTACCCCGGAACCTTTGCGCTGACCACCCCGGACAAGCCAGCCGCCGTAGCGGTCGACAGCGGCGACGTGCTGACCTACCGCCAGCTCGATGAAGGCTCGGCACGGTTGGCGCGACTGCTGCACGATCGTGGTCTGCGGCCAGGCGACACGGTCGCGCTGCTCAGTGACAACCAGCTGACCATGTTCGAGGTCTATTGGGCGGCGATGCGATCGGGGCTCTACCTCACCGCAGTCAACCATCACCTCTCGACCGACGAGGTGGCCTACATCGTCAATGACAGCGAGGCGAAGGCGATCGTCGTCTCGGCGACGAAGCGCGGCCTGGCAGAGGACATCCTCGGCAGAACGCCGGCGGTCGAGGTGCGGCTCGGCTTCGGCGGCGACGTCGTCGGTCACGAGAGCTACGAGAAGCTGCTCGCCGATCTCCCGGCCACGCCGCTCGAGGACCAGCCTCGTGGCGGCGACATGCTCTATTCATCGGGTACGACCGGCCGTCCCAAAGGCATCAAGATGCCGTTGCCGGATCGCCAGGTCGACGAGCCAGGCGACATGTACGTCGCGCTCTTCGTGCCTCACTTCGGGATGTCGGCGGACACCGTCTATCTCTCACCCGCGCCGCTGTATCACGCAGCTCCACTGCGGTTCTGCGCGACGATTCAGTCGGTCGGCGGAACTGTGGTCATGATGGAGAGGTTCGACGCGGAGGGGATGCTCGCCGCAATCGAGCGCTTCGGAGTCACCCACCTGCAGGTGGTGCCGACGATGTTCGTCCGGCTGTTGAAGCTGCCCGAGGCACAACGAGCCGGCTACGACCTGACCAGCCTGAAGGTGGCGATCCATGCAGCCGCGCCCTGCCCGCCGGAAGTGAAGCAGGCGATGATCGACTGGTGGGGGCCGATCCTCACGGAGTACTACGCGTCCACCGAGGGCAACGGCGGAACGCTGATCGGTAGCGCTGATTGGCTGCGCAAGCCCGGCTCAGTCGGCAAGCCCTTCGTCGGGACGCCACACATCTGCGACGACGACGGCACGGAGCTCGAATCCGGTGGCGTCGGGCTCGTCTACTTCGAGCGCGACGTCGTGCCGTTCGTCTACCACAACGATCCCGACAAGACCGCCGATGCGCAGCATCCCCGGTTCCCGACCTGGACGACGGTCGGCGACGTCGGCTTCCTCGATGATGACGGCTTCCTGTTCCTCACCGATCGCAAGTCGTTCATGATCATCTCCGGCGGGGTGAACATCTACCCGCAGGAGATCGAGAACGCCCTGGCGCTGCACCCGAAGGTCTCCGACGTCGCTGTCATCGGCGTACCGGACGCCGAGATGGGACAGCAGGTGAAGGCGGTGATCGTGCTCGCTGCGGAGGTGGCGCCGGACCAGGTCACCAAGGACGAGCTGGTGGAGTTCCTCGACGGCCGGATCGCCAGGTTCAAGCTGCCGCGCAGCATCGACTTCGTCGACGAGCTACCGCGGACGCCGACCGGAAAGCTTGCCAAGCACCAACTCGCCGAACAGCTTGCCTAGCGGCCGGTCAGCCGAGCCGTTCGAGGATGGTGACGTTGGCCTGGCCGCCGCCCTCGCACATCGTCTGCAAGCCGTATCGACCGCCGGTGCGCTCGAGCTCATGGAGCATCGTCGTCATGAGGCGTGCGCCGGTCGCACCGATCGGGTGGCCGAGCGCGATCGCACCGCCATTCGGGTTGACCCGCGACGGGTCGGCTCCGATGTCGGCAAGCCAGGCAAGCACGACGCTGGCAAACGCCTCGTTGACCTCGATCGTGTCGATGTCGCCGATGCTGAGCCCCGTCTTCTTGAAGGCGTTCTCTGTCGCAGGGATCGGCGCGGTGAGCAACATGACCGGATCGGCGCCGAGCACGGACAGGTGATGAATCCGGGCGCGTGGCGTCAGCCCGTGGTCACGTACGGCAGCGTCGGAAGCGACAAGCAGGGCGGCGGACGCGTCCGAGATCTGGCTGGAGACAGCAGCTGTGAGTCGGCCACCTGGGACGAGGGTCTTGAGCGTCGCCATCTTCTCCAGGGTGGTGTCGGGGCGCGGCCCTTCGTCGGCGGTGACACCCTCGTAGGCGATGATCTCGCGATCGAATCGTCCGTCGGCCTGCGCGGCGGCGGCCCGCTGGTGGCTGGCGAGCGCGAACTCTTCCATCTGCTCGCGCGTGATGTCCCACTGTTCGGCGATGCGTTCGGCCGCGACGAACTGTGAGATCTCCTGATCGCCGTAGCGACCGCGCCATCCCTTCGAGCCCGTCCAAGGATCGGTCGCACCGAACGGCTCGCCGGCACCGAACGCGCTGAGGATCGGGTACTGGCTCATCTTCTGGACGCCCCCCGCGACGATCAGCTCCGACGTCCCGCTCATCACCGCTTGCGCAGCGAAGTGAACGGCCTGCTGGGCCGATCCGCACTGCCGGTCGATCGTCACGCCCGGAACTGACTCCGGGAGGCCTGCTGCAAGTGCCGCGGTACGGGCGATGTCGCCCGCCTGCGATCCGATCTGGTCGAGGCACCCGAAGATGACATCGTCGATCGCCGCCGGATCGATGTCGGTGCGTCCCACGAGCGTGCGAATGACATGCGCGCCCAGGTCGGCGGGATGTACGTCGGCGAAGCCGCCGCCGCGGCGCCCGACCGGGGTCCGCACGGCATCAACGATGTAGGCCTCAGGCATGGTTCCTCCTAGTGGGGTTGCGTTGTGCAGGCGCTTCGATTCCGTGTCTGACGATCGACTGGGCAGTGGCGACCACCGCGTCGAGTGAGCCGCGTTGCGGCGTCCACCACTCGGTTGCCCAGTTCAGGCTCCCGATCACGAGCAGCCGGGCGAGCTCTGGATCGAGCTCGGCGCGCATGCTGCCGTCGGCGTGCGCTTCGCCGAACAGCGCCCGCCACATCTCGGCGTACTTGCGCTCCTCGATCACCTGTCGGCCGCGGATCGCCGGTGGAAGCTGGCCGACATTGCGGATGACGGCGTGGGCGAAGCCCGATTCGGACATCAGCTGGCGGATGTGTGCCTCGACAGCAACGTCGATCCGCTCGAGCGCTGTTGCGGTGGTCGGTGCTCGGTCGAGGGCGGCAGCGACGAAGTCGCGCAGCTTGATCGTGCCGACCACGACGACTTCCTCGATGAGCTGGTCGCGCGAGGAAAAGTAGTAGTAGATGGCCGGCGCCTGCAGCCCGGCTTCCTCTGCGACATCGGCCAGCCGGGTTCCGCTGTAGCCAAGCCGGCTCAACGTCGACGCTGCCGCCGAGATGACGCGCTCGCGGGTTCGTTCTGATTTCGTGCCCGCCTCAGCCGTGCGGGTGCTCACCGTCTGGTGCCCGCTCGGCTCATCAGCTGCGAGACGATGACGTTTCGCTGGATCTCGTTGGTGCCTTCGCCGACGATCATCAGCGGTGCGTCGCGAAAGTAGCGCTCGACGTCGAACTCGGTGGAGTAGCCGTAGCCGCCGTGGATCCTGACGGCGTTGAGGCTGATCTGCATCGCCACCTCGGAGGCGAACAGCTTCGCCATGCCGGCTTCCATGTCGCAGCGCTCCCCGGCCTCGAGCCGCTCGGCGGCGTAGAGCACGAGCTGGCGCGCTGCGGTCAGCTGGGTCGCCATGTCGGCGAGGTAGTTGCCGATCGACTGGTGCTTCCAGATCGGCTTGCCGAACGACGTCCGGTCCTGGGCGTATTGCATCGCGTCTTCGAACGCGGCGCGCGCGACGCCGAGCGCGCGTGCGGCTACCTGAATGCGGCCGGTCTCAAGCCCCTTCATCATCTGTGCGAAGCCGTGACCTGATGTCCCGCCGAGCAGCGAGGTGCTCGGCGTCCGATACCCGTCGAAGAGGAGCTCGCAGGTCTCGACGCCCTTGTATCCGAGCTTGCCGAGATCCTTGGAGATGGTGAAGCCGGCACCCGGCTCGATGAGCATGATGCTGATCCCGCGGTGGCGTGGTTCGGCCTTCGGATCGGTTTTGCACAGCAGCGCGATCATCCCGGATCGCCGGGGATTGGTGATCCAGGTCTTCGACCCGTTGATCACGTACTCGCTGCCGTCCTCGGACAGGGTTGCGGTCGTCGTGATCGCTTGCAGGTCGGAGCCTCCGCTGGGCTCGGTGAGGGCCATCGCTGCTCGGAGCTCGCCGGTCGCCATGCGCGGCAGGTAGTCCTTCTTCTGCTCGTCGCTGCCGAACTCGAGCAGCAGCTTCGACACCACGGTGTGGCCACCCATCGCGCCGGCAAGGCTCATCCAGCCGCGGGAGAGCTCCTCGGTGATCAGGGCATAGCAAGGCATCGATACGATGGCTTCGCCATATGGCTCAGGAATCGCCAAGCCGAAGATCCCGAGCTGCTTCATCGCCTCGATCAGCTTCTCGGGGTAGGCGTTGGCGTGCTCGAGGTCTCGGACGACCGGCTTGACGTCGCGATCGACGAACTCGCGGACCGTCGCAACGATGTCCTGCTCGTCCTGGCTGAGTGTCGCCACCGCTCGGTCCTTTCGGCTCGTCCCGTTGTCGGTGTACAGAATCTAACGTATATTAAAACAATGGATTTTGGGCTGCCTGAATCTGCACTTGCGGTGCAGCAAGGCGTCGGTCAGGTAGCAGCGAAGTTCGACCTTGCGTACTGGGATCGCTGCGATGCCGAGCACAGCTGGCCCGAAGAGTTGTGGCAGGAGCTTGCCGGATCCGGTTGGATCGGGCTGGCGATTCCCGAGGAATACGGCGGCGGGGGGCAAGGACTCCTTGAGCTGGTCGTCGCTACCGAGTGTCTGGCGGCAAGTGGCGCAGGCGGGGTCGCATCCTTGCTCTACGTGTTGACCCCTGGCTTTGGCGGCCTGACCGTCACGAGACACGGCACAGCGGAGCAGAAGGCCGAGCTGCTGCCGGGAATGGCGGCAGGTGAGATCGAGTCCTGCTTTGCGATCACCGAGCCGGACGCCGGAAGCAACGCCTTCGCCATCACGACGTTCGCTCGCCGCGAGGGCTCGGACTTCGTCGTTAACGGCCGCAAGATCTGGACGTCGGGAGCCGCGCGCTCACAGTGGATGCTGCTGGTTTGCCGAACGACCATGCCGGCCGGCAATGAGCGATCCAGTAGTGGCTTCACGATCCTGTTGGTCGACATCCCCACCGCGCTTGCCAACGGCTCGCTGACCCTGACCCCTGTACCGAAGATGGGCACCAATGTCGTGCCGTCGTACATGGTCTATCTCGACGATGTGCACGTCCCGGCTTCGTGCGTTCTGGGAGAGGTCGATCGCGGCTTCACCGTCTTGTGGGACATCCTCAATCCGGAGCGCGCACTGGTGGCGGCGGGGGCCGTCGGCGGCGCGGACCTCACCCTTCGACTTGCGTGTGACTATGCCAATGAACGCGAGGTGTTCGACCGGCCAATCGGCGCCAACCAGGGTGTCGCGTTCCCGCTCGCGCACGTGAAGGCGCAGACCGAGCTGGCACGGCTGATGACGTACAAGGCGGCGTGGATGTACGACAACGACTTGCCGAGCGGGACCGAGTCGAACGTCGCGAAGTACACCGCGGCAAACGCCTGCTTCGATGCGGCTGATCGAGCGTTCCAGACCTTCGGCGGGATGGCCTACGCCACCGAGTACCCGATCGCTCGGATCTTCCGCGATGCCCGGATCCTGCGGACCATTCCCGTCTCCGAGGAGCTTCTGCTGTCCCACATTGCGACGCAGTCGCTTGGCCTTCCGCGGAGCTACTGAGCCGTCCGGCCGTGGCGCCTGGCCAGTGTCTTGAGCGTGGCGTCGTCACACAGGCTGTGCTCCACGATGGCTTGCGCGCTGCGTAATACGGTATCGAGCGCGTCACGATGTGGCCGCCACCATTCGGCGGTCCAGTTGAGTGCGCCGAGAAGCAGCATTCGCGCACTGAACGGGTCGAGCTCCGGCCGGAGCAGCCCCTCTCGTTCAGCGTCACGGATGAGCAGGCGCCAGATCTCGCCGTACTTTGCTTCCTCGTCGAGCTGGTGCTTGCGGATCGCGTCGGGCACCTGACCGGCGTTGCGAATCGCCGCCGTCGTGTAGTCAGAGATTCCGAGCTCATAGCGCAGATGCGCTTCTGCCGCGGCCTTGATTCGAGTGATCGCGTCGGTGTCTTTCGGAAGCGCATCAAGCTGGGCCTGGACGTGCTCGCGCATGTGCTCGAGGCCGACTGACATCACAGCCTCGATCAGGTCATCGCGTGATTCGAAGTAGTAATAGATCGCAGGCGCCTGGATCTCGGCCTTCGCCGCGACATCCGTGAGTCGAGTGCCCGAATAGCCCTTGCGGCTCAAAACATAAGCAGCAGCGTCGAGAATCCGCTCTCGAGTACGCGCGGACTTGGTGTCGTCTCCCTCTAGCGGACGACGACGAGCGGCTGCAGCTCGGGCCATTTTCTAATCATAGAAGGGACGCCTCGTGGTCGCTGACTGCCGTCTCCACCGCCTCGCTTCCGAGGTAGGCCGCTCGCACGACATCGCTGGCTCCAACTTCGGCCGCTGTGCCCTGGAAGATCGGCTGTCCGAAGTCGAGAACGTGGATGTAGTCGCAGATGCTCATCACGAGGCTCATGTCGTGTTCGACGATGAGGATGCCGATGCCGTGGCTTCTGACGAGGTTACGAAGGATCTTGCCGAACTCGGCGGTTTCCAGCTTGTCCAGCCCGGAGCTCGGTTCGTCGAGCAGCAAGATCTTGAAGTCGCCCGCAATCACCCGGGCCAGCTCGACGAGTCGTCGCTGTCCCGTGCTGAGGTCCGCAGGACGGCGCGCCGCCAGATCGCTGATCCCGCAGACCTGCATCGCGGATCGCGTGGCATCGGCAACGACGACGCGAGAAGCTCGTGAGCTACGCAGGTGCCGGAAAGGCTGACTGCCGGCCATGCCGGCCTCCCGCCCCAGCGCGACGTTCTCTCGTACCGATAGCGAGTCGAACAGCTCCATCTGCTGGAACGTCCGGCCCATTCCGAGCTGCGCCCGGTGCTGGGCGGAGCGGCGCGTCACGTCGTGGCCGAACAGCTCGATGCGACCGGACGTCGGGCGCACCAGACCGGTGCACGCATTGAACGTCGTTGTCTTGCCGGCGCCGTTGGGTCCGATCAGCCCGGTGATCTGGCCGAGTGGCGCCGTCAGGCTGATCTTGTTGACCGCCACGTGTCCGCCGTAGCGGACGACGACATCCGTCACAGCAAGTCCGGGAGCGGTTCGCTCAATGGTCATGAGGCCCCCACCTCGGCGCCGACGTATCGACTGAACACATCCTCACCTTCGAGCTCGCCGGGATCGCCGGCAAAGGCAACCTCTCCTCTGTTGAGGAGGTAGACGACGTCTGCGATCTCAAGGGCTCGCACGACGTACTGCTCGACGAGGAGCAGGCTCACACCCTCATTGCGCAGCAAGGCGAAGAACTCGAAGATCTCGTCCACGATCTTCGGCGCGAGTCCCATCGACACCTCGTCGAGCAGGACGATGCGAGGCCGTTGTACGTAGGTTCTCGCCAACGCCAGCATCTGTTGCTCACCGCCCGACATAGTTCGCGCGACTTGGCTCAGTCGTTCGCCGAGACGGGGGAACGCGCTGACAGCCCGGTCGATGGCGCTCGACTGCTCGCCACGTGGCGCTTGGACGAGAAGGTTCTCGCGAACTGTTAGGTTCGGGAAGATGCCGCGGCCTTCGGGCACATGGCAGACGCCGTGGGCGACCAGCTGGTGCGGCGCCATACCTGTTACGTCCTGACCGTCGATCTCGATCTGCCCCGACGTTGGTCGCAACAGCCCCGACGCGACACGGAGCAGTGTTGTCTTGCCGGCTCCGTTGGAGCCAAGCAGCGCAACCACCGAATGGTCCGGCACCGTGATGCTGACGTCGCGTAGCACCGTTGAGCCGCCATAGCCGGCAACGATTCGCTCGAGCTGGAACACCTGATGCCTCCGGATCCGATGGTGAACCCACGAAACCCCATGTTGAACGAAAGCTCATTATTGAAACTAGGTTCAAATCGGTGTTACGTTACCGCCGTGTTCGTCTCTTGGAAAGCCCGCACAGCGCTTTGGTTGTGCGCCGTCGGGCTCGTCGGGATGTCGGTCATGCTGCCCGGTCTTGTCGGTGCCGCGCATGCCGCAACTGAGCCGACGTTCGACGCGGTGGCCACGGCTTACGGACTCGACATCACCGCCATGAACCAGGACATCCCCCTCGGTCTCACCATCGAGGGCGCCGGTCCAGTGGCACAGGCCGAGCTGACGTCGCTGCCGCAGTCGACGTCCTTCGCTTCGTTGCCCTACCCGGGTACGACGATCGCTCAGCTCCCCGGACTGGTCGGAGCTCTCGTGCCAGGCACACCCGCGCTGCCTGCCTACCCGGCGTACGTGAGTGCAGCTCTCGATCAGGGGCCGCAGAGCAGCGACCTTCCTGGCGTGACGTTGACCGCCCAGTCGACTCCGACCAACAGCCAGGCCACTGCGATGGGTGGGACCGGAAGCACCGGATACAGCGCCACGGCCAGCGTCGAGCTCGACTCGTCCGGTGATGTCACGGCGGCGGGCGATGCGACCTTCAACGACCTCGCGCTGGGAGGCCTGGTTGCGATCAGCAATGTGCACTCGGCCGCGAGCGAGACTCTCAGCAATGGCAGTGGGCAGCTGACCAGCAGCTCGTCGCTCACAATCGGCGACATCTCCGTCCCTGGGCTGAAGCTTTCGATCCCCAAGACGACGCCAACGCAGGTGCCGGTCCTGGGCAAGGTCCCGGGGATTCCGTTGCCCCTGGGCGGCATGACGATCGCGGCGCCCGACCTCGGCTTTGAGAACGGGACCTTCACCGTCTCGCTTCCGCTGCTGGGCGGCGGCACCTACGCCGTGCCGTTCGGTGTGGTCGCCGCTGCGTTGAAGGTGGTCGGCATCACGGCAACCTTTGAGCAGCCGATCGTCAAGAAGCAGAGCATCGTGTCGCCGGCTCTCGTGCTGAGCATGGTCCTCCCGTCGCCGCCCAAGAACCTCCCGATCACCGGCCCGGTGCCGGTCACGCTGACGATTGGCCGGTCGACCGCCGAGTTCAGTGGCCAGTTGCTCTCGGCGCCGGTGTCGACCGGCTCGTCGATCGGCTCGTCGCCTGGGACGTCGATCGGAACAGGCTCATCGAGCTCGCCGGGTATCGGTACCGGTGCGCTTCCGGGCCTGGGCTCGATTCCCGAAGGCGGGGGACAGCCCCCTCAGCTCGCTGGAACCACGCAATCCGGGCCGGAGTACCTCGCGTCCCAAGGCTTGAAGCTGCCGGACACGGCAGACGTCTATCTGATCGTCGTAGGTGCGGCGATCATCGGCTCGATCGCCGCGCAGGCTCTCCGAGTGCTAGGGGTGCGTATCCGATGGAACTCATGACATTTCTGCGCCGACAGTGGGACCGGGTTGCAGCCGGCGTCCTGCTTCTTGTCGGGGTTCTGTCGCTCGTGCTCGGCTGGATCGGGGTGAGTGGGACAACCCATGTCGCGGCGCAGTTGCCCTACTTCATCTCCGGCGGACTGTTCGGGCTGTTCTTGCTGGGCGTCGGCCACATGCTGTGGACGTCGGCCGACCTGCGCGACGAATGGGCTGAGCTGCGCGCAATCCGCCGGCTCCTCGAGGACCAGGCGGCAGACGGTCCACAGAATCTGCCCGCCGGCGAGCCGGTCGCGGCTGCGCCTGAGATCCTGACGAACGGCGTCACCCGACATCCTGCGGCGCGGCGCAAGGCGACGGCGGGCAGCGCCGCCCGGAGTGGCCGCCCGAAGGCTGCACCGTGAGCCGACGGCGGTTGGCTCCAACCGAAGGCCGATTCGCGTCGCGGACCGTCGCCGGTGCGCGCGGTGACGGTTCGGCGACGGACCTTGCGTTCCGCGACTTCGTCATGGACGCGCCCTGGCAGGTCGCCGACGTCAGCCGCCTGCTCGCGCGCCTCACGATCTCCTTGCTCGCCCTCCTTGTTACTTGGTACGGCGCGGCCCACACGACGCATGTCAACCGTCAGTTCGTCTGGATTGCCGTTGGCGCCGCCGGCGCGGCGATCGGCGTCGTTGCGGTCGTCGCTTGGGAGACCGCCGGGCTGGCGCGAGTCAGGTATCTCAAGCTCGAGGTCGCCGCTGCGATCCGGGCTGGTCGTGGAGGCTCGCAGACAGCTGCTAGGGCTAATGATGTAAGTCGGCAGAACGGAACGGCATCGACCACGCAATGGGTATCGGCGCCTGGAATGCGCCTCTACCACCGCCCCGGCTGTCAGCTTGTGCTCGGCAAGATCAGCGTGGCGGTGAGCCAAGCCACGATCGACCGACGCGGCCTTACGGCGTGCGGGGTGTGTGGCGCCTCATGACCATCTACCTGGTAATCGGCATCGTCGTCGGCTCCGCCTATGGGATCGCCGCCATGGGTCTCGTCTTGAGCTACAAGACCTCCGGGGTGTTCAACTTCGGCCACGGGGCAGTCGCCGCCGTTGCCACTTACATCTTTTACGACCTGCATCAGCGCCACGGAATGGCGTGGCCGCTCGCCGCGCTCATCGCCGTCGTCGGTTTCGGGACCGTCGCCGGGCTGATCATGGAGTACCTCGCTCGCGGGCTGGCCGGACTTCCCACCCAGGCTCGCGTCGTTGCGACCGTGGGCATCATCGTCTTCGTTGTCGGGCTGATGCAGCTGATCTTCGGGCCGTCATCCCTGGACTTCACGAGCTTCTTGTCCCAGCACGTCGTCTTCTCGTTGTCGGGTGTGCAGATCACCACTGAGCGCATTGTGACGATCGCGTTCGGTCTGGTCTCTGCTTTCATCCTGTATGTCTTCTTCAAACGGACCTACCTCGGTACCACAATGCGGGCCGTCGTCGATGACCCGCACCTGCTGGACCTGACCGGTGTCGCGCCCGCACGGGTTCGGCGGATCTCCTGGGTGATCGGCTGCATGTTCGCCGCCGTCTCCGGCCTGCTGTTCGCCTCTAGTGAGCAACAGCTGGACGCCACTCTTCTGTCGCTGCTGGTGGTGCAGGCGTTCGGCGCTGCTGCGATCGGGGCGTTCACCAGCCTGCCTCTCGCCTACGCCGGCGGGTTGGGTCTTGGGGTCGCGCAGGCCGTGATCAGTGATGTGGAGGCGAGCCACCCGGCTCTCACCGGCCTCGACCAGGTCGTGCCGTTCATCGCCTTGTTCATCGTCCTGATCGTCTATCGAAGGCGCTCGCTCGTCGAGCTCGGTGCATTCGTGCGCACCAGATCGGCATCGACTGCCCAGCTACTGAGCAAGCGCATGCTTGTCAGCTCGTACGGCGTCGTCGCTGTCGTTGCTGTCCTCATCCCGTTCGTCGTCGGTACGAAGCTGCCGTCGTGGAACGCCGGGATGGCGCAGGTCGTCCTCTTCTTGTCACTCGGACTTCTGGTGCGCACCTCGGGACAGATCTCGCTGTGTCAGTGGGGCTTCGCGGCGATCGGTGGCGCGACGCTCGGCCATCTGCTCGGCCACGGCGTCCCATGGCTGCTCGCCGTGCTCATTGCTGGTCTGGCTGCCGTACCGGCCGGCCTGCTCGTCGCAATCCCGGCTATCCGACGGTCCGGGTTGTACCTCGCGTTGGCGACCCTCGGCTTCGGCGTCGTGCTGGAAGAGTTCGTCTACAACCGAGGGTTCCTGTTCGGCGGCGCAGGTGGGCTCATGACAGGGCGCCCGCACGTCTTGGGTCTGGACACGGACAAGGGCTACTACTACGCGATGCTGGCGATCGTCGTTGTCTGCGTCGGCCTCGTCGTCGCGGTCGAACGCTCTCGCCTCGGCCGGCTGCTGAGAGGCCTCGCTGACAGTCCGGTCGCACTCACGACGCTCGGTGCCAACATCAACATCACCCGCGTCATCATCTTCTGCACATCGTCGTTCCTCGCCGGCATCAGCGGCGCGATGCTCGCCTCGCTCTACGGCCAGGTGAACCAAGGGTCCTACAACTACTTCTCCTCGATCAGCATGCTTGCGATCTTGTTCGTATCCGGTCGAACCACGGTGTCGGCCTCGATCGTTGCTGCACTGGTCAGCGTCGTGCTCCCGGGCTACATCCTTGGGCAGAACTTCTCGGAAGCACTCCAGATGTCGTTCGGCCTTGCCGCGATCGTGTTCGCGCTGATGTCGCAAGGCAGGTTCGGAACCTTCTTCGGCGCCGCAGCGGCGCGATCCGTGCAGCGAACAGAGGGCTCCCGGTTGCGCTCGCGCGAGCCGGGAGCCGCCGTCGAGACCCACCCCCAACTGGTCCAGGCGTGACCAGAGTCGAAGCTCTCGTAAGGAGCACGTCATGAGCTCACTGTCGCGACCGAGCCGTCATCGCGGCCGCGCGAGGCGCCGCAGCGCGGTGACGCTCGCGGCGGTCGTCGCGATGCTGGCTGCAGCGGGATGTGGCAGTCGCGAGTCGACCGCCAGCATCATCGCGACCGAGCGTGGGGGCGGGACGGTCGTGACGACCGCACCCGCCACGACGGCCACTGCGCCGGGCGGGGTGACGACCACGGGCGGCACGACCACCGGTGGGACTGTTGCGGGCGGCGCTGGCGGCACCGTCACTTCTCCCACAGGTGGCAGGGCCGGGAATGGCGGGACCGTGGGCGGCGGATCGTCGAGCGCACCAAGCACGACCGGCGGGACGCAGGGCGGAGGCCAGACCAACGCGGGTGGTTCGACGTCGGGCTCGACGGGTGCGACCTCGACGCCGTGTCAGACCCAGGGAAGCCCGATCAAGATCGGCGAGGTCGGTGCCTTCAGTGGCCTGGTAGGCGCGAGCATCCCCGGCGCACACGCGGCACTGCCGGTGTGGGTGCGTTACATCAACTCCGAGGGCGGCATTGCCTGCCACCCGGTTGTCCTTTACCAGGACGACGACGAGTCGAATCCGGCGATCAGCAGCTCTGACGTCCACACGCTGGCCCAGAGCGACCACGTAGCCGCGATTGTCGGCAACTGGGTGCCGCTGGACGTTGCCGGCTTCCGGCAGGCCGTCGAGTCCGTGAAGATCCCGGCAGTCGGTGGGGACATGGTCACCACGGACTGGAACGAGAGCCCCTATATGTATGGCGTCGGTGGGGCAGCCCGGGCGCAGTTCGTCGGCTCGGTCGCCGGCCTGGCCAAGCAGGGCCTGACCAGGATCGCGATCTTCTACTGCATCGAGTCGACGGCGTGCACGAGCTACAACGCCGCTCTCGGTGCGCAAGGTGGGGCGGCGCACAACGGGCAGAAGGTCGTCTATACAGCGGCAACCTCGCTCACCCAGCCCGACTTCACCTCGCAGTGTGAGAATGCGAAGAAGGCAAACGCCCAGGTCATCGTCGCGGCTGGCGACGACTCGTATGTTCAGCGGGCGGCGCGGTCGTGCGCAGGCATTAACTACTACCCCGTGATGGCGTTGTCGGCCACCCAGGGTGACTTCGACAAGTCCGATCCGAACATGCGCAAGGACGGTGCCTCCCTGGGCAGCGCCGCGGTGCCGTACGTGCTGGACAACACGCCGGCCCTCCAGGCCTTCCACGACGCCATGAAGGAGTACGCGCCGACCGCACCGGTCGAGAACTCGGCCATCGTGACCTGGTCGGACGGCATGATGTTCAAGGCCGCGATCGATGCGCTGGGCCCGTCCGCGCGAACCGAAGACATCACGCCCGCACTGGTGATGAAGGGCTTGAGCAAGATCAAGAACGAGACGCTCGGGGGACTGATTCCGCCAACGACGTACGGCGCGGGTGGCGGCTCGTCGTCGCCGTCCCCGGAGATCCTCTGCTACTACCCGATGCTGTTCGGGCACACCGGAGAGTTCAGCGCGCCACAGGGCAACAAGTACCTGTGCTTCAAGTTCTGAGGTAGCTCGCGGTTGCGACTAGAGGAGTCGCAGGATTCCCTGCTCGCTGAAGCCTGCGCCAGCTTGACCGTCGACCTCGACATCAGCGGCGTCGTCGTAGGCGCTGAAGGTGGGCGGCGGACCGCCGGCGCCCATGGGTACCCAGAGCCCGCCGCGCGCGGTGCGCATGGTCATGGTCAGCACCTGGTCGTCGGAGGTGGTCAGCACGGCGCCGCTGACCAGCCCGGAGCCGTCGCGGCGCAGATCCATCGCCGTCACCGTGACGGTGTGATCCGGATACATCAGGAAGCCGTGCGTGGTCCGCTTGTCATCCATTGCGCGGAACTTCATGACGGTGAGGTCGAAGTCTGGTAGGCAGGCGACGACGGCGACGTACTCAGCCCACGCCGCGGACTCGTCCCGCGGACCCCAGCTGCGGTCACGCCATCCCTGCCCGTTCACCGTGACGCATTCGTCGCCGAGCGCGATCTGCCCAGTGATGTCGGCGCCTTGCTGGAAATGACGCAGCGGTACGTCGGCGACGAGGTCGGGAATCAGACCGGTGGGGGAGTAGTCCGCGCAGACGAAGCGAGGCGTCATCGCCAGGTCAGCGATCAGCTGTGGCGCGTCGACGGTCACGGTGTTGTTCGCGACATCGAAGTGGATGTGCTCGCTCTGGAAGCTGCCGTGATCGAGCGGTTCGATCAGCTCGATCGCCTGCCCGCCCAGCACGACGCTGAACCTGGCCCGACGCCCCTCGGCGTTCGGCGACGTCGAGACATGGGCGACGCCGAACAGGTCCTGGCCGGCATCCCAGAAGGCCAGGAACGCGTTGTCGCGCCAGGGCGCATCGGTGATCGGCGCGATGTCGTGGATCGGCTGGCTCAGCTTGCCCCACACGCTCACTGTCACGTCATCTCCCGTCGGACGATCTGGGCTGCGTCGGAAATGGGTACGCCGAGCGAACGCAACGAGATCTCGGCGAAGGCGGCCTCCGCGCCCTTGCCGAGGCGACCGTCGACGATGCTGCGCATCAGGGCCAGAGAGCCGCCGAGGATCGAGGTCACGACCACTTCGATGTCGGTGATCTCGAAACGTCCGGAGGCCACCCCGAGATCGACTGCCCGTCGGGCCGCGGGGTGCACCGCCGCGGCGAACAGCGCGTCGGCGTGATTGAGGTGTACGACGAGACGAGCAAAGGCTGGGTCGTCGTAGGCCAACCCAACGAACCGCCGGATGGCCACGCTCACCAGTTCCGCCGGATCCTCGACCGATCCTGTCGCCAGCGTCTCGGCGAGCTCGCGCAGACTGTCGGTAACGACCGCGTCGACGATGTCTTCCTTGGACTCGAAGTGGTTGTAGAACGATCCGAGCGCGACATCAGCGCGCTCGGTGATCTCGTTGATGCGCAGCCCTGCGACGCCCTTTTCCGTGATTAGCGCGCGCGTTGCCTCGGTGAGGCGCGCCCGGGTTCGCTCCCGACGGCGATCGGTTCGGGTCGGTACGGGATCGGGTCGCGTCTGCGTCACCAGCATATGGTCTCAGGTCTCAGTCATGAAATGAAGTTCAATCTTGAAGTTTCTTTCAACAATGGGTTAAGTTCACGTCACAGACCCGCCAGGTCGGCGTCGTGAAGGGACGAGCGATGTTGTCAACGCTGCTGATGTCGATCCCGCAGCCGCCGGTCAACGGTCACGCGCCTCACGCGTCCGAGACGGTCTTCGACATCTTCATCTTCATCCCGCTGGCGATCGCGCTGATCGTCGCGGCGCTACAGATTCGCGGCAGCAAGGGTCCGGTGTTGCTCTACTGCATCATCGGCGGCGCGTTCGCGGCGACCCTCGAGCCGGTCGTCGACGTACTCGGTCTGGTGTTTCTCAAGCAGCACGGGGCCGTCGAGACCTTCACCGTCCTGGGGCGCACGATGCCGCTCTACATCTGCTTCGTCTATCCCTGGTACGTCGGGGGCCTCGGGTACCTCGCCTACAAGCTGTTCCAGAACGGCATCACGATGCGTGGGCTGTTCCAGCTGTGGGCGCTCGACTTCGTCATCGACTTCTTCCTGGAGACGCCCGGCATTCTTGCCAAGACCTACTCCTACTACGGCCACCAGCCATTCAAGATCCTTGGCTTCCCACTGTGGTGGGGCTTCGTGAATCCCGTGATGCCGATGGTGGCGGGCGCAATGATCTACAAGATCCTGCCGCGGCTGCGTGGCATCCAGCTACTCGCGATCATTCCGCTCATCCCGATGGCTGATGGTCTGGCCAACGGCGCAACGGCATGGCCGATGTGGGTGGTGCTCAACCAGCAGGACGTCTCCTACGTGTGGACCTACTTGGCGAGCCTCATCACGCTGGGGCTCGCGTTGTACTCGGTCTGGATGATCTCGCTGATCGTCGCTCGACCGGTCGAGGAGGTCGGCGACGACTCGATCTTCGTCAAGCTCAAGGCGGTCTTCGTACGCCCGACCGCGATAGCGCCGGCTGTGCCCGCCGAGCCGCTGACTCTGACTTACTGACTCGCCGGACCTGAGGAGATCCCACATGGCTCACGCGACGCACCCGCCGGAGAGCGATCTGATCCTTCCCCTGCCCGGCGCGGGCGAGGACTGGGATCCGCACACGATCCACACGCACTACTTCGGCCTGTCGGTCCCTGAGGCGGAAATCGGCGCCTTCATCTACATCCGCTACCAGCCGGCGCTGGCGCTGTGCCAGGGCGGCGTGGTGATCTTCCGAGGCGTCGACAACGTGTCGATCCTCGACGCCGAGCACGTCAACTACGAGATCACGATGCCGTGGCCGCAGGTCGACGGCAACACGATCCGTACGGCGAACGGGCTGACCATCGAGTTCGTCGAGCCGGGCCGGGTCGCTCGAGTGACCTACGCAAGCGCCGACGGCTCGGTCTCGATCGATGTGACGCAGACCGCCGTCACCCCGCTGCTCGTCCGCGGCCACATCATGCCCGGCGAAGAGCACCATCACGACGATCCGGGTCGCGTGCCTGGCGGCAGCGAGCAGTTCATGCACTGCGTCGGCGACCTGGTCCTTGGCGACGAGCAGTTCGCCGTCGACTGCTACGCGGCGCGCGACCGATCGTGGCGACAGTTGCGCACCGAGACCCAGGGTGGTGTGCCGGTGCCGCCGGTCGGCTGGTCGCCGATGTACTTCGGACCCGACCTGATCTTCAACCAGATCAGCTTCGAGGCGCCGGACACCGATCCGTCGTGGGCCGGGATCTACGAGATGCCGGCGGACCGCCCGACGCATCACTTCGCCTGGCTGCAGCAGGGTGACCAGACGCTGAACATCGTCCGGGTACGGCGCGAGGTTCTCGAGTCGCAGCCTGGGACATTCGCGACGTTGCGCCAGCAGATCGAGGCCGAGGACGAGACCGGCCGAGTGCATCGATTCACCGGAGAGGCGATCGCGACGGCGGTCATTCCGGCGTGGCCGAATGTGTCGTTCCACGACAGCGTCTTCCGCTGGGAGGACGAGCGGGGCCGCACTACCCACTGCACGTATCAGGAGATCTGGTTCGACCGCTATCAGCGGGCAATGAAGGCGCGCGCTGTGCGCGACGTACTGGTCTAGAGAAACAAGGAGCGCACCGTGGCACTCGCCAATACCCGTGACCCGCAGGAGTCGGCTGCTCAGCTGTCGGCGTGGCTGCAGACCAAGCTCGACGGCGCGACCGACGTCGTGGTGACCGATGTCGAGACGCCTCAAGCGAGCGGGATGTCCAACGAGACGTTGTTGTTCACCGCCTCGTGGAACGAAGGTGGGACTGCGAAGACAGGGCGCTACGTCGCTCGGGTTGCGCCGCAGACCGCTGGTGTCTTCCCGCGCTATGATCTCGTCGCCGAGCAGCGGGTGATGCAGGCGCTCAACGCGCACAGCGAGGCGCCGACGCCGGCGACGCCGTGGGTCGAGACCGACGAGTCGGTGCTGGGGTCGCAGTTCCTCGTGATGGAGCGCCTCGATGGCCGGGTCGCCTCCGATGATCCGCCGTTCACCGCGGCTGGCTGGGTGCTCGACCTGACCCCCGAACAACGCGCCGCGATGTGCGACAACGCGCTGATCGCCCTCGCAGCGATCCACAAGGCCGACTACCTGGAGCTCGGCTTGGGGTTCCTGGACCGTCCGGACTTGGGGAAGACGCCGCTCGACCAGCAGATCGCTGACTGGACGCAGACCTATGACTGGGCGCGCGAGGGCGAGGTCAACCCGACGATCGCATCGGGCTTCGAATGGATCGCCGCGAACCGGCCGACCGACGAGCAGACCGTTCTCAACTGGGGAGATGCCCGGATCGGCAACATGCTCGTTGCCGATGACATGAGCATCAACGGCGTCCTGGACTGGGAGATGGTCACGATCGGCTCGCCGGACCAGGACCTCGGCTGGTGGCTGTTCCTGCTCCGTCATCACACCGAAGGAATCGGCATGGAGCTGCCCGCCGGGTTCCCGAACCGTGAGCAGACCATCGCGCGCTACGAGGAGCTCGCCGGGAACCGCGTCGACAACATTGACTTCTACGAGGCGTTCGCCGCATTGAAGCTGTCAATCCTGATGCACCGCGCCGGCAACATGATGATCGCCGGCGGGATGCTGCCGCCGGATGCTCCGATGAAGTTCAGCAACCCGGCCAGTCAGCTGCTGGCCAAGCTGATCGGTGCGCCGGCTCCGACCGGTACGTCGCAGAGCTTCATCGGCAACCGCTGACTCCTCGTCCGGCGATGCATCACGCCGAGACGACGAGAGAGTTCTTCGCGCGCTGGTCGATGTCGTACGACGAGATGTGCGCGTCGTTCCGCGAGACGTTCAGTGCGGGCTGTGTCTGGGATCAACGGCCGATTGCGTGTACGAATGGGCCCGACCGCGCGGTGAGGTTCCTCGCTCTCGCGCACCGCGCAATGGGCCTCGCGACGATCGACGTCGAGCTCGTGAGCATCGCCGTCGCCGGCGAAACCGTCCACACCGAGCGGATCGACCACCTGCGTACGGCGCGTGGTCGCACGATCGTGTCAGCGCCGGTCGCGGGCGTGCTGACTTACCGCGGATCTGAACTGGTGCATTGGCGGGAGTACTTCGACGCGTCAACGCTTGCCCTCAAGAGCGCCGTAGGGCTCGCCTCGCCTCGGTCACGCCGCCGCCAGAGGGCAGCTACCGGCGTCCTTCCCGACCGCATGACTGGATCGTCGAGCCCAACCTTTTGGGCGTCCGAACATTGGTCTTCAGGTGCGTCGTGAGTTCTGGCGGTTGATCGGATCAGGGGCCTCGACGAAGGCGGCGGCGGACGCGGTCGGGGTGTCGCGTGAGATCGCTCGGCGGTGGTTCGTCGAGGCTGGCGGGATGTCGCCGATCGATCTTGCTGAACCGTCCGGCCGCTATCTGTCGCTGGCCGAGCGTGAAGAGATCGCGTGTGGGC
>DATAVE010000103.1:0-4218 GCA_036267875.1 Mycobacteriales bacterium
GAAGTGGTTGGCCTGCTGTGCCGAGCCGCACTGGCAGTCGATCGTCGTGACGCCGGCGGTGTGCGGCAGGCCCTCGGCGAGCCACGCGTAGCGGGTGATGCTGCTGCCCTGCTCGCCGGCCTGGGTGACACAGCCGCCAACTACCTGCTCGACGAGGACCGGATCGATGCCGACGCGGGCGATGACCTCGCGCTGGACGTGTCCCAGCGTGACCGCCGGATGAAGCCCGGCGAGCCAGCCGCCACGCTTGCCGATGGGGGTCCGGACGGCCTCGACGATCACCGCTTCGCTCATGACAAGCCCTTCAAGAAGTCAGCGAGTCCCCAAGTTTGAGGCTCTGCTTTCGAAGTAAAACATGTTCTAGTTTTTTCGGCCACAAGTGTTGACGCCCCGTCAGATCCGAGCAAAATGAGAACACGTTCTCGTTACCCGGCTGCCGCTCGCGCCGGGCTCCAACGCCATAGAGAAGGTGCACCTCGGTGACCGATTCGCTCGCTGACATCGACCTGTGGGACATGGATCAGTACACGGAGGCGATCCCGTACGAGCAGCTTCGCCGGCTGCGTGCCGAGGCGCCGGTCTTCCACCATCACGATCCGCAGCAGCCCAACGGGTTCTGGGCGATCACCCGGCACGAGGACGTCGTCTACGTCTCGCGCAACCCCGAGCTGTTCTCCTCGCACGAGAAGACGGCGCTCATCACGGAGATGGTCGAGGACCAGCTCGCTCAGCAGCAGATGTTCATGCTCAACCAGGATCCGCCGGACCACACCCGGATGCGCAGCCTGGTCAACCGCGGCTTCACCCCGCGCATGATCGCCAAGCTCGAGGAGCGGATCCAGGAGACCTGCGACGAGATCGTCGAGCAGGCGCTCGCAAAGGGCGAAGGCGACTTCGTCACGCTCTGCGCCGCCGAGCTCCCGCTGATCGTCATCGCCGAGCTGATGGGCGTCCCGCTCGAGGACCGGCACAAGGTCTTCGACTGGTCCAACCGCATGGTCGGGGGCGACGACCCGGAGTACGGCGTCACCGACGAGGAGCGGCTCGGCGCGGCAACCGAGATGTGGGCCTACGCCGAGGCACTGGCCGCGGAGAAGCGCAAGTCACTCAAGGACGACATCGTCTCCAAGCTGATCAGCCCGGATGAAGAGGGCAACGTCCTGTCCGAGCTGGAGTTCGACCTGTTCTTCATGCTGCTCGCGGTCGCCGGCAACGAGACCACCCGCAACGCGATCTCCGGCGGGATGTACGCGCTGACGCAGCACCCCGAGCAGTGGGACAAGCTCAAGGCGGATCACGGTCTGATCCCGACTGCAGCCGACGAGGTCGTGCGCTGGGTGACCCCGGTCCATCTGTTCCGTCGTACGGCGCTCAAGGACATCGAGCTCGGCGGTCAGACCATCAAGGCCGGCGACAAGGTCGTGATCTTCTACACCTCGGCCAACCGCGACGAGTCCGTGTTCACCGACCCGGATGTCTTCGACATCGCCCGCGAGCCCAACCCGCATGTCGGGTTCGGCGGCGGAGGCCCGCACTTCTGCCTCGGCCGGCACCTCGCGAAGCTCGAGATCGAGTGCTTCTACCGTTCGCTGATCACGCAGTGCGAGCGCGTGGAGCTGGTTGCCGAGCCGCGGCGGCTGCGGTCGAACTTCATCATGGGCATCAAGGAAATGACCGTCCGATTCGTCCCGGCTGCTTCATGAGCGAGGTTCTCTCCGCTCCTCATCTCGTCGAGTACACCTATACGCGTTCCACCGGACCGGCGATCGGCGCGTTCCTGACGGGGCTGCGCGACAAGAAGATCACCGGCGTACGAGGTGCAGACGGTCGCGTGATCGTCCCGGCGATCGACTACGACCCCGTGACAAGCGAGGACCTCTCCGACTACGTGACGGTTGCCGACACCGGCGTCGTGACGACATGGTCGTGGAACGACAGCCCGACCAAGGGCCAGCCGCTCGACAAGCCGTTCGCCTGGGCGTTGGTGAAGTGCGAAGGCGCGGACACCGCGTTTCTCGCCGCGGTCGACGTCAGCTCGCCCGACGCGATCTCGACCGGCGCGAAGGTCAAGGCGCGCTGGCGTGACGACCGCGTCGGTGCCATCACCGACCTGGTGTGCTTCGAGGTGACGTCGTGACCGAGACCGCTGAAGCACCTGGACCCGTGACCGTCGTCGAGACCCCGATCTCGCTCGACTTCAACTACACACCGGGAGTTGCGGCATCGCGCTTCCTGCGTTCGCTGGAGGAGGGCAAGCTCGTCGGCCAGCGATGCCCGAAGTGCCTGAAGGTCTACGTGCCGCCGCGTGGCGCCTGCTCGATGTGCGGCGTAGCGACCGACGAAGAGCTTGAGCTCACCGGCAAGGGCACCGTCACGACGTTCTGCGTGACGCGGATCCCCAGCCCCGGTCTCGAGCCGCCGTACGTCACGGCGTGGATCCTGCTCGACGGCGCGGACCTGACGGCGATGTTCCTTATCCAGGAGGTCGACCCCGCCGACGTCCGGCTCGGGATGCGAGTCGAGTCGGTGTGGGTCGATGAGAGCGAGCGCAAGACCGACCTCGGCAACATCAAGTACTTCAAGCCGCTCGACGAGCCGGACGCCGACTACTCGACCTACAAGGACTATGTCTGATGCGGGACTTCGCTAGGCCAGTCGCGATTGTGGCGTCGGCGTCGTTCGAGACGCCGAGCGAGCAGGCGCGCAACGAGGTCGAGATGCTGCTGCCGCTCATTGAGAAGGTCAGAGCCGACCTCGGCATCGAGCAGGGCGATATTGGCTTCACTGTCTCCGGGTCGAGTGACTACCTGCAAGGGTTCCCGTTCGCATTCGTCGGCGCACTCGATGCAGTAGGGCCGTGGCCGCCGATCCGTGAGTCGCACCTCGAGATGGACGGCGCGTTCGCCCTCGCTGAGGCCGTTGCGGTCCTGCAGGACGAGCACATCGACACCGCGCTGGTCTACGCATTCGCGCGCCCGTCGCGCGGTGAGCTCGATCGCACCCTCGCGCTTCAGCTCGACCCCTACACGGTCGGTCCGCTGTGGCCGGATGCGCGCGGGCTCGCCGGACTGCAGGCGCAGGCGATGCGCGACAGCGGCCGATACGGCGACGTCCCCGACGTCCCCCCGACGTACGTCGCTGATGGCGCCACTGCCGTCATCCTCGCTGTCGGCGACCGAGCCAGAGAGCTCAGTGCCAATCCGGTCTGGATCACCGGCATCGACCACCGGATCGAGGCGCCGGCGCTCGGTGTTCGAGATCTCACAACGTCTGCGTCGGCGAAGTCCGCGGGTGAGCACGCCGGCGCAGCCGGCGTCGACGCCGCTTGGCTGCACACGCCGTACCCGCATCAGGAGCTGCTGCTGCGAGCCGCGCTTGGGCTGGACGGCAAGCCGGTGCACACCGCGGCCGGCCCCATGATGGTCGGCGGCCTCGAGCGCTTCGCTTCCGCGGCGAAGGCGATCGCCGCGGGTGAAGTCAGCAAGGCGCTCGCTCATGCCACCAGCGGGCCCTGCCTGCAGCAGAACCTCGTCGGTGTCCTGGAGGGATCGAAGTGACAACCCAGGTAGCCGTCGTCGGCGTGGGTCAGACGAAGTACGCCGCCAAGCGGCAGGACGTCTCGCTCGCCGGGCTGCTCCGCGAAGCAGCGAAGCGCGCACTCGATGACGCAGGCATGACATGGTCGGACATCGACGCGGTCGTCATCGGCAAGGCGCCCGACATGTTCGAGGGCGTGATGATGCCGGAGCTCTACCTGGCTGATGCGCTCGGCGCGGTCGGCAAGCCGATGATGCGGGTCCACACCGCGGGCAGTGTCGGCGGCTCGACCGGCGTCATGGCGACGCACCTCGTCGCAAGCGGCGCTCACAAGCGAGTGCTCGTCGTCTGTTTCGAGAAGCAGAGCGAGTCCAACGCGACGTGGGCGCTGTCGATCCGGCTGCCTTTCACTGGCGGCTCGGTGACCGGCGCCGGCGGCTTCTTCGCGCCGGTGATCCGTGCCTACATGCGTCGCGCCAACGCGCCCGACGACATCGGCATCAAGGTTGCGGTCAAGGACAGGATCAACGCGCTGAACAACCAGTACGCGCACCTGAGGATCCCGGACATCAGCGAGGAGATGGTCCGCGAGTCCCCGATGCTGTGGGACCCGATCCGCTACCTCGAGACCTGCCCGTCCTCGGACGGTGCGTGCGCGGTTGTGCTCGCCGACGCCGACAC
>DATAVE010000104.1:0-3934 GCA_036267875.1 Mycobacteriales bacterium
CCACGAGGTATGGCAAACTGATCACTGCACCCGCTTTCGAGCGAGCGCACTCATCAAGAGGGGCAGAGGGAACCGGCCCGTTGAAGCCCCGGCAACCACCCGTTTCGGGCAGGTGCCACATCCGGCCTTCGGGCAACCGTCCGTGGGGAAGATGAGGACGGAAGGCCTCTTTGATGTCACCAACTTCGGTGCTCGAGCGGACCGCAGCGTTCGGCTCGGCCTCTCACCTGGTCTGTCGCGAGTGCGGCACCCAGTACGACATTGGCCCGTCGCACGTCTGCGAGATGTGCTTCGGTCCGCTTGAGATCGCCTACGACGAGGCTCTCCAGCGACTGGTCACTCGCGAGTCGATCGCAGCCGGACCACAGACGATGTGGCGTTACGCCGGTCTGCTGCCGGCGGCCCCGGTGGTCGACCTGCAGGTCGGCATGACTCGGCTGGTGCGGGCCGACAGCCTCGCCCGCGAGCTCGGCATGAAGTCGCTGTGGGTCAAGGACGACAGCGGCAACCCGACGCACTCGTTCAAGGACCGGGTGGTCGGTGTCGCTGCCAACGCCGCGCGAGCCCTCGGTTTCGACGTGCTGTCGTGCGCCTCGACGGGCAACCTCGCAAACGCTGTCGCCGCTGCTGCGGCGGCGTGCGGGATGAAGTCGGTCGTCTTCATTCCGCATGACCTCGAGGCGGGCAAGGTCGTCACCACCGCGGTCTACGGCGGGACGCTCGTCGCGGTCAACGGGTCCTACGACGACGTCAACCGGCTGTGCGCCGAGGTGGCCGGCGAGCTGCCGTGGGCATTCGTCAACGTCAACGTCCGGCCGTTCTACGCCGAGGGCTCGAAGACAGTTGGCTATGAGGTCGCTGAGCAGCTCGGCTGGCGGCTGCCCGAGCAGGTCGTCATCCCGATCGCCTCGGGCTCGCTGCTGACCAAGGTCGACAAGGCCTGGCGCGAGCTCGGCAAGCTCGGTCTGGTCGATGAGACGCCATACAAGGTGTTCGGCGCGCAGTCGACCGGCTGCTCGCCGGTGTCGGCGGCGTTCCGGGCCGGTCACGACGTCGTGGCGCCGGTCCGGCCGAGCGGCATCGCGAAGTCACTGGCGATCGGCAACCCCGCGGACGGGCCTTACGCGCTCGACGTCGTACGCCGCACCGGCGGTGCCATCGAGGACGTGACCGACGACGAGGTCGTCGAGGGGATTCAGCTGCTCGCGCGTACGACGGGGATCTTCGGAGAGACCGCGGGCGGGGTGACGGTGGCGACGCTGCGCAAGCTGCTCGCGTCCGGTCAGCTCGACCCGGAGGCCGAGACCGTCATCCTCAACACCGGTGACGGGCTGAAGACCCTCGATGCTGTCGAGCCGGTCGCCCGGCCGACCGCGACGATCCCGGCGACGCTCGATGCATTCCGTGCGGCAGGATTGGACTCATGAGCGTCACCGTCCGCGTCCCCACGATCCTGCGCCCGCTGACCGGAGGCGCCGCCGAGGTCATGGCCGAGGGCTCGACCCTCGCCGAGGTGCTCGATGCGCTCGAGGCCGACCACAATGGCATCCGGGCGCGGGTGCTCGACGAGGATGGCAAGCTTCGGCGCTTCGTCAACGTCTACGTCAACGACGACGACGTCCGGTTCTCCGAGGGGCTCGCGACGCCCACTCCGGATGGCGCATCGATCTCGATCATCCCGGCGGTCGCGGGCGGCTGATTGGCCACTCCTCGTCGGTGGCTTTCCACAGGCGGGGAGTTGGCGGTGGGCAGCGCTGCGGCAACGCGGCACGGTTGCCCGATGGACGCACTTGCGCTGTTGACGCCTGCTGCTCGCGACAACCGGGGAGTGCTGACACGCACCCAGACGCTGGCTCTCGGCGTCAGTCAACGGGCCTTGGCCGACCTGGTCAGCCGAGGCTCCGTGGCCCGGATTGCTCGCGGTGTCTACTCCGTCGGCGACTCACTGCCCAACCCGCGTCGAGTCGCGGCCGCCTGGCGGGCGGTGATCAGCTTCGAGTCGGCCGTGGCTTGGCACGGCGTCGAGCTGCCCGCACCGCTGGGGCAGCTCCACGTCACGGTTCCGCGGCGCAGAGCGCACGAGTTCCCGGCCGTGCCTGGCATTCGGCTGCACCGCGCCGACCTAGCGCGATGGGACGTCGACTTCGTCAATGGCGCGTTGGTGACTACGCCGTTGCGGACCGCGCTCGACCTCGCCCGGCATGCCCCGATCGGGGAGGCGGTTGCGATCGCTGACGCATTCATCCGGCTTCGTCACTTCACCGAGGCTGACTTCGCGGCCGCCGCAGCAGCAGCGAAGGGTCCTGGCCGGCTGCGAATCCTGACCGTTGCGGGCCTGGTTGACCCGGCTTGTGGCTCCGTGCTCGAGTCGCTCACCCGCGTGCTGCTCTGGCGAGAAGGGCTGCCGGTCCCCGTCACGCAGCTCTCGTTGAAGAGCCCCGCGACCGGTTGGGTCGGCTGTATCGACTTCGGTTGGCCCGATCTGCAAGCGGTTCTTGAATGCGACGGCTACGCCAGCAATGCGCCGCGCGACCATTTCCGGCTGGATCGGCGGCGCTGGTCGGCGATCACCTCGTCGGGCTGGGGGCTCGCGGTCGTGACGTGGTTCGACGTCACCGATGATCCGGCGTACGTCGTCGGCCTGGTCCGCCGGTTGCTCGGTCTCGATGTAGCAGACCAGGCCGAGCTGACCCGAATCGCCAGCTGACTCCTGCTCGCTGCTAGCGGCGCTTGTGGTGCAGCTTGTGCGCCAGCCTCGCGAGTGCCTGGTGACCTGGGTAGATCAGCACGCGGCCATAGAAGAGGTGCCCGCGATAGATCCGCTGCTTGCGAACGTGGTCGCCGGTGTGCGGCGCATGCCACCACTTGTCGTGCCCCGCGTAGATCCCGACGTGGAACGGGTAGCCGCCTGACTCCTGGAAGACCAGGTCACCTGGTTTGAGCGCACTTCGCTTGATGTGCTTGATCACGGAGTACTGAGCGGCGGCGTTGTGCGGCAGCCACTTGCCGATCGCGTGCCCGAACACGTAGCGCACCAGCCCGGAGCAGTCGAACGAGCTGGGGCCGGCCGCCCCGTAGACGTAGGGCTTCCCGGCCTGCCGACGAGCTTCTGCCAGGACCGCGTCGACTGCGTGGGCATGCCACTCGCGGCGGCGCAGCCGGGCCCGCTCGTAGCGAAGGTGCGCGCTCGCTTGCGGCAGCGTGAAGGTGATCACCGGGAGGTTCGGGTCGACCGGAAGTGTCGGGGTCACCGGAAGAGTCGGATCGCCAGGGTCGGTCGGGTCCGTCGTACCAGGTGTCCCCGGGTCGGTCGGCGTCGTCGGATCGGTGGCACCCGAGCCGGTGGTCGCGGTCGTGCCGCCTGAAGGCGAGGGGCCTGCGGAGGCAATGCCGGTCGCAGAGACGATCAAACCGGCGGTCAGGAATGCCAGTACGGCGGATCTGACGAGGGCATAGGGGCGCGCAGGAAGCATGTAGGTCCACTCCGACGCCTGCCGAGTTAGCTGTCGGGTTCGGGTGAGTGGATCACCCGGCCGCCGTCGCGGCTTCACCCCAAGGAGCGGGGGCTCCATGGACTGCGCGGTGTGCGCATTCCAGATGCTGGGTAGTACGTGGGTCCCCGGCCCTGTCCGTCTGGGTTAGTAGTCGACGCAGTTCGCCGGACAGGTTTGGCGGTGCGAGTGCGCCGCGCGTCTGGTTAGGCGCGCCCGCACACGATAACGACCCAACCACCGAGTGGTGACGCGTGGGGTGGGCGTTTCGTCCGATTTCTGCGCGGTCGCCCGGTTCACCCGACGGCTTGCACTCGGCGGGGTCGAGTGCTAACAATGGCACTAGCACTCTGGGGCTTCGAGTGACAACCCGAAGGCTTCAGGGTCTCCCCACTTAAGACTCGCGAGAGGGATCGCACCTCACATGTCAAAGATCATTGCGT
>DATAVE010000105.1:0-20734 GCA_036267875.1 Mycobacteriales bacterium
CCGCGGTGCCCTGCTGGGCCTCGATGAGCTCGGTCGAGGAGTGCACCTCGGCCGGCGCCGCGTGCGCTTCGACCGGAACGCTGCCGCGCATGGTCTCCACGTCGACCTCGACCTCGTCGTCCTCGACGACCGGCGTGGCCGGAGCCGAGCCGTACGACGTGGCGACACTCGCCGCGCGCTCCTCGGCGGTGTGGATGCCGAGCTCGCTGCGGGTCTCGTACGGCAGGTAGTCCAGCGCCAGGCGACGGAAGATGTAGTCCATCACCGAGGCCGCCATGCGGATGTCCGGGTCGTCGGTCATGCCGGCCGGCTCGAAGCGCATGTTGGTGAACTTCTGGACGTAGGTCTCCAGCGGCACGCCGTACTGCAGCGCGATCGAGATCGCGATCGAGAAGGCGTCCATGACGCCGGACAGCGTCGAGCCCTGCTTGCCCAGCTTGAGGAAGACCTCGCCGAGGCCGTCGTCCGGGTAGGAGCCGGCGGTCATGTAGCCCTCGGCACCGGCCACCGAGAACGACACCGTCTGTGACGGGCGCTTGCGCGGCAGCCGCCTGCGGACCAGCCTCGGCTCGCCCGCCTCGGCCGGCGCCGCGTCGGTCTTCGCCTTGGCGTCGGACAGCGGCTGGCCGACCTTGCAGTTGTCGCGGTAGATCGCGAGCGCCTTCAGGCCGAGCTTCCAGCCCTGGTAGTAGACATCCGCGACCTCCTCGACCGTCGAGGACGCCGGCATGTTGACCGTCTTGGAGATCGCTCCGGAGATGAACGGCTGCGTGGCGGCCATCATCCGCACGTGGCCCATCGGGGAGATCGCCCGCTCGCCCATCGCGCAGTCGAACACGCTGTAGTGCTCGAGCTTCAGACCAGGAGCGTCCTGCACGTTGCCCTTCTCAGCAATGTGCTCGACGATCGCCTCGACCTGCTCCTCCTGGTAACCCAGGTTGCGCAGTGCCCGTGGCACCGTCTGGTTGACGATCTGCATCGAGCCGCCGCCGACGAGCTTCTTGAACTTCACCAGCGCGAGGTCGGGCTCCACACCGGTGGTGTCGCAATCCATCATCAAGCCGATGGTGCCGGTGGGTGCGAGCACCGAGGCCTGCGCGTTGCGCCAGCCGTTCTTCTCGCCGACCTTCAAGCACTCCTGCCACGCCTTCGAGGCGAGCCGGATGACTTCGCGGTCGATGGTGGCCACCGAGCGGATCGCATCCGATGCTGCCGCGTGCTTGCGCATCACCCGCGTGTGGGCCTCTGCGTTGCGGGCGTAACCGTCGTAGGGGCCGACGATTCCGGCCAGCTCGGCCGAGCGCTTGTACGCCGTCCCGGTCATCAGGGAGGTGATGCCGGCAGCCAGCGCGCGGCCGCCGTCGGAGTCGTACGCGTGGCCGGTGGCCATCAGCAGCGCGCCGAGGTTGGCGTAACCGATGCCGAGCTGGCGGAACTTCCGCGTCGTGTCACCGATCTTCTCGGTCGGGAAGTCGGCGAAGCAGATGGAGATGTCCATCGCGGTGATGACGAACTCGCAGACCTTGGCGAACGTGACGGCGTCGAACGTGTCGTCGTCCGTCAGGAACTTCATCAGGTTCAGTGACGCCAGGTTGCACGAGGAGTTGTCGAGGTGCATGTACTCCGAGCACGGGTTGGACGCGGTGATGCGGCCCGACTCCGGCGTGGTGTGCCAGTCGTTGATCGTGTCGTCGTACTGGATCCCGGGGTCAGCGCAAGCCCACGCGGCCTGCGCGATCGAGGCGAACAGGTTCTTGGCGTCGACGGTCTCGATGACCTCGCCGGTGGCGCGGGCTCGCAGCCCGAACTCGCGACCCTCCTCGACCGCGCGCATGAACTCGTCGTTGACCCGCACCGAGTTGTTGGCGTTCTGGTACTGCACGGACACGATGTCCTTGCCGCCGAGGTCCATGTCGTAGCCCGCGTCACGCAGCGCGCGGATCTTGTTCTCCTCGCGCGACTTGGTCTCGATGAACTCCTCGATGTCGGGGTGGTCGACGTCGAGAATGACCATCTTCGCCGCGCGCCGGGTGGCTCCGCCGGACTTGATGGTGCCGGCGGAGGCATCAGCGCCGCGCATGAAGCTGACCGGGCCGCTCGCCGTGCCACCGGAGGACAACAGCTCCTTGCTGGAGCGGATCCGCGAAAGGTTCAGCCCCGCACCGGAGCCGCCCTTGAAGATCAGCCCCTCCTCGCGATACCAGTTCAAGATCGAGTCCATCGTGTCGTCGACGGCGAGGATGAAGCAGTTGTGCACGCGCAGACTCGATGAGAGGTACTCGCCCGACTCGGTCTGGATGTCGTAGACATCCATCTCACCGCGAGAGGTCACCGACGCGATCTGGACCCGCTTCACCGGCGACGCGCCGCGGCCAGGCATATCGAAGGACTTCTCCAGCTTGGCAGCCTTGACCGGATCGACGAAACCGATCTCGTCAGCGAAGATCCGGCGGTCACCGGCGTTCTGGATCCGGATCCCCCACAGATCGTGACGGTTGTCACGCCGCTCGATCTTTCGACCGACCCGGGCGAAGATGCCGAACCGCGCAAGCAGCGCCTGGACGCCACGGACCAGCTCCTCACCGATCATGTCGAGGCCGACCAGCGTCGAGCGCTCCCGAGCGGACACGTAGCCCTCCGCCTGGAACAGGCTGCGCAGGTACGCCGCGACCACCGGCAGGGGCGCCGTGAACAGCCGGTGCGGCACCACCATGTCGATGCCGCGGGCGCGAAGACCCCACGTCTCGACGAACTCAGACAGCTCAGCGCCGTACAACCGCGTGCGCCGACAGTCCAACGAGGTGTCCTGCGTCACGACGCATCGCTCGTGCCGATGAACGTCCGGGAACACCACGTCGAGCGCCTTGGTCACCCAGGCGAGCTCGGCGTCCGTGACGGTCATCGCCTCGATGGTGAGAGACCGGTTGGTGCCTTCGTACTGCCCGACGAACCCGTCGGACTGCAACCAGCCCGCGAGCGCGGCCGCAGCAATCTCCGCGGAGGTGATCTCGGACTCTCCGAACGACGGCGCTCGGTGCCACTCAAGGGTGTCGCCCGGAGAGAGCTCGCCGGCCGGCACGAATCGACCACTGCCTGCTCCGGTCGACTTCCAGACCAGGTGATCGGCAGTCACGTCGAGCTGGTGGCCGGCCTTCGTCGTCAGCCGGAGCACGTCCTTGCGGCCGTTGTGCTTGACCGCGAGGATTTGGGTCACACCGTGAGCGTCAAACACCTTGGTGCCAACGGCGTCCCCCTCGACCAGCTCGCCGATCGGGATCAAGCCCGCTGGCGTGCTCACCAAGGCGTCATAGGGCTGGCAGGCGCTGACCTGCTGCGGCGCCGAGGTGCCGACGTTGAACCAGACCGGCGAGTTGAAGCTGAAGATCTGGTTGACCAGCATGTGGGTCAGCTCGTGGTCGAAGATCTCCGCGTCCTCGGCCGAGGCGAAGTAACCGAAGTCCTCCCCGGCTCGGCGGTAGGACGAGACGACCCGGTCGATGAGCTGACGAAGGCTCGACTCACGGTCCGGCGAGCCGACTGCACCGCGGAAGTACTTCGTCGTGACGATGTTGGCCGCGTTGACCGACCACGACTCGGGAAACTCGACGCCGCGCTGCTCGAAGTTGACCGAGCCGTCACGCCAGTTGGTCATGACGACATCGCGGTGCTCCCACGTCAGCTCGTCGTAGGGGTGCACTCCGGGACGCGTGTAGACGCGATCGAATCGCAGCTTGCGAACCCGCTGACCCTGCGCCCGGCCGGTCGTCGTCTCGGTCATGAAAGCCCTTCCCAGTCCCTTTTAGTTCAACGCTTCCGCGGCCGGGATTGCTCCCGGATCCGCGCTCTGTGATGCCCTCATAGCGGCGACCTCGATGACGAAGTCGTCCAGTGATGTGAAGTTGCGGTAGACGCTCGCGAAGCGGATGTAGGCAACCTCGTCGAGCTCGGAAAGCGGCTCGAGAATCGCCAGGCCGATCTCGTGGGTGGGAATCTCCGGCGAGCCGCTGGCCCGCACCGTCTCCTCCACCCGCTGACCGAGCCGCGCGAGCTCGTCTTCCTCGACCGGCCGGCCCGAGAATGCCTGGCGGACGCCGTCGATGACCTTGGTGCGGGAGAACGGCTCGGTCGCCCCGGACCGCTTGACCACCGTCAGGCTGGCGGTCTCGAGCGTGGTGAAACGCCGGCCACACTCCGGACAGGACCGGCGGCGGCGAATCGCAGCGCCGTCCTCGACCTCACGCGAGTCGACGACGCGCGAGTCGGAATGACGGCAGAACGGACAGTGCACCGCCCGTCACCTCCGTCACAGCCGTATCGGTTTGTGCTCAGCCTGTGGAAGCGGTGTTCCACAACCTGTGGGTAAATCACATCCATGTAACACAAGATGTGGGGAGCGAAGGTATGCCGCTGTGACACAGATCGCAAGCACCTTCGGCAAACTTTCTTCGTTGGGCGTGTCGTGACGCTCGAGCGCTAGCCCGCGGTCGGCACAAGCAGCCGCTCGCCAGGCTGAACAACAGCGCTCGACAGCTGGTTCATCGCCGTGATCTCGTCCACAACGTCGCGGGGATCAGCGTGCGGCGCCACGCGCGCCGCCAGCGTCCACAGCGTGTCGCCGGCCTCCACGGTCACGGTGTGGCGTGCCAGGTGGGCATGGCCGGCGGCTTGGCTGGAGCCACGGCCGAGCGTGAAGCCGGCGACCACGAGGCCGACCATCATCACCAGAGTGAGAACAACCCGACCACGTCGGGTCAGGCGGACAACTGGTCTAGCGGCGGGGGAAGACATCGAACGCGACCCTTCTGACTCGTACACCTGTTCGATCGAACGCATGTACGAGTTGTACCAGGACCGAACGACAAAATCTACGAATTCCCGCGACACGTTCGAACAGGTGTTTGAACCAGGCCGGTTTCGCCTCTATGGTCAGCGCCATGACAAAGTCCACGTCGCCCGGGTCGAACGTCAGCGAGATCCCCGATGGCCCGCCCGACGAGTCTGGCCTGACTCCACGCCAGCACCGCGTGCTCGACGTGATCCGCGACTCGGTCGAGCGACGCGGCTATCCCCCGTCGATGCGCGAGATCGGCGAGGCGGTCGGCCTGACGAGCACGTCCAGCGTCGCCCACCAGCTCGCCACGCTCGAGCGCAAGGGCTTCCTGCGCCGGGACGCCAACCGACCGCGCGCGGTCGAGGTTCGGGTGCCGGCCGCTCCCGACGACGTCACCGGTGAAGGCGACGCGCGGCCGACGCCGGCCTACGTGCCAGTGGTCGGCCGGATCGCCGCAGGCGGGCCGATCCTCGCCGATCAGGTCGTCGAGGACGTCTTCCCGCTCCCCCGCCAGCTAGTCGGGGACGGCGAGCTGTTCCTGCTGCAGGTCAAAGGCGACTCGATGATCGAGGCAGCCATCACCGACGGCGACTGGGTCGTCGTCCGCAGGCAGCAGAACGCCGATCCAGGCGAGATCGTCGCCGCATTGCTCGACGACGAGGCGACGGTCAAGACATTCTCGCGTACCGACGGGCACGTCTGGCTGCTACCGCAGAACGAGAACTACGCCCCGATCGACGGCGAGAACGCCGTGATCATGGGCCGCGTCACCGCCGTCCTTCGCCGCATCTGACGAAGTCAGATTGCGGCGAGCCGTGTGTATCGGCTAACGGGTCACTTGGATCCGCTGCGGCGCACTGGCGGTCAGCACGTTCCCGTTCGACGCGAGCAGGGCGAGCCGGTACGTCGTGGTCTGTGACGGCCGAATCCGGAACGTCACCGTCCCGGCCTGCCCGGTGGTCGCTGCACTGACGGCGCGCCACGAGGTGTAGCCGTTCGGGCGAGTCTGCAGCGTGACCGGGACGGCTGTCTCGTTCGCGTTCTGCACTGTCCCGCCGATCACCAGCGTCTGACCGCGACGCACGCGCAACCGCCCGATGCTCATCGTGACTCGCTGGGCCGCGAGCGTCCCACCGATCCCGGCAAGCGCGACAGTCTTCTGGGTCAGCGCAGTGGTGATGGACAACACGCCCGGGAATCGACCGATGGCGGGCGGCACGAACGTCACAGTGAACAGACAAGAGCTACCCGGCGTGACAGCGCAGCTGGCCGGTGTCACCGTCCACTGCCCGGAGCCTTCGATGAGCTGAGCGTCCAGATTCCCGGTGACCGAGCTCGACGTGGCGAGCACGGTGACGGAACCGGTGTTGCCCGGCTGGACGATGAGCTGGGCGTTGGTCTTGTCGAGGCCGAACGTGCTGGTACCGACGATCTGCGCCCACGTCGGGGTGACGTCTGCCTGGTCGGTGGTGTCGCCGCCGACCAGCTCCGCAGTAACCGAGCCGTTGTTGACCGCAGCACCCATTGCGATGGGCGAGTCGTAACCGAGCGTCGAGCCTCCGACGCCACCAGTCCCAAGGATCGTGTGCCGGTGCGCCCAGCAACCGGGCTGGCCGGCCGCGGCGCAATCGGAGTTGCCCGACGACGGGCCGTCGTCGTACATCCACTCGAACATGGCAAGCAGCGTCGAGGTGCCGCTGAACCAGTTGCTGCCGGCCGCGGTGCCGTCGAACGGGGTCGGGAAGGCCGGGTCCTGGCCGGCCGCCGCACCGGCCTGCGCCAGCGCGTCGAGCCTGCTGGACAGCGCCGGCACCGCCGCCAGGTCGCGGTCCACCCGCTCGATGTTGGTGAGCGCGAGCAGCTGCTCGGGAGCACTCAGGATGTCGAAATCATTGGGCAGGACGAGCGGCGTGAGGCCCTCACCCTGCCGCGCAGCGTTGAAGTCCGGGATCGCGACTGAGATGCACCCGTCAAGGTCCGAGCGGCTGCCGTCCATGCCCGTGCAGCCCGCCGTGAACGAGAAGCTCGGCGCGATGCTGACCGAGGGATCCGACAGACCCGCGAACCGTGGCGCAGCAGCCGAAGCGGTCGATCCGAGCGGTGCTGCGCCCATACAAACAGTGGCAGCGATGACGGTGGCGGCAAGCAGTCCGGCGCGCAGTTTCATGGCAGTGAGTATGCCGCGACTTCTCCTGCAAGCCAGGCCGGTAGGCGTGCATCCAGCCGAGTCCCTTCCTCGGTGTGCGACACCGAGGACACTTCGCCGTACTTGTGCACGCGTGACACGACGCCACCAGCGGTGAACGGGACGAGCAGGCTCATCGCCACTTCCGGGTGAGGCAGCAGCTCGGTGATCCGCTCGAGCAGCGTCGGGATGCCCTCGCCGGAGCGAACCGAGACGACGCAGGCACCGGGCTCGTCGAGCCGCAGCCGGTCCAGCGTCTCGGCGTCGGCCGCGTCCGCCTTGTTGACGACAACGAGCTCGGGTACGTCGAGCGCACCGACCTCGCCGAAGACCTCGCGCACCGCTCGGAGCTGCGAGGCGGGGTCCGCCTCCGAGCCATCGACGACATGGAGGATCAGGTCGGCTTCCGCGACCTCCTCGAGGGTCGATCGAAAGGCCTCGACCAGCTGGTGCGGCAGATGCCTGACGAACCCGACGGTGTCGGCGAGGGTGAACTCGCGGCCATCGGGCGTCTCGGAGCGGCGGACAGTCGGGGCGAGGGTCGCAAACAGCGCGTTGTCGACAAGCACACCTGCGCCGGTGAGCCGGTTGAGCAAGGAGGATTTCCCCGCGTTGGTGTAGCCGGCGATGACGATCGATGGCACGGCGCGGCGGCGGCGCTCCTGCGACTTGACCTCCCGCGCGGTCTTCATCTCTTTGATCTCGTGGCGCAGCTTGGCCGTCCGCGACCGGATCCGCCGACGGTCGGTCTCGATCTTCGTCTCACCCGGACCGCGGGTACCGATACCGCCACCGCCGGCGACGCGGCCACCGGCCTGCCGAGACAGCGACTCACCCCAGCCGCGGAGCCTCGGCAGCATGTACTCGAGCTGGGCCAGCTCGACCTGCGCCTTGCCCTCCTTGCTACGGGCGTGCTGAGCGAAGATGTCGAGGATGAGCGCGGTGCGGTCGATGACCTTGACCTTGACCACCTCCTCGAGCTTGCGCAGCTGGCTGGGGGTCAGCTCACCGTCGCAGACCAGGGTGTCCGCGCCAGTCGCGACGACGATGTCTCGCAGCTCCTTGGCCTTGCCGGAGCCGACGTAGGTTGCGGAGTCCGGCGTCGAGCGCCGCTGGATCAAGCCGTCGAGAATCTGAGAGCCTGCCGTCTCTGCGAGCCTCGCGAGCTCGGCCAACGAGCTCTCTGCCGAGGCCAGCGTCCCTTCGGTCCAGACGCCGATCAGTACTACTCGCTCGAGGCGAAGCTGGCGGTACTCGACCTCGGTGACGTCGTCGAGTTCGGTCGAGATTCCCGCGACCCGGCGAAGCGCCTGTCGTTCCTCGAGCTCTAGCCCGGCGAGTTCGCTCACGTCGTCCAAGTTGACGGGTCGACCTCGCCTGACGCAACCAATATTGCGGGCCCGGCGAGGGTGACCACGTCGTCGGCGCGCCACTCGACCTGCAACCGCCCACCCGGCACGTCGACGTCGTACTTCGTACGACGGCAGATCATGTCCATCGCGGCAACCGCCGCCATGCAGGCGCCGCTGCCGCAGGACCGGGTCTCACCGACCCCACGTTCGTAGACCCGCATCCGGACGTGGCGTGGGCCCAGCCGATCGAGAAACTCGACGTTTACCCCGTCCGGGAAAGCCGAGACAGGATCGATGACCGGCATCGTCGTGAGGTCGAGGGCATCGATCGGCTGCGCGTCGAGGACGACGAGATGTGGGTTGCCGATCGCGTAGCCGTAGCCCGGCCAGGTCGACGCGCCGATCGAGACCTTCGCATCGGCGATTCGCTCGGGCAGGCCCATCTCGACCGTGATGTCGCCGCCATCGGCGGGTACGTCGACGCGGCGTTCTCCGGCACGGGTGTGCACGTCGAACGCGCCCGCGGACTCCAGCCCGGCCTCGACCAGGTAGCGGGCGAACACCCGGATCCCGTTGCCGCACGTCTCGGCGACAGACCCGTCGGCGTTGCGATAGTCCATGAAATAGGAGCCGTCTTCACGGCGTACGGCAAGGACACCGTCTGCACCGATTCCGGCGCGGCGATCACACAGCGCACGAACCAAGTCCGCGCCAAGCTCATCGGGAGGCTCCGGCAGCAGCACGAAGTCGTTCTCCGTGCCGTGCCCTTTGACGAACCTCACAACGGCAAGCGTAGGCGGAGCTGCCTGCCCATTGGTACCGACTATGCCTTCACATCACGATGCGGAGAACGTCACCGAGCCATCTGAGGACGTAGTGATGGCACCAGACCAGCCGCTGTAGGCGCCGAGCCCATGGACTACCCGTCCGGCGATGCCGCGTCCGGACTCGAAGTGCCAGACGCCGTCCAAGACACCGTTCTCCAGCGAAAGAGTGAGGTAGCAAGAGCGCTCGCACTCAGCGCCTGCACCAACGAAGGTCACGAAGCCCACCCTGTGGCCCGCCTGCAGGACGGGGTCGACCTCGTCGAAGTGCTTCGCCGCGAAGTCGACCTCACTGAGCTCCTTGCCCATCGAAATCGTGATCTTCGACTGCGAAGCCGGTGAGGCTGTGGCGCTGGCGCCACTGACCAGACCAAACGCAGTCGCTGCAACGACCAATCCCATCGCAGCAAGCGGAACGGTGCACCTATTCACGTCATTCATCCTCTCGTTCCGGGTGGGGTCGCACTGGCGGAATCAGGGCACCGACGATCAGCAGCAGGCCCCCAGCCAGTAGTAGATATGCGCCGGGACCGGGAGAAAGGCTCACGACCTTGTGCGCGACAAATCCTTCGATGCGGTGAAACAGGCGCGTCAGGCCATGGCCGCTTGCCGGCAATCGGACCTGACCACGCGCGCGAACCACGATCAGTAGACCGAGGCCGCCGATCGCGACGCCGGCCGCACCCGCCGCGACCCGCCACGGCGCGCCTCGATCGGCGATGCGGCCGGTCACGATCAAGCCCGATCCGGCACCGATTGCCGCGGCGATCACCACCAGCCATACCAACCACGACGACCCGCCCCGCTGCACGACGCCGTTCGAATGCCAGTAGACCGCACGGAACAGGTGCACCGAGACAGTCGGCGTATGCGCCTCCGCCCACGGCAAGGTGCAGCCAAAGCCGCCGACCAGGGCCCCCGCGAGGCTGGTCAGACCCGCGACCCGGTTGGAGTAGATGGCGCTAGTAGCGGGGGGACTGGAAGGATTGCGCTGCCGGAATAGCCACCGGCAGACAAGCCCCCAACGCGGCAATCAGCGCCAGCCAGGAGCCGTAATGGTGACTCGTTCCGGTTGGCTTCGAAAGGAACGCGATCCCGACGATCAGCAGCTGGACGACGCTGCCGACCAGCAGCAGTGGGGCATGGGCAATCGGAATGCGCACCGGCAGCCGATCCCATCCGGCCCGGGCTGCGAGATAGGCGACCAGCAGGATCGAGGTCAGCAGCGCAAAGGCCAGATACGAATGGTCATTGATCCCACCGATCGTCTCACTGAAGCCGTCGCTGCCGGCGGCGAACCACGGCATGAACAGCGACACGAGCAGTACAGCTGACGACGCAGCAGTGATCTGGTCGATACTGGTCAGGCGACGCCACACGAAGTGGTAGGGCGGCGCAACGCCGTCGTTGCCGGCCGTCGCGACCGCGGGCAGGCCAGCAGGAACGTGCATCGGCGCAGCCATTGCAGGTGGCGGTGTGACGGGCGCGGAATAAGCCTGCGGCGCACTTACCGGCGGTGGTGAGTAGACCGGCGGTGCCGTCATGGGCGGGGCTGTGACCGGCGGAGCCGATGCCTGCGGCGCACTCACCGGTGCGCTCGGTGGCAGGTTGGCGACCAGGGCCGTGGTCGAGGCCGCGCCCGCTACGACGGCCTGGCCACAAGTCAGGCAAAACCGATCTCCAGCGGCAACCGTGTGCCCGTTAGGGCAACGCTGCCGGACGTCTTCCCCACATTCCCCGCAGAATGCGGTCTCCGGGGTGCATGCATGACCGTTCGAACACGTGAGCACGAGCTATCCCTCCCGATAAGCGACTAGCTAACTGACCGACGTGCCACACCCCGTGCAGAACCGGGTGTCCGCAGTCAGCGTGACGCCACAACGAGCACACGCCGTGCGATCTCCGATCACCGCGGCTGTCGGCGGTGCCCCGCCGGGCGTGGCGATCGTCGCGCCGCAGCGCGGACAGAACTTGTCACTGGGCAACGCACCCTCCCCACAAGCCGGGCACGTCCATCCTGTCTGAAGAAACTGCAGGAACCGATTGCCACGCCGACGTCCTTCGGACACCGCACCCCGCCCGGCCGTTGCCGGAGTGGGCACATTCGGGACGTGCTGCGCGGGCACAGCCGGGGGAACGGGCACCGCATTCGTCTGCTGGGTCTGGAGGCTGGCATCGTAGGCCCGGCGCGCCACTTCCCCCGACAGCAAGTCGCGCTTGATCGCGCGAATGTCCTCACGCAGCTGCTGGGATCGCTCTGGCGCCGTGTTTGCCATCGCCGCCGCCTGACGGCTCTTGAGCTCTACCGCGTCAACGATCTCGGAAACGGCGGCGGTAGCCGTCACCCCGAGCATCACGTACCAGTTCTTCGCGGCCACCGGGACATTGTTGCTCGAAACAGGCATTCGTGGGCTAAACGACCATCAGCTCCCGCACCGCCACATCCGCCGCGTCAACACCGTGCGCAACATGATTGGTGTGCACGATCGTCGTCGATGCCAGTGCGCCGGTCGCAACGTCTCGCGCGGACACCTGAAGGATGCCGTCTCGATCCAGGTGCATCGTGATCTCGACCTGCTGCCCCGGAGGCCGGCCGGCAGGTAGCCCGTCCACCGTCACGAGCCCGATTCGGCGGCACAGGTCCGGGTCGACGTCCTCGCCTTCGAGGACTGGAACGACGATGCGGGTCTCGTTTGCCCGCATCGTGTAGAAGCTCTTGGTTCCGGCAAAGGGCAACGCGGTGTTCCGTGGCAGCACCGCTGCCATGACGCCGCGGGCACCGGCGTCACCCGAGGTATCGAACACGCTCACGCCCAGTGAATGTGCGGCGACATCGGTCACGTTCATCCGCTCGAGATAGGCCTGCGCATCCCGGTCCATTACCAGGGCACCGCCGCGCTCGAGCTGTCGTTGCGCGGCAAACAGGGAGGCACCGAGTGCGACTGCCTCATCCGGTCTCACGCTCGACTCAGGCAGGTTGCCGAAGACATCGAGGATGCGCCGCCGCACTGCCGGGACGCGGGTTGACCCGCCGACGGCAAGCACGACCCCGACGTCCTTGGGCGACAGACCGGCGGCCGCGACGACGTCGATCATCTTCTCTGTCATCTCGTCCAGCAGGACATGGATCAGCCGTTCGAACACATCGGCGTGGACCTCGCAGCGATGGGTCAGACCAGCAGCCTGGAGCGAGACCGTTGCACGGTCTCGCACCGTCAAGTCGTGTTTGGCGCGTGCCGCCCTGGACAGCCAGTCCTGCGAGACGTGCGTGAACTCCTCGAGGGTCAGCGCGTCCGGGTCATTGATGTCCAGACCGTGCGCATCGCGGAACTGCTCGACGAAGTAGTCGAACAGCCCTTTGTCGAAGTTCGCCCCTCCAAGGTAGGCATCGCCACCGGTTGAGCGGACGTCGAGGTTGTGGCCGTCGTAGTCCATGACCGTGATGTCAAAGGTGCCGCCACCGAGGTCGATGACCGCCCCGGTCGTGCCCGATGGTCGGTGCTCGTAGCCGAACGCGATCGCGGCAGCGGTGGGCTCCGACAACAGACCCAGGACGTCGACACCGGCGAGCTCGCCGGCCCGCTTGGTCGCGAGCCGCATCGAGTCGTTGAAATACGCCGGGACCGTGATCGCGGCCTCGCGAGTCGGTCCGGCGAGTAGCTGGCCGTCCTGGACGACCTTCCTGACGATCAGCGACGAGACGTGCTCGGGCCGATAGCTGATCCCTCGATAGTCGAACACCCATTGCGAGCCCATGTGCCGCTTCACGAGCTGCGCCACTGACTCGGGTTCGCTGGCCAGCGCCTCGCGGGCGACCGCACCGACCACCGCATGAGAGCCGTCGAACAGCACGACGGAGGGTGTAGTCGGCGAGCCCTCGGCATTGGGCAGCACGTTGGGAGTTCCGGCCGCGTTGACCTGGGCAACGACCGAGAACGTGGTCCCGAGGTCGATGCCAAGAGCGGTCTCGTTGCTCACTAGCGGCGCCCTGCGTGCGCGCCTGTCGGGCCGCCTTGCGGCGGGCCGCCAAGCGTCTTCTGAAGCGCCGTCGCCAGCAGCGGCGGCGGGGAGTCCGAACCGATCTGCCAGCTTCGACCGTGTCGCACGAGCGACCACGCGGTACCCGCAATCCCGGCCACGGTGATCACGAGAAGGGCGACCCAGCACCCCAGAAGTCCGATCGCGCTGTGTGGATAGAGCCCGCCGGACTGCTGCAGTGCGCTTGCTGACAGTCCCGCGATGCCACCAAGTCCCGACACAGCCCATCGAGCGGGCATCAGCCAGGAGATGAACGTCGCCGCGCCAAGGTGAAACAGCACACCGCACAGGATGAGCTGCGCGATCAACAGGTACGGCACGAGGCTCAGTGCCCGGTCCGCGGTGGGCGATGTCGCCGAGACGAGGAGCCCGAGCGCCTGTCCGCACACCGTGGCGAGCCAGAGCGTGACGACGATGCCGAACACTGCGGGGCCGATGCGGTGCGTATGGGGAAGGTGAAGCGTCACGGCAAGCACGAGCGTCAGTGTGAGCGCCTGTACCAGCGCCACGCCAGCTAACACGGCCACCCGGGCTCCGAGGTAAGACACCACATTGCCGCCGGCCATGAACTCTCTTCGCCAGATTGGACGTTCTTTCACGAGCTCACGCACCGAACCAATCATGCCGAACCACACGGCGGCGCATCCAAAGACGAACATCGCGGTGTTGCCATTGGTGCTCCACGTCAATGGACGGGGTGCGACCAGAGCAGTGAGCAGTGCGACGACAACGCCCTGTAAGAGGGTGAAGCCCAGAGCGGCGCGATCACGGCCGAGGAGCTTGAAGTGGCGAGCCGCAAAGATTCGCGCGTGCGGGAGCGCCGCGGCCCACCATGCGGTCGAACCGAATGCCGGACCCGGCTGCGGTGGCCTGGGTCGGGCGATAGCGGCGGCGGGTCGCGCCACCGCAGGCGTTGTCGTCGCACCGAGCGCAGCACGCCGCTTTGCGGCCGCCTGTGCGGCGACCTCAGGAGTGTCGGTGGCGGAGAAGACATCCCCGAGGCCATCGACCTCGAAGCTCTCGGCGGCACCATCCGGCGGGCCCGCGTACATCACGTGACCGCCGGGGCCGACAAGGATGAGGGTGTCGCAAACGTCGACGTGAGCAATCGCGTGGGTGGTCAGCAGCACGGTACGGCCCTGATCGGCTAGCAGTCGCAGTAGCAGCATCATCCGCTTGTCGAGGCCAGGATCGAGGCCGGACGTCGGCTCGTCGAGGAAGATCAGCTGCGGCTCCTTCAGCAGCTCGCACGCGATCGAGACCCGCTTGCGCTGGCCTCCGCTCAGCGTGCGCACGAGCTGCTCGGATTGCGTAGTCAGACCGAGCATCGTGATGAGGTGCTCCACGCGGGCACGCTGTTCGGCGGCGCCAGCGGACGCCCCGAGGCGCAGCTGCGCCTGATAGGTGAGGGCCTCACGCACCGTGAGATCAGTGTGGACGACGTCATCCTGCGGGACGAAGCCCATCAGCTCGGCGTACGCCGGACGGCACTGCCGAAGCTCGGCGCCGTTGTAGAGGATGTCGCCGCGCGTCGCGGCCAGCTGACCAGAGAGCATCCGCATCAACGTCGTCTTGCCGGCACCACTTGGCCCGACAACGGCAGTCAAGCTCGCCGCCTCGAGGTGAAGCGACACCGGATCGAGCAGCACGCGCCGACGGCCGTTAGCCGCGACATCGATACCTGCGTCGATGACCGCGATGTCGACACCTGGAAGCTGCTCGAGCGGCTCGAGCGCGCTCGGTCCGACAGCCGCGCTGAACGGTCCGATCTGCAAGGTGTCGCCGACCGAGAGCTTCGTACGCCCTCGCAGCCTCTGTCCGTTGACGTAGGTCCCGGCGGCCGTGCCGCGGTCCTCGATCCAGATCGCCCCGGCGCCGTCGCGACGCACGGCCGCATGCCGCCGTTGGACAAGTGGGTGGTCGAGCCGAACCGCGCAGCTCGGGTCGCTGCCGACCAGGAAGGATTCGCCAGCGGCGGGGAGCGGTGCTCGCAGGGCGCTGGCGCGGGTACGCCGCTGCGCCCCGACCGACACCCGAAGGGTGACGAAGTTGCCGACCTGATCGGCAAGGCGATACGTCTCGCCTCGCTCGAGATGCACGGCGGTGGTTCGTTTCCCCGCCGCCAGGATCATGGCTCCCTCGCCCGCAGGCTCGAGCACCCAGCCACTTGGCTCGCGGCGAATCCAAGCGTGGATCGGCAGCAGAAACCCTGCTCGAATCACGACCGAGGCGGCGTCCGTCGATCCGATGCTGATCGCGGTCTCACCGACCGTCACCGAACGCCGATCACGTCCGTGAGCAAGCTCGATTACCAGCGGCTCGCCCGGCGCCGGAGCAGGCACCACGGCGACGGGCTCCGTCGGAAGGGCCTGGGCGGGGGGCTCACTGGGAGTCGGCGCCGGCGCGGCGGCGACTGGCGCGAAGTTGAGCTCCGTGTGGCAGGCGAAGCACGCCCGATCCCGAACACCGACCCGGGCGCCGCAGCCCGGGCAGCGAGGACCGGCATCGATCGGCGGCGGCGGCGTGCTCATTCCCCAGCCTCTTCGAGATCGCCGGACAGCGCGAAGGAGTAGGAGCTGCCGTTGTCCTCGAGACCGGGACCGCTGGCGTCGGAGACGGTGACTACGACGTCATCCTCGGGCCCGACCGATTCTGATTCATCGACCGTCAGAATCGCATCGTCCAGGATCTCGGACTCGCTTGCGTCAGCATCGGTGTAGCCGCTGACGACGAAGAACCCGTGGGTCGTGGCGGACCTTCCGTCGTCGAGCGCGTCTGTCGTGTAGGTGTCGAATGACGAACCGCCGTCACCATCGCCGTAGCAGGCCGCGCCGTCGTCGTATTGGGCTTCCTCGTAAAGCTCGACGCCGTCGATATTCGGGATGCTCTGGTCGCCGATGCCGGCAAACGAGATGCCGAGTGTCGCCGCGGAGTCACCGGCTCCCTCGAAGGTCAGGTCGAACGGGATCATCAAGCTCGAACCCGCATCGACGTCACAGGAGCCGAGAGTCGCGTCCCCGTTCGTCGTTCCGTACTCATACGACGAGGCATCGCCGACGCTGAGCGTCACGGTGCCGGAGCCGCCGTCGTCCGAGTCCTCGTCGAACGACCAGCTGTAGGCATCCGGGGTGTCGACGGCGCCGTCGTAAGCCGGGCCGGTGTCCGAAGGCGGCGTATAGGTATCGGTATCCGGCGGGTAGTAGTTGTTGCCTGCGTAGAAGTCCGACGAACCGCTATTCGGGATGTACCCCGCGGCAATAACGCCAGCCACGGCGAGAACAGCGACTAGACCGACTGCGAGCCGTGCGCCAGGCGCGCCGAGCAACTGCGGGCGATGGCCTGGCAAACCGCTGAAGTGCTCCTGCGCGTCGGGACTGAACCAAAGCATCGCGACCGTTGCCGCGGACAGCGCAGCCAACGCGAGCGAAGGCAACTGCCGGCCTTCAGCCACCAACAGCGTGATCGAGGCCGCGGCGAGCAGCCCCGAGGCCGCCATTCGAGCCCATGTGCTGCCCGCGGAGATCGCACGGTTTACGAGCACGAGCAGTACTGCTGCCGCGAGCATCACCGCGCCGGTCGCTAGGTCCTTGTGGTCGTAGTGGCCGAAGGCGACAAGCGCCGCGCCGAAGAGGGCGAAGTCCCATGCGAAGAAGCCAATGAGCAGCACAGACATCACGACCGCGGTCGGGCGCCCATCAGACGCCGCGAAGAACCGTCCAGAGACAGGAAGGATCAGGGCGACCACAACCACCAGGCAGACGGCCATGGTCCACTTGTCGGATGTCGTCCGATACGTGGACACGATCTCCGCGAACGCGACCGATCCCGCGAGCACACATGCCATCGCCCGGCCTACCCGGCTGCCTCGCCAGAGCGAGACAGCAACCACCGCCAAGCCCGCTCCAAACGAGCCGAACACCAAGAGCACGACGAATGCGAGAACCGCGAATGCGCGGACGAACTGCTCCCCGGCCCACAGCCCCGAGCCGATCGAGACCATTCCGCGAATCGCCTCGACGAGCACCAGCACACCGCCGACGGCAAGCAGCAACGCCACTACCGCGACCACCAAGGGAACGCCCGAACCAACGGGCGCCGGGCCGTACGCATCAGATCGCCCGTGCGCTGCTGACTGGACGGGCAGCACATCACCGCCCGGCAGGATCGTCGCGCCATAGGCATATGCGGCAGGTGGCGCCGCTTCGGGAGCCTGCGCGTTCTGAGCGAGCGGAGTCGGGTCGGCCGCCGGCGGATCCTGCTGCGCGCCGCACCCTCTGCAGAACAACGCGTCGCTGGGTAGTGGCGTGCCACAGTCACCGCAGTACTTCACCGAAACACCTCGACCGTCAGTCGCCCCACCAGGTCATGTGGCAGCCATCGCTAACTACGCGAGGACCCCACCCGGTCAGCGACCATACCGCTCGATCGGCCCATCGGCTGCGCCCGTCTGGCCGCTGACGGGCTAGTCTCCCCGCAGCCATCGGCGGGCGTCCGGCGAGGCGGGAGGGAATCGAGGGCCGCTCGATGGAGTCCGACTCGAGCATCACGAACGTCGACGCACCGCGCTGCGTCGGGTGCCGCCATCCACTGTCACCTGGGCTGCGCTTCTGCACGTCGTGCGGGCGCCAGCTCGTCGCGTCTCCCGAAGCCCCGAAGAACGTCACGACGCCGCCGGCCGTTACGACGCCGACCCGGCCGGCCGTTACGACGCCGACGCCGACGCCGGCCAAACGCGAGAACCCCGTCGTCGCGACCGCACTCGTCACTGGGGCACTCGTCGGGATGCTCTGGGACATCGGCAAGTTCGTTCTCGGAGCGTTCGGCCTTGTCATCCTCATCGGCGGGTTCGCCTATAGCCACAACGCGACGTTCAAGACCCAGTGCGCCATTCACAAGGAAGGCGGGCCGGCCCTGTCGTTTCCAAAGAATGCGATCTGTGCGCTCGACTTCCAGATCAAGCCGGAGTAGTCGTCCGGCTGAGCTTTACCAAGGCACGCCGCGCCGACCTGAACACGTCCTCGAGGGCCTGAGGCGCCTCGGTGAGGCCTGGGTCATCGGATGGCGGCTGCGTTGCCGGCCGATACAACGCGGCGAGTGCGATCGTGCTGCCGTCGACATCCAACACATCGATCTGCTCGGAGATGAAGTCGTTCTCCTCGTGCCCGCCCCAGCCGCCCTTGTAGGCGGGCAGCCACTTCAGCGGGAACCTGCCACCGCTCGGTGGCAGGTTCAACGGGCTGGTGTAGTCCTGCGGCGTGCTCTCTGCGGCGAACTCCTTGGGTCGTCGCATCCATCCCAGGACCGCGGCACCTGCTTCGCCGTACTCACCCGCTCCAAGCGCGTAGGCGAACCGCACAGCACTGACGATCGTCCACTCGTACGTCCCGAACTGGATGGCCGGCGCCTCGACCTGGGCGGTCGTCAGTCCTGCGGCCGTCTCCTGAAAGAACGGCGCACACACCAGGTCGTCCGACGACCACGGGGCAGGCGTCGAGTCCCCGACGGTCGTCGCGCCGGCTTTGGCGAGAGTCGCCCGAAACGCGCTATCGGCATCGGCCACGCCTCCGGTCAGCCGCTGCAGCGCGACAACATCGCGACGCTGGGCACAGTTGTCGGACTCGGTGAGCGCCTCGACGATCGAGCGGCGTACCGCTTCGTTGAGAGGTCGACCGCCGGCTTCCAGCGCACTGAGCACCGCGACAGCGGTGATCGGCTTGCTGACGCTCCACATTCGGAAGGTGTCGGTCGCTCCTGTCGCGCCGATCACGACGGGTTGTCCCCAACCTGGGCCGAACGCGGCCGCCTCGATGGTGCCGCCGAGGCTTTGACTCTTCGCGATGCCAGCCTCGAGGGCTTGCTCGACCACCGGCCGCCAGGCCTCGAGGCTGGCGACCGGCTGGGGCGGGGACGAAGCCATCGGCGATGGCGCAGCTTCGGCCGATGAGGCGGCGCTTGGCGCCGACGGCGCGCCCGATGATCCGCCGATGAGCCCGCAGGCGGAGGCCGTCAGAACGGCGAGCAAGACCGCCGCCGGGCGGGCGACCCGGCTGTGAGAGGTGAGAGTCACTGGCTAGCGCACGTGGCAGCTGCCACCGAGCAGCTCGTTGAAGTGTGACTTCCACTCGCGCGCACGCTGCCTGGTGATCGAGTAGCCGGGCTCGTATCGCCACTGTCCGTTCTGGTAGCGCACCCACGTGAGCCCACGCCACTGAGAGCAGGTGTAGTTCGGTGCAGTCCAGCCCATCCCCGTGACCATTACCAGCGCAACGCCAGTGCCCGGGTCATATGAGCGCATAGTTACGTGCAGGCCAGCCGGCTCGAGATAAGGACTGAGCGAGGCCTGCGCCTGCCGCCACTTCACGTAGCCGTACTTCCGCAACTGGATCTGCTGCACCCGGGGACTCAGCAGATTGAATGCCGCTTGGAAATCGCGATTGACGACATCTTCGTGGAAGCTGACGAGCATCTCCTGGATCGCAAGACGACTAGTGCCGTTGACGCCAGGACTTTCTGTCGCGTCGTTCTGTTCGCTGTCGGAGGTGTACTCGTCGTTCTCGACTGAGCCGTCGTCGGAGACCGTGATCTCGTCCGGAGTGACGTCATAGTCATCGCCGTTGCCGTCGTCAGCTGACCAACTCGACCCATCATAGCTCGCGGGCAGGTTGACCAGAGCGATGTCGCTCCCGCTCAACGACAGATCATCGTCGCCGTCCGGTGCCTCACAGATCGTCGCGTGAAGACTCGCCGTCACCACGTCCAGCTCCGACGTCCATTGGTCAGCACATTCGCCCGGAGAGTTGTCGCTGGACAGTCCGGTGTCGCCGTCACCCTCGCTGTCGAGACCGTCGCCGTTTGAAACGCCGTCCCCCGAGCTTGCCGAATCGCCATCACCGAACGAGTCGCCGTTGCTGAACTGGCTGCTGTCACTAGATCCGCCACTGACGATCTGGCCGCTGTTGAGACCGAAGTCATCGCCGAACGAAGGCGCGCTGGACGCGACGATCGCGACAGCCACCCCTGTGACGACGGCACCCGCGATGAAGACTCCGAAAAGCTGCGCGGACGTCGCTTCTGACCAGGCGACCGTGCCAGCCGCAATCAATGCAAGACCGAGACAGACCCATACGGCGATCGCCGTCTTCTGGCTCAGCAGATAGGTAATCAGCTGGTGAGGCTCATTGAGATTCACGATGTTGATCACGAGGATCGCGATCAGCCCTACCGCCGGGAAGATCGCGAGCGCCCTGGACGCCGTGGTCCGTGACATGAACGCGAGCAGACAGATCGCGCCCAGGACGATGAGGATGATCATTTCGGTCTTGTAGCCCCTCAGCGATGGCGGCGGCGGCAGATAGAGGAACCACCTCAATCCACTCGGCGGACTGGCGCTGGTCACCGCGACGAGGCTGGTGATGCCTATTGCAAGCGTGGAGAGCGCAGCGAGTACGCGGAGCAGAAGCAAGCCGCCTGTCCCGCGGACGGCACCCTGACCCGACCAGTCGCC
>DATAVE010000106.1:0-33014 GCA_036267875.1 Mycobacteriales bacterium
GCCGGCAGGGTTGCCGCCTGGGGAAGCCGGACGCCGCCGACGAATGTGTACTGCCAGCTCAACGGCTCCTCGTGCACACCGTCAGGTCGGGTCGCGGACCCGGCGCGGTAGGACACGTTGGCATCAACGATCTGGCCGCTGCCGAGGTAGATGCCGGCATGGTCGAAGTTGGTGAAGGATCCTCCGAAATACACGAGGTCACCCGGTTGGAGCGCGCTGACGCTGGTGATTCTGGTGCCACCCGCGGCCAGAGCTCCGGAGGCCTGTGCGCTGCTGTGGGGCAGGACGACCTTGCCGTCTGTCGCTTGCGCGACGGCATAGAGACTGAGACCGGTGCAGTCGAACCCGACCGTTGCACTCGACAGGCAGTTGGTAGCGCCTTCGGCGCGCTGGGTCGCCACCGGCGAGCCGTGGCTCGGGCCGCTGGTTATGCCTCCGTCCCAGCAGTACGGAACCTTGCCGACCCACGCGGTGGCTTCATTGACGATGGTCTGAGCCTGACTTGCGTAGGCGGCAGACGAAAGTGGTCCCACGACCGACATGGCCAGTGGAGCGGCGACCAACCCGGCCACCGCGAGCACGCGCGTCGACTTACGACGTATCTCCATTGGAACTCTCCCCGCCCGTTGTCAGGTCTGGCGAGGTGCCAGACGCTTGTCTTACAGGTTGCCGTTGTAGATGCCGTCGATCTGGTACGTCGGATACACCCGGCAGAAGAAACTGACCGAGAGGGCTGCCTCCTCGGCCGGACTCGTGTCGCCGTGGGCCTGCTGCATCGCGGCGATCGCGCTTGCTTGCTGATCTGGTGACATCGACTCGTACTCAGCGCACGTCGGTGTCGTATCCGCGCTCTGCTCGGTCGGCGTGGTGGCTGTGACCGGCGTCGGAGGCGTCTCGGGAGAGCTGGTGCTCGGCTGGATGGTCATGGTGAACCGGTCACGCCCGTCCAGGGCGTCGCCGATGGCGTTGAACGCGCTGCGGAAGTAGTTCGGAACCTCCCCGAGCGCGACCACCGCCGCGACGACAAACGCCTTCGGCCCGAACGCGTCGAGGATGTCCTTGGGACCGAAGCAGTCTGCGATCAGATCGCCTGGCGTACCCCCGAGTGCCGAGGCGCAGCCGCGAACGTCGAGCACGGCCTTGATCGCGGCTTGCGAGCCATGAAGCTCGGTGAAGCCGCCTTCGGACAGGATCGTGAACAGCGCGTCGACGCCGGTCTGAAGTGCGTAGAGGTTCTCGGCGTAGGTGTCCTCGCCGGTTTGCAGCTCACCACCGCCTTCTGAGACCCCATAGGTGATGGAGGCCCGCGGAAGCAGGACGGTCGATTGCCCGGATGCGAAGCGCGCGAGTTGCTCGAGCTCTGCAGAGGTCGGCTGGTTGTGTACGACGGTCAGCTCCGGATGGCTGACGTCCACCGGATACCGGCGGTCGTTCGTGACGGTGACTACTGGTCTCCCGGACTCCAACCCGGTGCACCACAGCAGTGCGCTGCCAGACGAAGCGACGGCGTAGTCCTCAGCGAAGCCGCTGTGATCCGAACACCCGGGTGCGTCCGCCTCTGCGGTCAAGCCACCACTGATGCCGTCGAGAAGAAGAGTGCGCAGTTGGTGGGCGACCGCGTCCAGACCGCCGAACACGAAGCTGAACCACGACAGATGCGTGACTTGCACTTCAAGATCTGACCCAACTCGGCGGGTTACCAGCGGCACCCACGGGCCATTCGGGCTCTCCGAGGTGAGGGCCACCACTGAACTGGTCGTAGCTGCCCCCGCCGGTGCGGGGAAGCGCAGCGTCATTGAACGAGACAGCGGTCCCGATGGCGTCACCTCGTAAGACGAGCCCACCGTCTTCAAGCCATGGCCCGGCGAGGCTAGGACAGCGTGCTGGGTAGCTGTCAGATGAGACGGCAGCGAATCGCTGACTGCGGAGACGCCGGCGCCGATGGACCGCTCGCTGTTGCCAGAGTGACTGCAAGCGGTCAGCGCTGTAGACCCCAGCAGTGCGCCGATGACGAGGACTGCGGTGGTGCGGATCCGCGGACGCCTCACAAGTTGAAGGATGCTCATCCCTAGACCCACTTCCGCCACTTGAAGAAGGCAACTTGCCCGATCGTCGTGACGACGATCAGCCCCCAGGAGAAGCCGTAGCCCCACTGCCAGTGGAGCTCGGGCATCTTTACGAAGTTCTGGCCGTACAGGCCGACGATGAAGGTCGGAAGCAGAAGGACCGAGGCGATCACCGTCAGGCGCTTCATGACGTCGTTCTGGTCGTTGGCGATCTTTGCCTGGGCGTAGTCACGGGCGCTCGCCACGAGGTCGCGCGAGAGCTCTAGTCCGTCGGAGGCGCGCAGCATCTTGTCGTACGCCGCAGCGAAACAGAGCTCAACGTCTCGGGTGAACACTTCCTCTCCGTCGAACTCGATGCGATCGTCGACGACCTGCCGCAGCATGTCGCGGATCGGGCTCAGTGTCCTTCGGATCTGGAGCATGTCGTGTCTGAGCTGCGCGATCCGCTTGCGCACCCGGTCGGGCTCCCAGGACTCGATCCCGTCCTCGAGTTCTTCGATCGCGTCGTCGAGTCGGTCGATGAGGTCGAGATACCGCTCGGCAATGTCATCGACGAGGTGATAGATGACCATCCCGGCGGAGTCGCTGCTCCGGCATGAGAGCTGCGCGTCCTCGATGTTGTAGGGCGCTCTCCCGTTGGCCGGCGACTTTCGGATGGTCAGCAGACGGTCCCGGGACATGATGAGGTTGAGCTCTTGGTAGAAGACCTCGCCGCCATCTCCGACCACCGCGATGAGCAAGACGCCGAAGACATACTCGCCGTGTGCCTCGAGTTTCGGTCGCGGGTCATCGTCGTGGTGAGAAGGTCGGTTGAGCTGTTCGAGGGCGCTGAGGTGCACGCCCTGCGGTAGATGCGCCTCGATCTCCTCGATGCTCGGATCGAGCAGGTCTGTCCAACGGTCGGCCAGCATCGGCTAGATCTTCTTGGCCGCGCTGAGGATTCCTGTTATCGGAAGCCAGATGTTCTTCAGCCCCACGATGAACAGGCCGACGCCGGCAACAATTAGTGCCCACGCGATGTCGAGTCGCGACGACGCGTGACTGCACATCGACTCGGCGTCCGTGTTGAACGCTTGCCCTAGCTGGCCGAGCGAGCTGTCACAGACCGCTTTGCGCGGCGCCCACGTGTGATGCATGTGAATGCCCACGATGAAGACGACGATTCCGGCGATCAGGGCTGCGACTGTCAGAATCGAGCCACCGGCCAGCATCGCGTTGACCGCCCGGTTGTTGGATGACGTTCTGGATTCCGTCACGAGTTCCCCCTCGATAGGTGTCGCTAGCTCGAACCGGCCTGTCGGCCATGTCCGATTCCAGCGAACGCCGACAGTCACGTCGAGACTGCTGATCGGCAGGGTGCGCGGGCGGCGATGGCACCCGCGTGGCTAGCTGAGGAAGTCCGCCAGGTCGTCGAGCATTCCGCTGTCGAAGCGGCGTACGACGTGGGCGTGGGGTGCAACGTCGGCGAGGAACGTGACGTTGCCTTCGGTGCGGTCGTCCTCGACGGTGTCCTCGACGTAGACAACAGCGAGCCGGCGACGCGAACCTCGCGGGCCGCTGCCGGTGAGCCGACCGAGCCGCTCCGCCATCTCGCGCTTGCTGCCGCTGGCGCTCAGCGCGATGCCGAACTCAGCGCCGTCTTTGCTGCCGATGAGGTCGGCATTGCCGCGCGTTGCCGCCGAGAACACCAACGCATGTGCCGCGCCGGGGAAGTGGATCAGTGTCCGCGCGATGACGTCCTTGGTGGCCGCCCGTGACAGCACTTCGTCCCGCTTCGCGACCGCCTTCTGGTACGTCCGCGCAGCCGACCGGGCGTGACCGCCGCGACCGTTGGCAAGCAACTCGACCTCGGCAGCGAAGTCGTCCGCCGGGACCGCGTAGTCACTCAGGAGCTTTGCCGCGGCCTCGCGAACCTGCTGGTCGTACTCGTCGTATGACGCCCGCTCACCGACAGAGAACGTCACCCCGATCAGCGCCAGGTCGAACTCAGCAATCGCCGACTCCGCGATCGCCCTGTCATAGCCGAGTGAGAAGACGACCTCACCGAAGTAGGGCGTGAGGTACGTCGCGACGCCGTGGTCGTCACGCTCATAGAGCGAGGTCAGCCCGAGGCGTCGTTCGAAAATCTCGTCGAGCGCGACCGAAAGCTCTGGCGTACCGATGCTCTCGACCTCGTCGGCGATGACCAGCACGTTGCCCGCGAAGCCGAAGATGCTCTCCTTCGCCGCCGCGTCGGCCGTGGCCACCACGACGTCGAACTCGCCAGAGCGCAAGCGGCCGACGTACTTGCCGACTCGGTTGATCGGCAGCGCCTCCCGCAGCTCGTCGTACCACCCGTCGGCACGCTCGACGTTGGTGACGAGGACGAGGACCTTCAGGTTGTCATCGAGAGCGCGGGCGATCGCCCACTGCCCGAGCCGCCGGCGGTCCGCCCCCGACACCGACGCGATGACGCCGCGGTACGACGCAGCCGCCCACGCCTCGAGCGCGTCGCGCTGCCAGGGAAGAACGTCGACTCCAGATGCAAGTGAGACCGGGTGGTCGGGCGCCGCGACGGGGTCGACCGGTTCAGCAAGCTGGGGTGCGCTCGCAACCTCTTCCGGAGTTGGCCGGAACAGCAGCCGGTTGAGCTCCGCCTCGAGCTCGACGCATTCGGTTCGCGCGAAGTCACGGTCGGCGCTCGCCTTGGCGAGCTCAGTCCGCAGTCGGGTGATCGTGTCGTTCAGCGGTCCGGTCAACGCGTCGGTCGCCGCTCGCTCTGCTGCCAACGTGGCGCGTAGCGCCTCGGCTTCGGTCTCGTGCACCGCGGCTTCGTCGGCAAGCTCGGCCCAGCGAGCGTCCGCCTGCTCGACGTATCGAGCGGCGGCTTCGGCCGCATCACGGGTTGCCGTCTCCGCCGCCTCTGTTGCCTCGCGGGCTGACTGCTCGGCGGCAGCAATCTGGTCGGCTGCTGCCTGGTGTACGCGCTGCAGATCGCCGGCGACCAGGCGCATCTGACGATGCGCTTCCTGCAACTGCTCGTGGCGCTGCTGGCTGTCGCGCTGCGCCTCGACGACAGCGCTTTCGAGCCAGCGAAGCCGGCCGAGCAGCTCTGCCGCCTCGCCGCGCTGCCGCAACACTTCGGTGTCGGCGGCGACGCGGGTCCGAGCTTCGGCATCGCGCGCGGCCTCTGCCTCTCGCAGCCGTCGGTAGACGTCATCGAGTGCCTGGCGGAGCCGTTCGATCTCGGTCTCGAGCTCGGCGGTGTGGTCGCGCGCTGCTTCGCCAGGTCGGGGCGGATATGGCGCCTCGGGGGAACCGACCGGCGGCATCTGGTGCCACGGCGCGGGCGGCAGTCGACGCCCCTGCGGGCGCTGCGCCGGAAGAACCGCAGTGGCGCTCGCTGGCGCCTGCTCCGACCCGTCCATGATCGAATTGTCGGAATCTGTGGATAACTCTTAACCCATACGGGCTACTTTTCGGTCGACGCTTCCTTGTCGCCGTCGGCAGGCTTCAGGAAGTCGGCCAACGCGCTCGTCTCCGCGCCACTCAACTCGCTGGCGCTTGCGGCGTACGGCGTGATCGTTGCGATCGACGACGCGTCGTCGGAGTAGTCGTCCTCGTCGGTGCCCTGGACGTAGACGGCGACGAGTCGGGAGTGTCGCGCGTCGGCCTTGGGCCGGATGACCTGACCGAGCCGGTGCATCACCTGACGGCTGCCACCGCTCGCGCCGACGATGATCGCGAGGTCGATGTCGGCGAAGTTGACGCTCTCCTCGACGCCCCGCGGCATCGCGACCAGACAGATGTCGTCGCTGTCGCGGCTGCCGTCCGCCCGACGCGACCGCCGTCCCAGCTCTACTCCGGTCAAGGCACGAGTCGAGCAGCCTTCGGTACCGAACATCTTCGTCACGTGGGCGGCGGACTGCTCGTCCTGCGCGAAGATCAGCGCGCGCTCGCCGGCCCGGACGCGCGCAGCCAGCGCCTTCAAGACCGGTGCCTTGCCTGACGCGCCCGCAACGAGCTCCGCCCGTTTGGCGACTGCCTTCTGGTAGGTCCGCGCCGCGTTGCGCGACGGGCCAAGGCGTCCGCTCGCGAGTCCCGTAACCGCGTCGGCGAATCGCTCGGTCGGCGGTACGCCGAACTCCGCGACCAGCGTTGCCGCGAGGTCCTTGGTCTGCTTGCCGAGGGAGTCGAACTCCGCCTGTTCGGCGTTGGTCAGGCGCACCGAGACGACGGCCACATCGAATGGCGCGATGACTTCGTTCTGCAGCGCCTGCTCGTACCCGAGCCGCATGCTGACGCCGCCGAAGTACGGATCGAGGTAGGTCGAGATGCCGTTGTCGTCTCGCTGATAGGTCGCGGTCAGGCCGAGCCGCCATGCGTAGAGCGGGTCGAGTGCCGGCGAGTGCTCGCGGGTTCCGTACAGGTGCACCTGGTCGGCGACGATCAGCCCGTCGAAGCTCGTCCCGAAGACGCTCTCGCGCACCGCGTCGTGGATGGTGCAGACGATGACGTCGGATGCGCCGTGGCGCTCGTCCTTGTTCGCCGGGATCTTGCCGATCCGGTTGATCGGAAGCGCACTACGGAGGCCGTCGTACCACTGGTCGACTCGCTCCGCCGTCGGCGTGACGACGAGCACCTTCATGCGCTGGTCGAGTGCTTCGGCGATTGCCCAGTAGGCGACCGGCGTCTTGTCGGTGCCGCTGACGGCCTCGATCACACCGCGGTAGCCACGGCCGGCCCACGCCGCCAGTGCCTCGCGCTGCCAGGAGACGATCTCGATCTCCTCGGCGAGGGACAGCGGACGGTCTTCGGTGTCGTCGCTTTCGACGTCCGCAGACTCCGCCGCCTCGGGCTCCGCCGCCGGCTTGGCCGATGCTGCCGGCTTCGTCTCTTCGGCTGACTCGTCCGACTCGGGGTCGGCGCGCTTCTCCTCGCGTACGACGGTCTCGAGCTTGTGCTGCAGCCGCGCGACTTCGGCTTCGAGCTCGCCGGCCTTTCGCTCGGCCACCTCGCGGTCGGCCTTGGCGTTGCGGGTCTCGACCTGGAGCTCCGCCATCGCCTGACGCAGCTCGTCGACCGTCGCCTCGTGAACGGCTGACTGGCCGCCGACCCGCGCGGACTTCTCTTCGGCTGCCTGGAGCTGCTCGGCCGAGTCGTTGAGCTTGCGGGCTGCCTCGTCGGCGGCCTGCTCGGCGTCGAACTCGATCGTGCGGATCTGCGCCTCGAGCTCGATGACGCGCTGCCGGGTCTCGTCGCGGTCCTCGGTGATCCTTTCGCGCTCGGTGCGCTGCTCGGCGACGGTCTGTCGCAGCTGCTGCGCGGCCGCTTCGTGGGCCGCGGCCGTCTCGACGAGCCGGGCTGCGCGCTCTTCGCTGGTCTCGAGCCGACGCGTGGTCTCCTCGAGCTGGCGTGATGCGTCATCGTGCTGCTTGGTCTTCTGCTCGAGCTGGCGGGCGGCCATGGCGGCGGCCTTCTCGCCGTCGGCTCGCAGCTTCGACAGCTGGGCCTCGCCGCGCCTCGCCTGCTCGGTCCACTTGTCGGTCTGCTGCCGCGACTCGGCCAGCGAGAGGGTGAGGTCGTCGGTCTGCGTGTTGAGCCGGCCGATCTCGGCGCGGTGCGACTCGAGCTCGCCGCGCTGCCGCTGGATCTCCGCCTCGGCGGCGCCGCGGGCCTCCGCCTCACGGTCACGTGCGGCCGAAGAATCGGTCAGCTGGGCGCGGGTGTTGTCGAGTGCCTGCTGCAGCTCGCCAACCTCCGTGCGCTGCCGCTCGTCGCGAGCCGCGTTGTCGGCGGTCGCTCGCTGGTGCAGCGACTGGATCTCGGCGCGGTGGCGGTCCTCGCGTGCGTTGACGTCAGCCATGAACGACTGCTGCATCGCGCGTACCTCGGCGCGGTGGCGGTCCTCGCGTTCCGCGATGTCGATCGCGAATGCTTCCTGTAGCGCGCGTACGCCGGTACCACTGTCGTCCTGCGGAGCGCCAGTCTTGTTGGCCGGAGGTGCGGGAGGTGCAACCGGCGCGGGAGGAGCCGGTGGGGGTGCGGCCGGAGGTGCGGCCGGAGGTGGCGCGGGCTGCTGCGCGGCGGGTGGCTGCGGTGGCTGATGCTGCGGCGCGGCCGGAGGACCCGGCGGCGCGACCGGCGCGGGCGGTGGCGGAGCGGGTGCCGCGGCCTGCTGCGAGGCCGGGTAGACCGTCGCATCGTGTGTGGCGGGAGGCGCCGAAAGCTCGACGGGCGGGTTGCCGGAGACGGGCATGTTGCCCGCTGTACCAGCCTCCGCGACCCGCGGCTTGCGGGTGCGTCGGGCGGGCGGTGGCTCGGGCAGGACGTCCATGCTTCGCGAAGGTACGCCGCTGTCCGGACCATCCATGACCAAATTCTCGGAATTTCCTGGAGATTCCGACTAAGCCAAACGGGTTACACCGAGATTTAGGTCGTAGCGTGCTTGCCGTGAGCAAGGGTTCTTCGGTACGCCGCGTGGCCGTGCCTGAAGGCACGCTCGCGGTCGAGGTGTGTGACGGGTCCACGGAGCCGGTGCTCGCGATCCACGGCATCAGCAGCAACCGGTTGCTCTTCTCCTGACTGCATGCGGCGATGCCCGAGTTGGCGCTGATCTCGCCGGACCTGCGCGGCCGGGCCGACAGCTTCGAGGTCATCGGCACTTCCGACATCGCGCGCCACGTCGAGGACATGGTTGCCGTGCTCGATGAGCTCGGTCACGACTCGGTTCACGTTTGTGGCATGTCGATGGGCGGCTTTGTCGGTGTCGCCCTCGCGGTCCTCCATCCCGATCGGGTTCGCACCTTGACCCTTGTCGACGGCGGCTTCCCGATGCCGATCCCGCCGGGCCTCACGGCCGACAACGCGCCAACGGCGCTTGCGGATCGATACGCCCGGCTCGAACGCGAGTGGGACAGCGTGGAGGCCTACCGAGATCTCTTCGTCGGAACCACTGCTCCGCTGCTCGACGGCGACGATCCCGTGCTGCTGGACTATCTGCGTCACGACCTGCGTGACATCAAGGTGCGGTTGTCCGCCCAGATCGTGACCGAGGATGCGGTCGAGGTGTTCTTCGGCAAGGAGTATTGGCGCGATTTGAATCAACACAGCCTCGCCGTGCCGACTCGGATGCTCGTCGCCGAGTGGGCGCCCCTGCTCGTCGAATACGAGCGCGTGCCCGGCGACTCCTAGCTGGCGACAACCTCGACAGTCGCGTCCGCCGGGACGCCGTATGCCGTCACGGTGTGTGGCTGACCTGGATGCAGGTCGAAGCAGTTGTCGTCGAACACAGCGTCGCCCGCCGTCGCCGTCACCATCAGTGCGAAGGCCTCGGCGTGGACCGTGACCTCGAGCCGGTCACCGTCGCGGACCTGCTGCACGTCGATCTCCGGGACGGTTCGCTCCATCTCGACGACATCGGTGAAGAAGTGCCGGTTGTGCGCGGTCGGGCTCGTGACGGTGAGGTACGACGACAGACTTGCGTGCGCTTCGTCGAGTGACCACTCCGCGATGGCACGACTGCTGCCGGGCTCGCTGCGCCCGCCCGCCTCGGCGGCCCACAGCGGCGTGCCGGCGAACGTCGTCGTACGGACCTCGAAGTTCTCCTCGAACGTCTCGCGGCTGTTGTTCGTCAGCCACAGCTCGACGCCGCCATCGACCGGCTTCAACGATGCGAGCAGTGGTGAGTAGAAGCGGCGGGTGTAGTACCAAGCCGGCTTCGGTCGCAGCTCGGTGTCGACGAGTGCCCAGCTGATCGACGGCCAGCAGTCGTGGAGCTGCCACAACAGCGCGCCGCTGCAGATCGGCCACAGTCGGCGGAAGTGCTCGGTGCCGAGCTTGATCCCCTCGGCCTGCATCAGCTGCGTCGCGCGCACGTAGTCCGGCAGGTTGTCGGGAATGCCGACGGTCGCGTCGAGGAAGATCTCGACCTTGTTGAGCGGACCGAACGTCCCCGGTCGTGACCGCTCCAGCAGTTGCTCGTGGTTGATCTGCAAGGCCTCGGGATCGAGCCACTTCTCGAGTGTCTCGAGGTGGGAGTAGGAGCACAGCCCGTACTCGCTGGCGAACCGCGTGACGTCGTCGAGGTAACGGCGTGGATGGGCGATCGCGACGTAGGCCTTCGTTTTCGGGTCGTCCAGCGCCGGCCATTCGGCAGTCGGATACCAGTCCATCGAGGCTTGGGTCTCCGGCGTCGGGTTGGCGTCGACGCCGTGCCAGACCTGCCAGTTGTGCCGGTCGCCCTTGGTGTGATCGTTGAACTCACACGGGCTCGACCCGACATACGGGAGATCGCTGTAGATCTCGACCGCGTGCGGCAGCGCCTCGTAGAACACCTTGGGCGAGACCCGCCATTCGGGCCAGTCGTAGATCGCGGCGATCGCCTCGATCTCGTTGTTGCCGCACCACAACGCCATGCACGGGTGCGCGTTCAGCCGGCGCACCTGGTGGGTTGCCTCGGCGTCGACCTCGGCGAGGTAGGCCTCCTCCTGCGGGTACTCGCGGTTGGCGAACATGAAGTCGTGCCAGATCAGCAGGCCGAGTGAGTCACACGCGTCATAGAAGGCGTCGGTCTCGTAGTAGCCGCCACCCCAGATCCGCAGCATGCTCATTCCGGCGTCGCGGGCGAGGGTCAGAAACCTCACGGTGCGCTCGTCGTCCGGCGCAGCCGTCGACATCCCGGCCGGAACCCAGTTGGCGCCGAGCGACGCGACCGGCTCGCGGTTGAGGATGAAGCGGAAGTACTCGCCGCCCGTCGGGTCCGGTGAGCGGTCGAGCTCGATCGTCCGGATGCCGATCTTGCGTACATCGGTGTCGACGACCTCGCCGTCGACGAGCACCTCTGAGGTCAGCGTGTAGCGGCTCGGTTCGCCCCGGTCGCTCGTCCACCACAAGCGTGGCGACGCAATGTCGAGCGTTGTCGTCTCGCCCAAGTCGCCCTCGGCCGTCGCCGCGACGTAGCCGTCGGGATCGGTCAGCGTGAGTCGGACGGTGGCGTCGCCCGTCGCGTCGACCCGCACCGCGACCTGAGCCGGGTCGGCGGTCGAGGTCGTACGGACGCTGACGTAGTCGATCGATGCACGGTCACGTCGTAGGACGGTGATCGAGCCGACGCCGATCGAGGGCCGCACCGGTGCGAAGTCCCAGCCGTATCCGTACGCCGGCTTGCGTAGGTTCACCCGCGCCGTCTCGTAGTCGCCGTCCTCGTCCGGCCTTGGCGGGTCGAGCCGGATCGTCAGTGTCGCGCCGTTCAGCGCGGCGGGCAATGTGAAGTGCGCGGGCCGGAAGCAGCTCTCGTGATTGCCGAGGAGCGCGTCATCGAGCCAGACGGTCGCGATCGTGTCGAGGCGATCGATGACCAGCATCAGGTCGCCGTCGGCCCCTGCCTCGATGTCAGGCAGCGGGAAGCGGAACCACCACGACTTGTCCTGCACCCAGGTGCACGCATGGTTGGAGTCACCGTGATCGGGATCGTCGATCCGATGCTCGGCGACGAGCTGGCGATGCACGTCGAGGGGAAGCGTGATCGGCGCCCAGGAGGTCTCGGGGGCTTGCTCGCCGGGGGCCGCGTCGACGTACTGGCCGTCGATGACGGCGATGCGCTGGGTGGCCATGCGCTATTCGACGTTCTCCTTCGCCCAGTTGTCTAGCTGCGGCGCGAGTGCCGGCCAGCCACTGAACAGGTTCGGCCCGGTCGCCATCCGCTCGTTCCATTCGGTGTCACCCCAGGGCGGCTCGATGAGCTGTGCGTCGGGGAGCACGTCGGCGACACGTTCAGACGTCGCGCGGGTGTGGTGGGCGTCGCTGGCACCACTTCGAAACACCAGCGCGGGGACAGCGAGTCGGCCTGCATCGGCGATGGAAAGTCCGGGGACGAGCTCGCCGTCGTTCGGGCAGTACGCCCTCATCCAGCGTTCCATCGTGGCGATGAACTCGTCGCGGTCCTGATCGAGGATGCGCTGCCGGTTGCCTGTGTTGCGCTGCTGGATCCCAGACCACTCGTCGAGGTCGGCGACCTTCTCCATCCCGCTCGTCCACGCGGCGGCGAGCGACCCGCCGCAGTAGTGGACGCCGAGCGACATCAGGCCGTAGACCCCGCCGCTCATGTTCAGCATCGCGACGCCGGCCGCGTGCTCGGGATGGCGGACTGCAGCGATCAGCGAGACGCGCGCGCCCCCTGACCCGCCCATGATCACGGCAGGAGTCATGTCGAGCTGTTCGAGCAGACCTACCAGTACGTCGGCCTGCATCTGTGACTCGGACTCGCCCGTGAAGCAGACATCGGACTCGCCGCAGTTGGGGCGATCCCAGATCAGCACCCTGTTGCCGCGGTCGGCGAGCGCCGTGGCGAGCTCGCGAATGCCCGGGGTGTCCTTGCCGAAGCGCCCACCCGGAGTGATCGACCATGGCCTGCCCGAGTCGCCGATCACCTCATAGGAGATGTTCAGACCCCGGACCGTTGCCGTCGCCATGGGCTGACACTAACGTCAGGAACGTGGCGGACCTGAAGCAGTCGTTCGTCGTCGATGCGGACTCTCACTTCTCCGAGCCGGAGGACTTCTTCACCTCGGTCGCGCCGGCGAACTACAAGGAGCGAGTGCCCCACGTCGAGATGATCGACGGGGCGCGGATGTGGGTCTTCGACGGTCAGCCGATGGGCCGCTACAGCGCCGGCGGGGTGATCGGACGTGACGGCTCCAAGGAAGAGGCGCAGACCGCGCTCTTCGAGTGGGAACACGAGATGATCCACGTCGGGGCGTATGACCCGAAGGTGCGTCTCGGCGTACTCGACGAGTGCGGCATCGACCACCAGGTGATCTTCCCCAACACGATCGGGCTCGGCGGCCAGGACATCGGCCTGGGCACCGACGAGGCGCTGCGCCGCGTGACGCTCGAGATCTACAACGACCAGATGGCGCAGATGCAGGAGGGCTCGGGCAACCGGCTGCTCCCGATGCCCGTCATGCCCGCGTGGGACGTCGCTGCATGTGTGCGCGAGGCGGAGCGCGTCGCCGGCCTGGGGATGCGCGGCGTCAACATGACGTCAGACCCGCAGGACCTCGGAGCGCCGGATCTCGCGAGCCGCGAGTGGGATCCGTTCTGGGAGGCGTGCGCGTCGCTGAAGCTGCCGGTGCACTTCCACATCGGGGCGAGCGTCACCGGCATGAACTTCTACGGGAAGTTCTTCTGGGAGTCACACCCCGACAACGTGAAGCTGGCGATCGGCGGGACGCTCCTGTTCATCGGCAACTCGCGCGTTGTCACCAACACGATTCTCTCGGGGGTGTTCGACCGGTACCCCGACCTGAAGATGGTGTCGGTGGAGAGCGGGATCGGCTGGATCCCGTTCATCCTCGAGACGCTGGACTACGAGATGGCGGAAAACGCGCCCCGGGAGCTGGCGCAGATGTCGAAGCCGCCGTCGGAGTACTTCAAGAGCAATATCTACGCGACGTTCTGGTTCGAGAACCACCGCAACAAGCTGCCGGACCTGATCGAGGCGGTCGGCGAGGACAACATCCTGTTCGAGACCGACTTCCCGCACCCGACCTGCATGTACCCGAACCCGCTCGAGACGGTCGAGCAGAAAATGATGACGCTCACCCGAACCGCCCGCAACAAGATCCTGGGCGAGAACGCTAGGGCGCTATACCGCCTCTAGACCTAGAGCGGATGGCACATCGGTACTGCCAGAGCGATGCCTATGTGCCATGCGCTCCAATGTCCGTATGAAAGACGACGTTGCTGGGCTGGATGAGACCGAGCTGCGCAAGCAGGCGGTACGGCGGCTCCGTAAACAGCGCGGCTTCCGTACGCACGTGCTCGTCTACTTGCTGGTCAGCGCGTTCCTTGTACTTGCGTGGGCGCTCACCGACCGCCACGGCTTCTTCTGGCCCGTCTGGCCGATCGCGTTCTGGGCGATCTTCGTCGTGGTCAACGGTGTGAACTCCTACCGGCCGCAGACCTTCTCGGAGACCGACATCCGCAGGCAGATGGACCGCATGACCCCGAAGTAGCGGATGTCCCGTTGCTATCGCTATGGCGATAGCGGTGGCACATGGGTACTGCCAGAGCGATACCTATGTGCCATGCGCTCTAGCGCTGGCGGATCGTGTAGCTGGTCGGTGCGTCGATGCGATTGAGCTCGGCGCACATCCGCTCGATCAGGGAGGCGCCTTGGGCGTTGAGCTGCTCGCCGTTTCCCGCCAGCACCGGGAAGTCCGGTGTGAGCGAATAGCTCGGCTTCGCGGCTCCGAGCACGCGACCGGCCGCGACCGCGATCACCGAGCGTGGATGTGACATCAGCCGCAAGGTTCCAAGGGTCGGCGGCTCCATCTGGTGGACGCCATCGCGCGAGACTCGATTGCTCGTCGCGCTCGGCGCCGCGGTGATCACGTAGCCGCCGAGGTCGAGCGTCTCGGCGATGTCGGTGCGCACGACCGCGTTGTGTTGCGTGATCCGCTCGCCCGGCACCATTTCGACGTACGCCGACTCCCGTACGTTTGCGGTCCGGGGCGTGACGTACCAGACCTTGTCGCAGGCCCAGTCGAGCGCGTCCGCGAGGCACACGAGGTCGTCGCCGAAGCGCTTGCCGCGCCCGCTGATCCCGTGGCTGATGACGATGCCCATCTTCGGTGTGTAACCGAGTCGGGTCATTGCGATGTACGCCGTCGCGTGCAGCAGTCCGATGTCGAGCAACGGCCCGTGGGGTACGGCGTTGAAGACATTGCCGCCGGACTCGATGTGCTCACCTAGCCGGTGGAAGGACGCCACGATGTCGTCGTCATCCAGCACCCGGTCGAGCAGCCCCTCGAAGCGGGGATCGATGAGGCACGCCATGCCCTGGACGAAGTCGGCGGACTGCGCCGTACCCGTAGACAAGAAGGCGTCCTGTGCGGGATAGGTCTCCGGGTCGACCTTCAAGCCCTCGACGTCACCGTCGTCGTGCTGGGCAGAAAGCTGGATCGAGGCCTCGATGCGCGCCTCGTTCGGATAGTCCTCGGGATAGGCGTATCGGCGCCCATTGCGATCGGCCTCACGCACGGTAATCCCGGCGACGTTCCGCTCGATCATTTGCCCGAGGATAGAGACAGAAGGTGAGCCCGTTTCAGTTACCGGCCAGTTCGCCTCGAGTTACTCGCGAGTAGACCTCGGCAGGGCCCGCTCGGAGGTAATGCCTGCCACACCGGCGACGACAGCGGTCCGCGCCGATGTGGCAGACGTCTCTACAACGTGCCCACGGGGCAAGGCGTTACGCACTCAAGCGAGGGAGCTGGCCGTCCGGTGTCCGTTCGCGCCGTACGCCAGTGCCTGGGACCAGCTGTAGGTGAGCGAAGGCGCGTTCAGCAAAGACCCGACGAGCACCTCCGCGATCGAGCCGCCGGCCTGGCCGGCCGAGCCCCCGCCGGCGACCAGCGTGCGCAGCCCGGTGAACAGCCCGAGGATCGCGTGGCGGTGGCCCCAGCAGCCGGAGGCGTCCGGGTGCCGGCAGTCGATGTTGATGCTGCCGTCGGCGGAGTAGCCGTCGTCGTACATCCAGTCGTAATCGCTCGCCAGCGGGCCGAAGTCGCCTGCCCAGATCGAGGCGTACTCACGGATGCCGAGCAGGTTGAGAATCGCGCCGAGCAGCGTCGGGTCGTCACGCTCGACAGCCGCCTGCCGGGCACTTGCGTTCAGCTTCGAGGTCAGCCCGAGGAAGGGCCGCATCCCGCGGTCGACCCGCTCGAGGTTCGTGACGACGAAGGTCTGCTCGGGAATCGTCAGGTCCTTGTAGTCCGTCGGCAGGATCATCCGGCGTACGCCCTCCGCAGTGTGTGCCTTGTTGATCGCCGAAAGCGCCTGCGTGATGCAGGCGTCGTTCTGCGGTCCGTCGGATGCACAAAGCGTGTGGAAGTCCGGGGAAGCAACGCGGTTCGCCCGCGGGTCGCGCAGCTTCGCGGGCGTGCTGTTGGTATGGCTCGCGACCTGCACGGTCGGCGAAGCGGACGAAGCAGTCGCTGCAGCGGTCGGGATTGCGGACGCGATCGTCGTGGTCGCAGTGAGGGCTAGTACGACGCTGCCGAGTCTGGTTGAGAGGTGCTGCTTCATGAGGGTCTGCCAAGTTTCTGGGGACTTGCGCCGGGTTGATGCGGAGTGAAAACGCTTGCCCTATAGAGATCGGAAATCCGCAGACCCGGTTTCGATGCTCCAACTCAGCGACACTATTTCGGGCATACCCGGGCAAGAACGCTGTGACCCGCGAGGGGTAGCGTCCGGCGAGTGCGAGCTGTCGAGATCTTTCAGCTGACCGGGCCAGAAACAGCGACTCGAGTCGTCGACTTGCCGGACCCGACATCCAGCGATGCGATTGTCGTGGAGGTCAAGGCCGCGGGCGTGTCGTTCCCCGAAGTGCTGCAGACGCGAGGCGAGTACCAGTACAAGCCCGAGCTGCCATTCGTTCCGGGCAGTGAGGTCGGCGGGATCGTACGAAGCGCTCCTGCGGACTCGGGCTTCACCGCAGGCGACAAGGTCGCGGCGTTCTGCATGTCGGGTGCCTTCGCCGAGGTCGTCGTCGCGCCGGCCGCGATGACGTTCGCATTGCCGGACAGGCTCGACTTCGCGCAGGGCGCGGCGTTGATCCTCAACTACCACACGGCGTATTTCGCGCTGGTCACTCGCGGGCGGCTCGAGGCCGGTGAAACGGTCCTGATCCACGGTGCTGCGGGCGGCGTCGGCACAGCGACGATCCAGGTCGCCAAGGGCCTCGGCGCCCGGACCATCGCCGTCGTATCAAGTGACGCGAAGGGTGCCGTCGCGAAAGCCGCCGGTGCCAGTGACATCGTACGGTCCGACGGTCCGTGGAAGGAGGAGGTGCTCGCGCTGACCGGCGGCAGCGGGGTCGACGTGATCGTCGACCCGGTTGGTGGAGATCGCTTCACCGACAGCCTGCGCTCGCTCGCGCGCACCGGCCGACTGGTCGTCGTCGGCTTCACCGGCGGCGCGATTCCCGAGGTCAAGGTAAACCGGCTGCTGCTGCGCAACACCGAGGTGATCGGTGCCGGCTGGGGCGAATACGTCATGTCCAGCGGGCTGTCCTACGGCGCCGAGGTCGGCGTCGAGATCGCCAAGCTGGCCGCGGCCGGACACATCGATCCGCCGATCGGCGCACGCTACCCGTTGGAGCGAGCCGGCGAAGCGCTTGCGCTGATGGACAACCGTCAGGCGACCGGGAAGATCGTGCTCGAGACCTAGTCCGCTAGAACAGCTCGGCGATGTACGGCGGGTCGGCGCCCGCCTTCTCGCAGGTCTTGCCTGCGACGAACGATGCGAACTCCAACACCAGCTCGAGCTCTCGGCGGTTGAGGCTCTCGACCTTGTTGCGGTCGAAGTCGGCGAGCTCTGACAGCAGCGTCGCCATGAAGGCGTCCCCTGCGCCGACCGTGTCGACCACGTCAATCGTCGCTGCGCCGACGTGCTTCTCGTTCTTCGCGGTCCACGCGGATGCGCCGGCCGCGCCCTTCGTGATGACTACGAGGGCGGGCCCGAGGTGCAGCAGCCGATGGGCGATGTCCTCGAGGTCGAGGCCGGGATAGATCGCGGCGGCATCGTCGTCGCTGAGCTTCACGACGTCGGCGCGTGCCGCGTTGCCGTCGACGAGCTGGCGAGGGTCGCCGACCACCAGACCATCGCGCCAGTTCGGGTCGTAGCTGATCAACGCCGTGCCCCGGTAGCGGTCGACGACGCCGCGCACCTCGTCGGCGCCGGGTGTTAGAGCCGACCCGAGCGAGCCGAAGTGCAGGACGGTGAGCGCCGGCCAGTCGTCGCCGAAGTGCGGGTCCCAGGCAAGGTTGAACTCGTACGTAGCGCGGCCGTCGCCGTCGACCAAGGCGCGTGCCGCCGACGTCGGTGCCGTCGACGCGCCGCGCGTCAGCGCGATGCCCTCCTCGGACAGCCGGGAGAGCAGCGTCGCGCCGTGGGCGTCGTTTCCGATTGCCGTGAACAGCCGCGCTTCGATGTCGAGTCGACTCAGTGCTACCGCGACGTTGAACGGACTCCCGCCTGGGCGCTCGACGATGGCACCGCTCGCGTCGGTGAAGACATCAATCAGGGACTCGCCGATCACGCCGATCGTCATGCAGGCGGGACGATCTCGACCTTGCCCGATACGCCGGACCGGAAGATCTCCAGCGCGTCCGGGTAGTCGGCAAGCGGGATCCGATGCGTCACCAACGCGGCAGCGACTGTCGGTCGCGCCGCGATCGCGGTGATCGCGCGGTCGAAGCTCTGATGCACTGCCATGCTGCCGACGATCGTGATCTCCCGGCGGTAGACGTCGTACGGCGAGAGTGCGACGGTCGCGCCCGGTGAAGCGACGCCGAACAACAGCACCGCCCCGCCTGTCGCGACGTGACCGAGGGCATCGCTGATTGCGGCCGGCACGCCGGTGCAGTCCACCACCGCGTCGAAGGCCGCGACATCCAGCTCATCCGCCGAGGCGGTTGCCCGAAATCCGAGGGTGTTAGCCCGTGCGCGACGGTCCGCATTCGGCTCGACGACGCAAACCTTGTGGTCGGTGTGGGCCGACACCGCATCTGCCATCAACGTTCCGACTGTCCCCGCGCCGTAGACCAGCCAGCGAGCCGATCGCGGTTGCGCGGGCATCCGATCGATCCCGTGGATGACGCACGACATCGGCTCGATCAACGCGGCGGCGTCGAGCCGGAAGTCTTCGGGCAGCACCCGGCAGACCGCGGCGGGTGCCGCGACGTACTCCGCACAGGCGCCTGCTCGCGTGACCCCGATCGCGGAGTAGTTCTCGCAGAGATTCGACCGCCCGACGACACAGGGTCCGCATACCCCGCACGGCAGGTTCGGGTCGACCGCGACCAGCGTGCCCGCAGTCGGGCCGGTGCGGTCCGCGGCAGTCGCAACGACATGGCCGTAGAACTCGTGTCCCGGAACGAGTGGGTACTGCGTGCCCGGCAGCACGCCCTCGACCAGATGCACGTCCGTGCCGCAGATCCCGCAACCGGCGACCTCGATGACGACCTCGCCGGTGTCGGGCGTCGGATCGGGGACATCACGCACCACCACAGAGTGGGGAGCATCGATCACCGCGGCGCGCATGGTTTGTCCATCCTTGCCTACCGCCTGACTTACGTGCATTGCCTCTACGGAGTCATGGATCTAGCGTCGAAGTCCTCCACATCGATGTGGAGTGGAGATGAGGCACATATGGCGGCCGTTTCGAAGGGTGCTGCGGCTGTCGGCACAGCCAGTCGAGAGTGGCTCGACCTGCTGATGGGCGGCACCGACGTCGATGCGCTCGAGGACACCCGATCGCGAATGCTCGCCGAAGCTTCCTCGGACGCGCAACGCGCCGACATCGAGCGGGCCGCCGGTCAGGCGATCCGGCTGCACGCGCAGTTCCGCGAGCACCGCCAGCGCCTTGCCGAGCTCGGTGCGTTGCACGAGCTCACCCTGCGACTGTCAGGAGTTCGCAACCTCGACGCCCTGCTCCAGGACATCGTCACCGAGGCGCGACGGCTGCTCGATGTCGACGTCGCCTATCTCGCGCTTCGCGGGCCCGACGACTCGCTGCGGATCCGAGTGACCGACGGCTCGCTCGGCCCGCATCTGCGCGGTGTCGTCATCCCCGCCCATGTCGGCGTGGCAGGCCGGGTGGTCGACACCGGCGAGCCGGTCAGCAGCACCGACTACATCGGTGACCTGGAGCTGCACCACGAGGACGACGTCGACCGGATTGCGCGAACCGAAGAGCTCCGTACGATCGCGGGCGTTCCGATGCGGCTGCGCGGCGAGATCGTCGGGGTGCTGATGATCGCCCAGCGCGACGTCCGCCCGCCGACGCCGAACGAGATGTCGATGCTCGGGTCGCTGGCATCCTTTGCCGCCATCGCGATCGACTCCACCCGTCAGCTCGAGGACCACGTCCGTGCCGCCGCGGAGACTGCTGCTGCTCACGAGGCACTTCGGATCCAAGCCGACGGCACCGCCCGAGCCGCGACGCTGCACGAGCGACTGATGGATGTCGCGCTCTCCGGCGGTGGCGTAGCGAAGGTCATCGAGGCGCTGTCCGAGGTCGTCCAGGGCTTGGTTGCCTTCGCCGACGAGTCCGACACCGTGGTCGCAGCCGCAAAGGACGGCGCGCCAGTCCGCGACGTCGGAGCGCGTGAGGTCGACGGCGCACTGCCCTCGGCAACCTTCCGCCCGCTCGCGCAGCGTCACACCCTGGTCGCCGAGGGACTGACGACAGTCCCCGTCGCCTCCGCGGACTCCTACTTCGGCGCGTTGCAGGTTGCCAGCGACGACGGGCTGGACGACGTTGCGCGGCGACTGCTCGAGCGGTCCGCTCTGACCATCGCGCTGGTCGTTGCCTCGGAGCGCGCGGTGAGCGACGCGGAGCGGCGTACCAGTGCCGAGGTCATCGAGCAGCTGCTCACTCGCCGCATCGAGGATCTGCCTGGCTTCACCCGACGAGCGCGAAGCCTCGGACTCGACGTCACCGTGCGACATGTCGTCGCGGTTGCAGAGGTTGCCGGCAACCGCGCCTTGCAGGTGCTCGTCGAGTTCGAGCGCCACGCCCACACACACGGTGGCCTCGCCGCCCGGCTCGGTGGGCAGATCGTCGCCGTCGTCCGCGCCGATGATCTCGACGCTGCGCGCAGTGCGATCACCGCCGTGGTGCCGCGCACGACGATCGGGATGTCCGGGCCGGTCGCGGGGCCCGATGCGTTGAAGCAGTCGTACGACGATGCCGCAGCGTGCGTGTCGGTGCTCACCGCACTTGGTCGCGATGGCGAGTGCGCTGGCCCCGAGGACTTCGGTCCTTATCGCTTCCTGCTTGCTCGCGCGGGAAGGCAGGACGTCGGCCGGTTCGTCGAGCGCACGATCGGCCCGCTGGTCGAGCACGACGCAAACCGTGGCGCCGAGCTGGTGAAGACGGCCGACATCTTCCTGGCCGCCGGCCGCCAGCATGCTGCCGCGTCAGCCGAGCTCAACATCCATCCGAACACGCTCTATCAACGCTTGCAACGGATCAGCCGGCTGCTCGGTGAGGGCTGGCGGTTCGGTGACCGGGCCCTCGACATGCAGATGGCACTGCGACTTCATCGTCTGCTGTCCGGCACGGACATGGCGTGACGGGATCCGACTGGGACGGTGTGGCTGACGCCGTGGACGCCGCCCTCGCCGATTTCGACACGGTGATCGCGAACGTCAACCAGGCGATTCGCGAACGCGTGCCCGAGTACGCCTATGTCAGTGACGAGCAGCTGACGATTGCGACGACTCGCAACATCGGACTGATCTTCACGGCACTCCGGGAGCGGCGCTACCTGCGCGACCACGAGCTCGCCGACTTCGAGGCAACCGTCGAGGAGCGCGCCCGTAACGGCGTGCCGGTCGATGAGTACCTGCTCGCTGTTGCCACCGCTGAGGCGAGTGCCTGGGACCAGCTCTGGGAGTACGCCGGCTCGGTGCCGATCGAGCGGCGCCTCGAAGCCTTCGCGCTGCGCTTCGCCAACGTCACGGCGGTCGACCGGGTGACCACCAAGGCGCACCGGCGGATCGAGCTCGTCACTGCTCGCGAGGAGAATGCGAGACGGTCACTCGCGCTGCGCGCTCTGCTACGGGGCGAAGGATCAGCTGCGGATCGGCAGGATCACTTTGCTCGGCTCGGCCTGGACTCGACCCGCAGCTACTTCGTCGTACGCGCCCGAGGCCGGAGCAAGGCCGACAGCGATCAGGTCCAGCAGGTGCTCGGCAACGGCTTCACCCATGCGCCGCACGTGGCGTTCGCGTTGTGGGGCGATGACATCGTCGGGTTGCTGATCGATCGTCCGTTCGCCGGCCTCGACGTGGTCGCGGGTTATGCGGGTCCGGTCTGCGAGGACGAGCTGGCCGTCGCCCATGAACACGCGACGCTTGCATTCGAGACGGCGTGGCGGCTCGGGCTGACCGAGGCCCACGACCTGGGCAGTCTCGGCCTGAAGGCCGCAGTCCACGCGCAGCACCAGTTCGGTGAGCAGTTGCGCGCGAAGTACGTCGTCCCGATCCGTGAGTCAGGCGGCCTTGGCGAAGAGCTGCTGACGACGGTGCGCGCCTACCTGGAGCAAGGCGGCAGCCGCGACGCCGTCGCGGCGCAGCTACACGTCCACTCCAACACGGTCGGCTACCGCGTCGGTCGGTTCGTCGAGCTCACGGGCGCGGACCTCGCCGACCTCGCGACGCTCGCCGAGCTGTGGTGGCTGTTCACCGATCTCGACCTGCGCGGCTACGGCTAACCGGCTCAATCGCTGCCGAGCACTCGGATGCCAACCCATGAGCACGAGCTCGGTGAACTCGACGAGGTCGCGATGCGGCGCGGCAGGTTCGGGCTCCTCGATGCGGGCTCGTCGTGCGAGCCCTTCCATCATCTTCCGGTAGGCGGTGTAAGCGCGTTCGCGTCGGTCGGCCGCGATCGTCGCTTCGGCATCGCAGCAGGCCAGGAAGCAGTCCTGCTGGTCGGCGAACAGACGTAGAAGGCGTTGCGTGCCACCCGAGCGGTGGACACGATGTCGGTCACCGTCGTCGCCGGCGTAGCCCTTCGCCGCAACGTAGTCCAACGTCGCGGCGACGATTCGCTCGCGCCGCGAAGTGAGGACGGCGTCACGACCGAGCTTGTGCCGGCCAGGCGGCAACGGTACTGGCGGGTCTGCGGGCGCTGATCTACCGTACCAATATGAATACACTGATGTATTCAAAGCGCCTCGGCTGCCTTATCGCGGCCCTCGTTGTCTGCATGCTGATCGCGTCGCCTGCCGTGGGGCGTGCAGCCGACGCGATGAAGCCAGTGACCGGGTCGGCGGCTCAGTACACCTATTCCTCGCTGACCGGTCCGGTGCACTTCCGGGTGTTCACGCCGTCCGGATACCGGAAGGGACACCCGGTGCCGCTGGTCGTCGTGACCCACGGTTGCAACACCAACGCCGAACAGATGGAGGCATCGTCGGCGTACGACGCGGTGGCCGAAGCAAACGATTTCGTTGTCACGTACCCGGACGACGACGACGCGGTGCATCCGGTTGTCGAATGCTGGAACTGGTACTTGCCGACCGACTGGCAGCGCGGCGAGGGCGATCTCGCGACCATCGCCGGGATGGTGCACGCGACGATGGCGATGCGCAGCATCGACGCGAGCCGGGTCTATGAGATCGGGATGTCGTCAGGCGCTTTGATCACCAGCGATCTGGGAGCGGCGTACCCGCGCCTGTTCGCGGCGATCGGGATCATGGCCGGCGGACCGTATGGGCTTGCGGTCTGCGTCGCCGGCGCCGACGATTCGAGCTCCTCAGCGAGCGGGGCGCTCAAAGAGGAGGGCACACAGTCCCGCGTCATGCCGTTCATCGTGCTCAACGGCGACAAGGACAACGTGGTCTCACCTGGATGCGATGACCAGGCCGTGCAGCAATGGCTGCGCACCGACAACCTCGTGCTGAGTGGTGGGCAGTCCTCGCCGCTGCGGCTGAGCCCGGCGCGCGACACCGTCGAGCGCGTTCGCCACGGGCTCAGCTACAACCTCCTGCGCTACACCGCACCCAATGGCTGCGTTATCGGCGAGCACTACGTCATCCATGGCATGGGCCACTTCTGGTCCGGCGGCACCAGCGATCCGACCTACGCACAGTTCACCGACCCCAAAGGGCCGAGCGCTGCTGAAGCCTCCTGGACCTTCTTCTCACACTTCAGCCAGTCGAGGAGCGTCGTCAAGTGCCGCGCCGCAAGCTGAGCGCCGCCGCAGTGAGGCGCGCCGCGACCGCCGCACTCGTCATCACTGTCGCGGCCGGCGTACCAGCGAGCGCGGGCGCGACGCACTCTTCCGCCGGCACGAAGGCGAGGTCCAAGGCGCCCTGTGCGTTGATGGCCTCACGACCGTGGTGCAACACCTCGTTGTCGCCCGACCGCCGCGCCGAGATGCTCGAGCAGCAGATGACCACGACCGAGAAGATCGACTTCCTCAACGGAATAGCTGGCCCCCATACCGGGGCGAACGAGGCGATCCCACGACTCGGCATTCCGTCGGTCACCTATACCGATGGCCCGGTTGGCGTGCATCCGGCCAAGGGTGAGGCGACAGCGTTGCCAGTGCCCATGGCGCTCGCCGCGACCTTCGATCGCAGCGACGCCTATCGCTACGGCAAGCTGATCGCCACCGAGGCGAAGCACAAGGGCGACGATGTCGTGTTCGGTCCGACGGTCAACCTGATGCGCACGCCCGAAGGTGGTCGGACCTACGAGGCGTACGGCGAGGATCCGTTCCTTGTCTCGAGCACTGCCGTCGGATGGATCGACGGCGCGCAGAGCACCGGAGTGCTCGCGGACGTGAAGCATTTCGCCGAGAACAACCAGGAGGGTCAGCTGGGTGTCGCGCCATTCACCGGCACGGACGGCTCACGCATCGTCGTCGACGTCAACGTCTCGCCACGGGTGCTGCATGAGAACGAGCTGGAGGCTTTCGAAGCCGCTGTGAAGATGGCTCACGTTGCGACCGTGATGTGCGCATACAACCGCGTCAACGGCGTGTTCTCGTGCTCCAACTCCTACCTGCTTCAGCGCACCCTCGAAAAGCAGTGGGGCTTCAAGGGCTATGTGCTGTCCGACTACGGCGCCGCTCACAGCACCGTCGGGAACCTCAACCATGGCTTGGACTTCGAGCCGTCGTTCGCGGTGACGATCCCGTCGCTCTCGTCGTACTTCTCACCGGAGATCCAGGCCGCGCTCGCCGCGCACCTGGTGACGATGTCCACCATCGATGGTCACGTCCACCGGATCCTGCGTACCTGGTTCGCCTACGGAATCTTCGACCGTCCGCCGTTCCGCGTTTCTGAAGCGCTGATCGACAAGCAAACCGACGCGCACACCGCCGAGCAGATCGAGCAGAACGCCGCCGTATTGCTGAAGAACTCACGTCAGCTGCTCCCGCTCGATGCATCGAAGGTGCGCTCGATCGCAGTGGTTGGGCAGTACGCCGACAAATACGTCACGGGCGGCGGCTCGGGCGACGTGCACCCGTACTCCACGGTGACGGCGCTGCAAGGGATCCGCCAGGCGTTGCGCGGCCATCACGCGACAATCCGCTACGCCGAAGGCAGCAATATTGCGGCTGCCGTCGCAGCCGCGAAGGCCAGCAAGTACGCCGTCGTCGTGGTCGGTGACGTCGAGTCAGAGGGCCAGGACAAGTCCTGCATCGGGCTCAACTGCCTCAGTGACCTGACCGAGTCGACCCTGCCGACCAACACGTACCCGTGCAGCATCCCGCACTGCCCGCCCAACGCCGGCGACGAAGCGGCGTTGATCAAGGCCGTCACGGCGGCCAACCCACGCACCGTCGTCGTGCTCGAGACCGGCGCACCGGTCCTGACCGGATGGCGGACCAAGGTCGCCGCATTACTCGAAGCCTGGTATCCCGGCGAGCGCGGCGGCACCGCGATCGCCAACCTGCTGTTCGGCAAGGCCGATCCCGCCGGCCGCCTTCCGGTGACGTTCCCGAACAGCGCCTCCCAGCTGCCGACCGCGGGAGACCCTGCGTCCTATCCCGGACTCGGCATCGAGGAGTACTACCGAGAGGGCCTCGACATCGGCTACCGCTGGTATCTCGCCCATCACCTCACCCCGGCGTACCCGTTCGGCTACGGCCTGAGCTACACCCACTTCCGGCTCTCGCATCTCGTCGTGAGGACCGATCCGGGCGGTGGCGACGGCACAGTCGCGACCGTCTCGGTGCGCGTGACCAACACCGGTCATCGCGCCGGCCGTGCCGTTCCGCAGCTCTATCTGGCGCTTCCCTCGTCGACGCAGGTGCCCGAGCCGCCACTGCAGCTGCGCGGCTATGACGGGGTAACGCTTGCGCCCGGCCGGAGTGCGGTGGTGACGTTCCCGCTCAACGCGCGTTCGTTCGCGTACTACGACGCCACCAACAACCGCTGGGAGGTGAGGCCGTCGGGCTGCTTCGGCTTACGCGTTGGGTCCTCGGTCGGCTCGCTCCCGTTGCAGGCGACCCTGCGTCGCGGCGCCGCCCGCTGTGGCTCCAACTCGGTTCGCCTGCGGATCCGCCGCGGCAGTCCGAACGCGGCCGCCGTACTGCCCGAAACGTAGGTCTGCCGCGGCCGACCCGCACCTGGTGCCGTCACAGTCTGGTCTGACCGCCAACTCGACGGGGTCGACCTTGTGTCCGGCGACAAGGCGCCGCGCGGCTTGCCGCCCTTATGGTTCGCGGCGTGGCTGAGCAGATGTCGTTCGCAACGAGGTTGCGTCAGCTGACCGAGGAGTCGCCAGCGGCGCCGGTCGTAACCGACGCCGCTGGGACGATCAGCCGCCTCGAGCTCGACACTCTCAGCAACCAATGGGCGCGCGCGCTCGCCGACAAGGGCGTCCGCCAGGGCGATCTGGTCAGCATCGCGCTACCCAGCGATCGTCGCTTCATCGTCGCCGCTTGGGCGGTGTGGAAGCTCGGTGCGACGCCGCAGCCGCTGTCGTCACGAATCGTGCCGGCAGAGTTGCGGGCGATCCTCGAGGTCGCGAGTCCGTCCCTGGTGATCGCCGACACGGAGCTGACCGACGCCGTCCGGTGTTGGGACACGACAGGTGCAGGTGCGCTCAGTGTCGACCCGCTGCCGGACAAGTTCTCCCCGTCGTGGAAGGCACCAACGTCCGGTGGCAGCACCGGGCGCCCGAAGGTGATCCTCGCCACCTCACCCGCGACGGCCGACCCGTTGCTGGAGCTCGCGGCGCTGTTCCGGGTGCGCCCCGGCGACGTGCTCCTCACTCCTGCGCCGCTGTGTCACAACGCACCATTTCTGACCACGACGATGGCGGTCCTGGGCGGCGGCCATGCCGTCGTGATGCCCCGCTTCGACGCCGAGACCACCGTGCGGTTGATCGAGCAGCACCAGGTCGGCTGGCTCTACGCCGTACCGACGATCATGAACCGGATCGCCAAGCTTCCCCCCGAGGTCCTTGATTCCGCTGACTTCTCGAGCATCCACACGATGTTCCACATGGCCGCGCCGTGCGCGGACTGGCTGAAGCGGTGGTGGATGGACCGCCTCGGATCGGATGCCGTCTGGGAGCTGTACGCCGGGACCGAGGTGCAGGCCATCACGATGGTCGGCGGCACCGAGTGGCTGACCCGGCCCGGCACGGTCGGCAAGCCCGTCGTCGGCCAGATCAAGATCCTCGACGAGGACATGCAACCCGCCGATCCGGGAGTCGTCGGGGAGATCTTCATGCGGCCGCCCAGTGACGTGCCGACCTACCGCTACCTCGGTGCGTCCGCTCGCGCGGTCAACGGCTGGGAGTCACTCGGCGATCTCGGGTGGATGGATGCTGAGGGCTACCTCTATCTCAGCGACCGGATGACCGACATGGTGTTGGTGGGCGGCATCAACGTCTACCCCGCGGAGGTCGAGGCGGCACTCGAGGCGCACCCAATGGTCGAGTCGTGCTGTGTCGTCGGGCTTCCTGACGACGACCTCGGGAGCCGCCTTCACGCGGTCGTCCACGTCTCAGGCGCGGTAACCGACGACGAGCTTGCGGCATTCGTCGCGGGCAGGCTTGCGCCGCACAAGCGGCCACGCACTTACGAACGCTCGGCGGAGCAGCTGCGTGACGACGCGGGCAAGATGCGCCGCTCAGCGATTCGGGAGTCCCGACTGGACAGGACCGAGACATTGCAGACCCCGACGTTGAAGACCTCGGCATGAGCATCTACGCCGCGATCTCGCGGAAGTTGAAGCTTCCCGAGGTTCGGGTAGCGAAGGTGAAGTGCCGGCGAAGCGAGCCGGTGAAGATGCCGGACGGCACCGTGTTGCTCACCGACCACTGGACGCCGGTCGGCGTCGACTCACCGCCGGTGATGCTGATCCGTACGCCGTACGGCCGGCGCATGATCAACCTCCTGGTCGCGCGCTACTTCGCGCATCAGGGCTTTCGGGTGCTCGTGCAGGCCTGTCGCGGGACCGACGGCTCGCAAGGCACGTTCGACGATCCGTTCGTCGCCGAGATCGAAGACGGCAAGGCGATGGTCGACTGGCTGATCGGCCAGCCGTGGTACCCGGGCAGCTTCGTCGCCTTCGGTGACTCCTACATCGGCTACGCGGCGCTTGCGGTCGCCAGCGCTGCCGGCGACCACCTTTCCGCTGCGGTGCTACGGGTAGCGCCGAGCTCGCTGCACGACATGCTCTGGGCCGACGGCTCGCACTCGCTCGGATCGGCGTTCGGGTGGGCGCTGCTTGCCGATGTCGACCCCACTCTTGGTCTCAAGGCGGTCATGCGTGAGCGACGCAATGCCCCGAAGATCGTGCGGACCGCGTTGAAGGCGCCGTTCAGCGAGTCTTATCGAGAGCTGAGCGGCCGGCCGATCGGCTTCTACGACGGTTGGCTCGCGCATGAGTCGAATGACGACGGTTGGTGGGATCGCGGCGAGATCGCGGATCTCCTCGACACCGTCAAGGCGCCGGTGCTCGTGCAGACCGGTTGGTACGACCTGTTCCTCGAGGACTGCGGCAGGCAGTTCAACCGGCTCCGCAGTCGCGGCTCTCGCGTCGAGCTGACCATCGGCCCGTGGACCCACGGCGAGGTTCTGAGCGCGGGCCTCGGCCAGACGATCACCGAGGCGACGACCTTCCTACGCGACATCACCGGCATGGAGCCCGCCGCGGCTCCACGGGCCGCTGTGCGGCTCGTCGAGATCGGCAGCGACTCACCCGTCGAGCTGGACGCCTGGCCGCCGGTGCCGACGGACTCGCTGACCTTGCACGTCCACGCCGACGGCCGGCTACGCGACCAACCCGACGCGACGCCGGAGGCGGCGAGTACGACGTACCGCTACGACCCCGCCGACCCGACTCCCAGCTTCGGCGGAGCGACCAACGCCTCGAAGGGCGCGGGTGCGGCCGACAATGGTGCACTCGAAGCGCGGTCCGACGTCATCGCCTTCACCTCCGAGCCGCTGAAGGTGGACACCCATCTGCTCGGCGCACCGACCGTCTCGCTCCGGTTCGACTCCGACCGTGAGCAGACTGCTCTGTTCGTCCGGCTGTGCGTAGTCGCACCGGACGGCACCTCGACGAACTTCACCGACCGGCTCAACATCCTTCGCAAGAGCGACCGAGATGCGGCCGGCGGGTGGGATGTCGCGGTCACGCTTCCGCCGACGTGCATCGCCATTCCTGCAGGGAGCGCGATCAGACTGCAGCTGTCCAGTGGCGCCTTCCCACGGTTCATGCGGCATCCCGGGACGACCGTGTCGTCGACCGTGGCGACCGAGTTCCTCGTCGCGACGCAGACGGTCCGCCACGACGCCGCACATCCCGCCGCGGTGACACTTCCGCTGGGGGCGGGCGCATGAGGCGGCTTTTCGCTGTTGCCGCGCTCGTCGCGATCGTCGTCCTCGCGGGATGTGGCACGACAGTCCCGCTGCAGACTCAGCAGTACGTCTACGGCGGATCGAACCAGAGCATCGCGCCCACGACCCAAGGCGATGGTCTCGGATCGCTCCCGACGGCGACAGTGCCGCCAACGGGAGACGTGACGCCGAGCCAGCCGCTCGACAACACCGGGCCTGCGCCGACCGCGCCGTCCGCGTCGGCTGCGTCGAACACTGCCGCTCCACATCGCGGCGGCAAGGGCTCGTCGACTCCTTCGGCGTCGCCCACACACTCCGCGGTGAACATCCCGACCACCGGACGCGGCTGGGACGCACACAACGTCTACATCGGCGTCATGACCGCCAACGACTTCAGCACTGCGGCCGCCGCGCTCGGTGCGAAGGATGCGGACCCCGGCAACCAGGAGGAGGACGCCCAGACCGTTGCCGACCTGATCAACAGCCAGGGTGGCTTGTTCGGTCGCAAGGTCGTGCCTGTCTACGACAACGTGTCGACCGCGTCGTTGCTGATCGACGCGGCGGGCGATGCGTCCCAGGCATGCACTCACTTCACGCAGGACCGGCCGGTCATCGCGGTCTACAACGACCTCTCGCCGATCGACCTGCCGTCGTTCCGATCGTGCTTCGCGCAGGCGAAGCTGCCGCTCTACGAGGGCTCGATCCAGTCGATCTCGCGTTCGGCGCTCAATGGCGATCTCGGCTACGTGACGTCGGTCGTCTCGCCGACCTACAGCGACCTCGCGCCCACCTTCGTCGCGCGGCTGCAGGCCGAGCACTACTTCACCGGGTGGAACGTCACGAACGGCACGGCGGGATCCGCGCCGGTCAAGGTAGGCATCATCGCGGACAACGTCCCCGCCGACCAAGAGGCCGCTGAGGCGCTGTCCGCCGCGCTGGCTCGTGATGGTCATCCGCCCGTCGCGCAGTTCAACTACACAATCGGCGCGAGCGGGACGACCAGCAATCTCAGCAGCGCAGTGCTGCAGTTCCGATCCAGGGGCATCACGCATGTCATCGGCGCAGACGCCGGGACGGGGACCTTCATGGTCCAGGCGCAGAGTCAGCACTTCTACCCGCGATACGGGATCAACACCATCAACCTGCCGGCGTCGTCACTGACGCCGGACGCGCCGAAGGAGGAGCTGCAGGGCGCGCTGGGCATCGGCTGGTATCCGACGCTCGACGTCAACGGTGCGCAGGACCCCGGCTACCTCTCGGCAGCCGGCAAGACCTGCTTAGCCGCACTACTGAAGGGCCAGAGCTATGCGACGCGCTTTGCATTCGGCATCGGTACGTCGTTCTGCGACTCCTTCGGGCTCATCCGCGCCGCGGTGATCGCGGGCGGTGGCTTCACCGGGCCTCAGGTGGTTCGGGGAGAAGCCCTCGCGGGACCGACGTACACGCCGGCCGGCAGCTTCGGCAGCAACCTTCACTCGGGCGACTGGGCGATTCCCGGCGCCGGTCGAGACCTCGGCTGGATCGGCAAGTGCCAGTGCTTCGAGTACCTGTCGAAGACCGACTACCCGTTCGGCAGCTGACGGCACGGGTGAATCCTCTACAGATCGCGGCGCTTCATGTGCCGGATCTCCCTGGTTGCGGCTGTCGCCCGCTCATAGCGTCCACACCATGACCATCGATACCCACGGCGAGGCACGCACGACCACAGTTGGCGGCCGGACCGTTGCGTGGACGACGGTGGGCGATCCCACCGGATCGCCCACCGTCTACTTCCACCGAGCCGGCGGCTCGCGGCTGGAGGCGGCCTACCTGGACGCCGACGCCGCGGCGGCCGGGCTACACGTGATCTCGGTCGACCGCCCCGGCTGTGGGCGCACCGACCCGATGCCGTCGCGCACCCTTTTGCGCAGCGTCGCCGACCTCGCCGCGGTTCTCGAGGTCGAGGGCGTCGACCGGTTCTCGGTGTCGGGCCTGTCCGCCGGCGCGATGTACGCGTGGGCGACCGGCGAGGCCTTCGCCGATCGGGTCACCAAGGTCGTGCCGGTCAGTCCGCCGGTGAACAGCGAGCCGCACGCCGACGTCCGCGCGGCGTTCTCCAAGCAGTTCAAACTGTCCGCCTTCCTGTCGTCGCGCTTGCCCGGTCTGCTGGCAGCGATGCAGCGCAAGCAGTCCAAGAGCTTCGACCGTCCCGACGGTCAAGCGAAGTTCGTCAAGGCGATGCGCAAGATCTCGCCTGACGACGCCACGCTGCTCGAAGACAAGGCGATCTTCAACACGATGCGTGCGATCAGCACCGAAGGTCGTCGTCAGGGTCACATGGGTGGTGAGGAGTTCGGGCTGGCCTGGGGTCCGTGGGGCTTCGACCCGGCTGCCCAGCAGGTGCCCTGCACGATCGTGTTCGGTAGCACCGACCCTCTTACTCCGCCGATTCGCATCTGGCTGAAGCACGCACCACACGTCGAGTCGGTCGAGGTGCCGGGCGGTCATCTGCAGACCGCTCTGGCAACCGGACGCGCGGCCGTGGTCGAGGCGCTGAAGCCGAGCGCGGCGTGAGCCGCCCGAGTCGCCTGGTCCGGCTCGCGCTGCCCGCCACAACTGCCCTCGCCGCGGCGTTGGTCGCCGGCTGCGGCACCACGGTCCCGCTGCAGACCCAGCAGTCCTCATACGGCGGCGGAGTTACCGCGAACGGGAACGGCACGGGCACCACGACCGACGGCCTAGGCGACGCCGGCAGCGGTGACCTCGGTGGCCAGGCGACGACGCCGCCTCCCGGTCACACCACACTGCCCAGCGGTATTCCGACCACTGGTGCTGGTGACAACAACGGCGCCACCACGAGCCCAACCGGCGTACCGAGCGCCGGTGGCAAGACCACCGAGCCCAGTGGCAAGCCGACGAAACCGGCGAAGGTCGACACCAGCTACGGCGCGATCCCCAAGACCGGCTTCGGTTGGGATGCGCACAACGTCTACGTCGGCGTCACGACCGTCAACGACATCGCCACGGTCGCGACCGCCCTCGGCCTGAAGTCCGCCAACCCGGGAAACCAGGTGAAGGACGGCGAGGCGATGATCGCCGAGCTCAACCGGGAGGGCGGCTTGTTCGGCCGCAAGGTGGTCCTGGCTGCCGACAACGTGTCCACCGCGTCGATGCTCGTGAACCCCGCTCAGGACGCGTCTGCGGCCTGCACACACTTCACCCAGGACCGGCCGGTCGTTGCCGTCTGGAACACGCTGACTCCGCTGGACACGCCGACCTTCCGGTCCTGCTTCGCGCAGGCGAAGATCCCGCTGCTCAGCGGATCGATTGCACCGACCGACACTGCAGCGCTCAATGAGCTGCACGGCTACGCGACATCGGTGATCTCGCCCAGCTTCACCGACCTGGCGCCCACGCTGGTAGTCCGGCTGAAGGCCGAGCACTTCTTCACGGGCTGGAACACCACGACGGGCGCCCCCGGGAGCGCGCCGGTGAAGATTGGCATCATCGCCAAGAACGACCCAACTGGCGCTCGGGCGGCCGCGGTGTTGTCGAGCGCGCTTGCGCGGGCGGGCTACGCGCCGACCGCGCAGTTCAACTTCACG
>DATAVE010000107.1:0-5818 GCA_036267875.1 Mycobacteriales bacterium
GTAGTTGCGGAGCATCAGCTGGCTCTCGATTTGCTTCGAGGTGTCCAGCCCCACACCGACAAGGATGAGGATCGAGGTACCACCGAACGGGAACGCCTGGTTGGCGCCCGCCGCCGTGCCGCCTGGCAGATAGTGCAGCGCGAGGATCGGCAACACCGCGATCGCGGTGAGGTACAGCGATCCCGGCAAGGTGATCCGAGACAGCACGTATTCGAGATATTCGGCCGTCGGCCGACCCGGGCGGATGCCCGGGATGAAGCCGCCGTACTTACGCATGTTGTCGCTGACCTCGATCGGGTTGAACGTGATCGCGACATAGAAGTAGGTAAAGAAGATGGTCAACAGGGCGTACGTGAGGACGTAGACGTAGTTCGGGTTGTTCGGGTTGAAGTACGTCGTGACGAAGTTGGTGAAGCCGACGTTGGACGTCCAGATCTGACCCAACAGCTGCGGGAGATAGAGCAGCGAGGACGAGAAGATGACCGGGATGACGCCGGCCTGATTGACCTTCAACGGGATATACGTCGAGGTCCCGCCGTACATTCGCCGGCCGATCATGCGTTTGGCGTACTGCACCGGGATACGGCGCTGCCCCTGCTCCATGAAGACGATCGCCACGATGATCAGCACACCGACCATCAGCACGATCGTGAAGGCAGTCGCGCCCTTCTCCTGCAGGATCGCGCTGCCCTGGCTGGGGAAGCGTGCGGCGATCGAGGTGAAGATCAGCAGCGACATGCCGTTGCCGATGCCGCGGTCGGTGATGAGCTCGCCGAACCACATGATGACGGCGGTGCCGGCGGTCATCGTGACGACGAGCGTCACGATGCGGAAGACCGAGGTCGAGTGCAGCAGCGGGATCTGGTTGCCCGCGCTGTCAGTGCACTGGAGCAGCCGGCCGCTGCGAGCCAGCGCGACGATGCCGGTCGACTGCAGAATCGCCAGCGCGACTGTGAGGTAGCGGGTGTACTGCGTGATCTTGTTCTGGCCGCTCTGGCCCTGCTCCTTGAGCCGCTCGAGGCGCGGGATGACCACGACGAGCAGCTGCAGGATGATGCTGCTCGTGATGTAAGGCATGATCCCGAGCGCGAAGACGGTCAGCTGGAGCAGCGCGCCACCGCTGAACAGGTTGATCAGCGCGAGGACGGAGCTGTTCTTCTCGAGCTGAAGACACTCGTGAACGTGGCTGTAGTCGACGCCGGGAGCAGGCAGGGTGGAGCCCAGGCGGAACAGCGCCAGGATCGCGAGCGTGAACAACAGCTTCTTGCGCAGGTCCGGGGTGCGGAAGGCCCTGCCGAAAGCGGTGAGCACGGCTCCTCCTCTTCCTGAATCGGATCGGCGCGGATCAGCGCGGGTACGGCGGGTCTGGAGCGGTTAGACAGGTGTCGGCGGCCGAAGTTGCTGACCGCCGACTGTACCCGCTCGCTACAGGGCGGTGGCCGAGCCTCCGGCAGCAACGATCTTGTCGCGCGCGGTCTGCGAGAACGCGTGTGCACGCACGGTCAGCGCCACACCAATCTCACCCGCCCCAAGAACCTTCACCAGTTCGCCCTTGCGAACCGCGCCGCGTGCCACAAGCACCTCGGGGTCGACCTCGCCGCCGGCCGGGAACAACTCGGCAAGCTTCGCGAGGTTGACGACCTGGTACTCGGTCCGGAACGGGTTCGTGAAGCCCTTCAGCTTCGGAACGCGCATGTGGAACGGCATCTGGCCGCCCTCGAAGCCCAGCGGCACCTGGTAGCGGGCCTTCGTGCCCTTGGTGCCACGGCCGGCAGTCTTGCCCTTCGAGCCCTCGCCTCGACCCACGCGCGTCTTCGGCTTGTGAGCGCCCGGCGCCGGGCGCAGATGATGAACCTTCAGCGTCATGGCTAGTCGACCTCCTCGACAGTCACGAGGTGAGCGACCGTGCGAACCATGCCCCGAATCTCGGGACGGTCCTCTTGCACGACCACGTCACGCATGCGCTTGAGACCGAGCGTGCGCAAGGTCTCGCGCTGGCTGTGCGTACCGCCGATCGGCGACCGCGTCTGAGTGACCTTGAGGCGGCCCATCAGAGCGTCGCTCCAGCTTGCGCTCGCAGCATCGCGGCCGGAGCGACATCCTCGATCGGCAGCCCACGACGGGCCGCGATCTCCTCGGGACGGTGCAGACCCTTGAGGGCCGCGACCGTCGCGTGGACGATGTTGATCGGGTTCGACGAGCCGAGCGACTTCGACAGCACGTCGTGGACACCGGCGCACTCCAGCACGGCGCGAACCGGACCGCCGGCGATGACGCCGGTACCCGGCGAAGCCGGCTTGAGCAGCACGACGCCCGCCGCGTCCTCGCCCTGGATCGGGTGAGGGATCGAGCCCAGGATGCGCGGCACCTTGAAGAAGTGCTTCTTGGCCTCCTCGACACCCTTGGCGATCGCCGCGGGCACCTCCTTGGCCTTGCCGTAGCCGACGCCCACCTGGCCGTCGCCGTCGCCGACGACTACCAGCGCGGTGAAGCTGAACCGACGACCACCCTTGACGACCTTGGCGACACGGTTGATCGCCACGACCCGCTCGAGGTACTGCGAGGCTGCGGGACCGCCGCGGTCGTTGCGACCACCGCCGTCACGACGCTCGCGTCGATCACCACCACCGCCTGCACTACCACCGGCGCCACTGGCGCCACCGGAACCGCCGGGGCCACGTCGCTGAGGACCTGGCATCAGAACTCCAATCCAGCTTCGCGCGCCGCGTCGGCGAGCGCTGCAATCCGGCCGTGGTAGCGGTTGCCGCCACGATCGAAAACGACCTTGCCGATTCCGGCTGCGCTGGCACGTTCGGCAACGAGCTTGCCGACCTGTGCCGCACGTGCCTTCTTGTCGCCCGACGCCGTACGGATGCCGTCGTCGAGCGTGGACGCCGAAGCCAGGGTATGGCTGGCCGTGTCGTCGACGATCTGCACCGAGATGTGCCGCGACGAACGCGTCACGACCATGCGCGGACGCGCCGGCGTGCCGGTGACCTTCTTGCGAACGCGAAGGTGACGGCGACCGCGCGAGGCGCGCCGCTTCTCGGAAATCCGGGTACCACCCATTACTTGCCAGCCTTTCCGGCCTTGCGGCGGACTACCTCGCCGGCGTAACGCACACCCTTGCCCTTGTACGGCTCGGGCTTGCGAATCTTGCGGATGTTGGCGGCGACCTCGCCGACCTTCTGCTTGTCGATGCCCGACACCGAGAACCGGGTGGGCGATTCGACGGCGAAGGAGATGCCGTCAGGGGCAGGGACCGGGACCGGGTGGCTGAAGCCGAGGGCGAACTCGAGGTCCTTGCCCTTGGCCTGGACGCGGTAACCGGTGCCGACGATCTCCAAGGTCTTGGTGAAGCCGTCCGTCACCCCGACGACCATGTTGTTGACCAGCGTGCGGGTCAGGCCGTGGCGCGCCTTGCTGTCGCGCTCGTCGTCGGGACGCTGCACCAGCAACGTGCCTTCGGACTGCTCGACAGTGATCGGCTCGACGACGCTGTGCTTCAGCTCGCCCTTTGGGCCCTTCACCGTGATGTCACGGCCTTCGATCGTCACCTCGACACCTGAGGGAACGGGAATGGGAAGTCGTCCGATACGGCTCATCTCATGCCTCCCGTTACCAGACGTAGGCGAGGACTTCCCCGCCTACTCCGGACTTGGAGCACTGTCGGTCGGTCCGAAGACCACCGCTGGTCGAGATGATCGCGACGCCGAGCCCGCCAAGCACCTTGGGCAGGTTGGTCGCCTTCGCGTAGACACGCAGGCCCGGCTTGCTGACCCGCTTGATACCGCCAATCGAGCGCTCACGGTTGGGGCCGTACTTCAGCGTCAGCGTCAGGATCTGCGCAGGGCCGGCCTTGGCCGTTGCATCGGGCTCCTGCACGCTCCAGCTCCCGATGTAGCCCTGCTCCTGAAGGATCTGGGCGATGTGCGCCTTGATCGTGGAGTGAGGCATCGAGACTGTGTCGTGGTACGCCGAGTTGGCGTTGCGCAGACGCGTGAGCATGTCTGCGATCGGGTCGGTCATCGTCATGTGTTGCTGTTCCTTCCCACCGCGGTTCCCCGCTCTGTCGAGTCAGGGGCCTACGGCGAAGATGTTTGGGTCTTACCAGGAAGACTTGGTGATGCCGGGGAGCTCCCCGGCATGGGCCATCTGACGAACGCAGATGCGGCACAGGCCGAACACGCGGTAGACCGCGCGCGAACGTCCACAGCGGGAGCAGCGGGTGTATCCGCGTACGGCGAACTTGGGCTTGCGCGCCGCCTTCGCTCGCAGTGCCTTGGTTGCCATCTCTACTGCTCCTTGAACGGGAAGCCGAGAGCGCGCAGCAGCGCACGACCCTCGTCGTCGGTGTGCGCGCTCGTCACCAGCGTGATGTCCATGCCGCGCTGGCGGTCGATCGCGTCGGGATCGATCTCGTGGAACATGGACTGCTCGTTGAGGCCGAAGGTGTAGTTGCCGTTGCCGTCGAGCTTGCGCCCGTCGAGACCGCGGAAGTCACGGATCCGGGGTAGTGCGACCGACAGCAGCCGGTCGACGAACTCCCACATGCGGTCGTTGCGCAGCGTGACGTGCGCACCGATCGGCATGCCCTCGCGCAGCTTGAACTGCGCGATCGACACGCGGGCCTTCGCGATCGCCGGACGCTGGCCGGTGATCAGGGTGAGGTCGCGGACCGCGCCCTCGATCAGCTTGCCGTCCTTCGCAGCGTCGCCGACGCCCATGTTGACCTTGACCTTGATCAAGGTGGGCACCTGCATGACGTTCGAGTAGTTGAACTGCTCACGCAGCGACGCAACGATCTCGTCGCGGTAGCGCTGCTTGAGCCGCGGCACGGCTCGCTCAGCGGTGGTTGACGTCATCTCGTCGTACTCCTCAGATGTCCTGGTCGCACTTGCGGCACACCCGGACGCTGTGACCTTCTTCGTCCTTGCGGTAGCCGACGCGGGTCGGCTTTCCGCACTTCGGGCAGACGACCTGCACGTTGCTGACGTGAACGGGCGCCTCCTGGTGGACGATGCCGCCCTCCTGTGCGCCGCGCTGCGTGGTCTGAACCTTGCTGTGCTTCGTCACGCGGTTGACGCCCTCGACGATCAGCTTCGAGGTCTTCGGAGAGGTGACGAGCACCTTGCCCTCGGCGCCACGGTCCTTGCCGCTGAGCACGCGGACGGTGTCGCCCTTCTTCACGAACAGTCCAGCCATGACTACAACACCTCCGGGGCGAGCGAGATGATCCGCATGAACCGCTTGTCGCGGAGCTCCCGGCCGACCGGCCCGAAGATGCGCGTTCCACGCGGGTCGCCGCCGTCACGGATCAGCACAGCGGCGTTCTCGTCGAACTTGATGTACGAGCCGTCGGGACGCCGGCGTGACTTGGTCGTGCGGACGACGACCGCCTTGACGACGTCGCCCTTCTTGACGCCAGCGCCCGGAAGCGCGTCCTTGACGGTGCCGACGATGATGTCGCCGATGCTCGCGTAGCGACGACCGGAGCCGCCGAGCACGCGAATGCAGAGCAGCTCCTTGGCGCCGGTGTTGTCGGCGACGCGAAGACGAGACTCCTGCTGAATCATCTGTCTACTTCGCCTTCTCGAGGATCTCGACGACGCGCCAACGCTTGGTCGCCGACAGCGGCCGGGTCTCCATCAGCAGGACGCGGTCGCCGACGCCGGCAATGCTGGCCTCGTCGTGCGCCTTGACCTTGCGAGTCCGGCGGATCGTCTTGCCGTAGAGCGGGTGCTGGACGCGGTCCTCGACCTCGACAGTGACCGTCTTGGTCATCTTGTCGCTGACGACGTAGCCCTCACGGGTCTTA